>JBDLTH010000031.1:0-10873 GCA_039799165.1 Bacteroidota bacterium
TGATTATCATACCTGAAGGTACTGATAGATTGGCTGCAAATAATCGTGCAGATAGCATTATCAATGTTATTAAACAAGGTAAAGACTTTGCAATTGTAGCTAACGAATTATCGCCTCAATCTAATGGAGGTGATGCTGGTTGGGCAACTGAGGCTCAATTGGCTTCGGCAGGAAAAGATTTTGTGAATGCTGCATTTAAGACTGCTAATGGTGAAATTACAAAATTGAATATTCAAGGAAATATTCAAATTCTGAAAGTTGAGGCTAAATCTCAGCCTGTTACTAAATATAAGTTAGCATTGATTCAAATGCCAGTAGTTGTAAGCGATCAGACTTTGGCTACTATTGATAATGAATTGAACGAATTTGTTGTAGCAAATAGTGACGGAAAGAATTTTGCAAAAGCAGCTTCAGAAAAAGGATACAACTTATTTCAGGATATATCTATTTCGGGAGCCTCTCCTAACCTATCTCAAATAAGTGGGTCACGTCAAGTTATTACATGGGCATTTAATGAGAAAGCTGGATCCGTTAGAAAGTTTGATTTAACAGATCACAAAATCATTGCTATGATTAACTCGAAACTCGAACCTGGATATTTGCCAGTGTCTGAAGTTAGGGATGCTTTGAAAGAAGAATTGATTAAAAATAAAAAAGCCGAAAAAATAATTGCAGATCTTAAGTCTAAAAACCTAAGTAGCCTTGATGCTTATGCACAAGCAGTAAATGGAAAAGTGGATACTGTTAAATTTGTAACGTTTGATACACCTAATATCATGGGTATAGGTCGTGAATCTGCTTTGAATGTATATGCTCAAATAGGTCAAGTAAACAAGATTGAAGGACCTGTAAAAGGAGATAATGGAGTGATTGTATTGAATGTATTGAATAAATCGGATCAAAGTGCTGATTTCAATGCACAGTTCTATAAACAAACATCTGGTATGCAAAATGCGAATAGAGTAATGTCTCAATCGATGCAAGTTTTGCAACAAAAAATGAATGTTGTAGATAATCGGGTGAAATTCTTTTAATAAAACATTCATCATATATTTTAACAGAGAGGGGATCTATAGATTCCCTCTTTCTATTTTTAGTTTGGCTACAATTTCGTTACTTTATAAATTTAAATAAAGCAAATGACAAAAAAGGAACGATATATTAATGTAATGAATTGGTTTAATGTGCATGTACCTGTTGCCGAAACAGAATTACACTATGACAATCCATTTCATTTATTGATTGCAGTAATTTTATCGGCACAATGCACCGATAAAAGAGTTAATATAGTAACACCACCTATATTTAGAGATTATCCAACTCCAGATGTAATGTCAAAATCTTCTGTTGAAGAGATTTTCGAATATATCAAAAGTATATCATACCCTAATAATAAGGCGAAAAATTTAGTTGGGATGGCAAAAAAACTAGTTCATGAGTTTGATGGGGTAGTACCTGATACCTTGGAGGCACTAGAAAGTATACCTGGTGTGGGACGCAAAACAGCCAATGTTATGTTGTCTGTAGCTTTTGATAAGCCTGCAATGGCTGTAGATACACATGTGTTTCGGGTATCGAATAGAATAGGATTGACTAGTAATTCAAAAACGCCACTTGAAACGGAACGAGAATTGGTAAAGTATATACCACCTACTATATTATCAAAGGCGCATCATTGGCTCATATTGCATGGACGTTATGTTTGTACAGCACGTAGCCCTAAATGCGATGTCTGTGAAATTAAACAGTGGTGCAAATATTATTTTAAGATGAATGGTGTAAAATCTTAATTTTGAAAGAAATGATATGCCTATTTCAATATCCTTCTTTGTTTCTTTTCGGTACAAATGTGGCAAATCTTTTATTCAAAGCTAGCAGGTGATCTCTATATAATTTCCTTCGGGATCTAATATTGCACTTTCGTAGTAGCCATCACCTGTATGTCTAGGTTCGCTTGCCACAATATAATTATCTGTTCTCAAACGTTCAGTCATCGTATTCACAACCTCAATACTACCCACCGAAATGGCAAAATGTGCTATTCCTTTTGTAAAGCCTCTAGCTGTAATGGCACCTTGAATATCTGGTCTATTCATGAGTTCAATTCGTGATTTTCCGTCACTAAAAGTCAAAAAATACGATGTGAACCTTTTCCCCTCATTCACATATCTGTCGCCACAAGTTAGGTCAAAATAAGTAAGATAAAATTGACGCATAATTTCTATATCGTCAACCCAAATAGCTAGATGTTCAATTTCCATTTGTAATTTAATTTAAAACGTATTTAGACAGTCATAATAGTGTTTCATCTGCATCAAAACAGATGTATTCAAAGTTAGCTAAAACAAATCAAAAATTATCTTTGAGTCAATCTTTATTATTGAATACGTTTCTACAATAAATTATTTTAACTAAATTGCGGGTGCAAATATTTACATGAATATGAGAAAAGTTACTTATTATTTTGGAGCAGGTGCAAGTATAGGAACGTTGCCAATCGTCAATCAAATACCTAGTTGGATTGAAAAAATGATCGAGCTTTTATCCTCTGATAACCTCAAGGTTTCAGTTTTTACTTCCAAATGAACTTTAATAAAAATCTCATACTATGAATAGTTGTTTAGAATGCAATTGCTATATTGATTATAAGGTACAAAAATATTCTATTGATAATTTTGGTGTATCGCTTTGTATCAACCATCAACACTGGTTTCGAAATATGGAACAGATTTCTACAATAGAGTGCATCCGATTGTATTTCGCTCTAAAGGTCAGAGGTGTGCCCGCTCAACTAGAAAAATTTGATGGTTTTAAGCATATCGATATTGCAATTCCAGAAGCAAAAGTTAATATAGAAGTTGATGGTTCGCATCACAATTATAGTACAAAACAAGCTTTAGCAGACTTGAAAAGAACATATCATTCTTTCTTAAAAGGGTATTTAACTTTGCGAATCCCTAACTCTTTGGTGAAAAATGATTTTGTTCTGGAAGAAACAGCAGACTACATTGTGGGGTTCTTAAATGAAAATAGGCAAAGGGTTCTGTATAAACAATATTAGTTATCAATTATACAAATGAATATCAAAAGTTCCTTTATCGTATTAGTGTTTTTCTTGTGTGTGTTTTCTGCTGTAAAAGGGCAAGATGTACAATTTTACACCAAATTATCGGATGCCACTATTAGCCTCACACAAGACAGGGTGTGGTATGATCCTGCGTATTATAAAATAGCTTATCCCAATGGCGATGTGCCTGCCAATAGAGGGGTTTGTACAGATGTTGTAATACGAGCCTACCGTAAATTGGGCATCGATCTTCAGAAAGAGGTTCATGAGGATATGAAAGCCAACTTCAACTTATACCCTAGTCGCAAAAAATGGGGGATGAAAGGTACGGATACCAATATTGATCATAGGCGTGTACCTAATCTTCAAGCATTCTTTACCCGAAAAGGAGTTGTCAAGAGTATTAGCAACAAGCCAGAGGATTATCTTGTGGGTGATATTGTTACATGGGATTTGGGCAAAGGCTTGGTACACATAGGCATTGTAGTTGATAAAAAAACGAGGGATGGCAAACGCCCTCTTCTTGTTCATAATATTGGATGGGGACAAGTAGCTGAAGATATTTTATTCGATTGGAAAATCACTGGTCATTACAGGTATAAAAAATAATAACAAAGGATGAATTACGCTATTTTTTTAAATACCGCTCTTGCCATACGAGCGGAAGCTAGAGAGAGTGCCGAGATGGTTACCCAGCTTATTTTTGGAGAATATGTAGAAATAATTGACTCACAAAATTCTTTCGCTAAAATTAAAAATAGAATAGATGGATACGAAGGTTGGGCAGATCAAAAAATGTTGACCGAGATATCCGAAGATACTTATAATAGGCTCATGTCACAACCTGTTTTCAGAACCAATGTACCAGTAGCTGATGTGTTTTGCTTAACTGACAAAAGCATATACCGCTTATCAGCAGGTAGCATACTCCCTTTTTATCAACACGAAGCAAGTGGATTTGAAATAGCACAACGTAAATATCAGATACACCCTTCATTTGTTACGTACCTCCCTAATAGTTATAAAGACAATATATTAGCTGCTGCTATGCTTTTTCAGAATGCCCCTTATTTGTGGGGAGGCAAAACGATAATGGGAATCGATTGTTCAGGTTTGGTTCAGAGTGTTTTTAATATGAATGGAGTCAACCTGCCTAGAGATGCTAGTATGCAGGTACACGAAGGGCAAACAATAGATACATTAGAAAATGCAATGCCTTCAGACTTACTCTTTTTTGAAAAAAATGGTCGGATCACCCATGTTGGCATCTATATGGGCGATTGTAAAATAATACATGCCTCAGGTAAAGTTAGAATAGATAAGGTGGATGAAAAAGGCGTATACAATATTGATACTGAAAGTTACACACACCAGTTAGCAAGTATCAAACGGATTTAATTCTTGTTTCTAAAAATATCTTATCTTTGCTTGCTAAATAAGTTATTCTAAACTTTATATTGAAATAATGTCATTAACAATTGTAGAAGCAAACGATAAATCGTCGATCAAAGAATTTATAAAATTCGCGATCAAACTCTATAAAGGAAATCCATATTATGTGCCCCAGCTAATAATGGATGAGATGAATACGATAGACCCTGCTAAAAATCCGGCATTCGATTTTTGCGAGCAACAATTATTTCTAGCATACAAAGATGACAAAATAGTAGGTCGTATTGCGGCAATAATAAATCATAAATCAAACGATATTTGGAAACAAAAACAGGCTCGTTTTGGTTTTGTAGACTTTATTGACGACAATGCTGTTGTTGATTTGCTTTTCAACGCTGCCGAAGATTGGGCTAAACGTAAGGGTATGGAGGCAATACATGGTCCGATGGGCTACACAGACCTCGATCACGAAGGTTTACTTGTGTCTGGTTATGACCGTATTTCTACAATGGCTACAACATATAGTTATCCGTATTACAAAGATCAGATAGAACGTATGGGGTATACGAAAGATGTCGATTGGCACGAGTATTACATCCCTGTTCCTGTGGCAGTACCCGAAAGGCATCAACGCATAGCCAATATTGTTGCTGAGAAATATGGACTTAAACTTCTTAAATTTAAAAATTTAAAACAGATAACTCCTTATATATCTAAGCTATTTAGTTTATTAAATCAGGCTTACTCGCCACTCTATGGTTTTGTTCCCTTGACTCAAAAACAAATAGATACTTACGTAAAGATGTATGTTCCTCTGTTAAGATGGGATATTGTCTCCATTATCATCAAGGAGTCAACCGACGAGGTAGTGGGGTTTGGTATTGGAGTACCAAGCTTATCCATTGCTTTACAAAAGGCTAAAGGTAAACTGTTTCCTACTGGTTGGTATCACCTGTTGAAAGCTTTAAAAAGCAAGAATAATAAGGTGTTAGATTTATTACTGATAGGAATAGCTCCAGAATACCAAGGCAAGGGAGTGAATGCGATGATATTTACAGATTATATATCTTCGGCATATAAGAACGGATTTCGCTTTGCTGAGAGTAATCCTGAATTGGAACAAAATAATAAAGTGGCTTCGCTTTGGGATGGATTCAATGCCGAACATCATAAAACCAGAAGAGCTTATATTAAAAAAATATAATTGAGTAAAATAAGTGAAGAGTGTTTTGTCAATTCTTTACTTATTTCTTTAAGTTGTCAATACTATTTCTTTTGGCAGGATATATTGTTTCCAAAATTTTAGCAGCACCCTTCCTTTCTTCAGGTGTAGCCTTTGAGTAGACACTGATTAGTTCATCTAATTTAGTATCACCAAAGAGCGATAGTACTACTGAAGCTGGTCGTGCCCTGTAAATTTTTTGTAAATCTGGTATTGCTTTTTCTATTTCAACTCTTCCTCTAGTTGCATTTGTAACCATTTCGTCTAAGCCTTTGCGGTGATAGTTATACCACATACTATGAAATGTAGCTGTACTTTCTTCAGTTAATGCCAATGCAAGAGCATATCTATTCTTATTGCCACCAAAAGGAGCCCATCCTTTGGCATTTAGAGGTTGTGCATTAGTTGTGATATTCATCGCCTTATCAAAATAGGGTCTACCCCCATTCAAGGCAAACGAGTCGAAGTCTAAGCCAAGTATGATGTATACATAAAAAGCAATAGTTGCGGTCAAATTATCACTAATGTTGTTATCCGAAAATTCGATATTTTGTCCCTGTATGTATCGAAAATCAAATTCTGAATCTTTGAAATTGAAAAGTGGGCTGGTATATGATGAATTGTAGATGGGGCGGTTTGATGTAAGTTGTATATCGGCATTGTACAAATTGTCTTCGGATATCGATTTTATAGTAATCAGCATCGAACAAGCGATTCGTTCGTTTACGGTAAAGTTGGCATCTGTCCATTTTCGTCCATTTACAAATCTACCTAATACATCTTCTAAACTCGAAAATATGGTTCTGTCTGTTCCCGAAATGTTCTCGGAATTGATTGTAACTCGCATATTCAATTCTTGTCCCTGTACCGATAGACTGGATAGGATGTATAAGCTAAAAATTGCGATTATTAGTTTCTTCATAACGTCTGTTGTTAATTTAGCCCATAAGTTATAGATAGTACTTTAAACTCAGTTCTTCTGTTTATCTGATCTGCTATTACTTGTTGCTCAGTAGGCAAAGTCAAAATAAATTCTTCGGTAAGTACATCTCCCTCTTTTAGAAAATCATGTTTCTTAGCCAAGCTTTTCGTTATTGTTTTTGGTTGTAGCTTGCCATAGCCAGCCACAGTCAGTCTATCCTTAGCTATACGATGCCCAATGAGGTAGTCTACTACTGATTGAGCCCTGCGTTGCGATAGTTTTTGATTGTATTCTTGTGTACCCTTACGATCGGTATGAGCAGATAATTCGATGGTTACATTCGGGTTTATTTCTAATAGTTCAATCAAAGCATCTAGTTCTTTTTTAGAATCTTCTCTTAATGCAGCTTTATCAAAGTCGTAAAAAATATTTTCAAGAACCGATGGTTTATTGATCGCATATAAAACAAAGTCGACAAAGTAGGTCGAATCTTTCTCTATATTTCTAGTTTTCAGATCCATTTTGGTGTTTAAATATCCATTTCCGCTGGCAAGAAGTACATAGTTTACACCACTTTTTATAGGCAGTTTGTATGTGCCATCGGGTTTTCCATTAAATTTCTGATTTGTACCATCATTACCCACTACTCGTATTGTGGCATTGGGTACAAACTCGTCATCTTTATCAACAATAAATCCTTCTAATGAAATAGTTACTGTTGGGTAATCAAATGAGTAGATATGATCGTTACCCTTTGCTTCGTTGCGATTCGAAGAAAAGAAGCCAGCTTCTTTGTTTCCATAAAATGTTATTCCAAAATCATCGCCTTGCGAATTGATCGGGAATCCCATATTTTCGACTACCCATTTTTTATTTTGACTACTGAATTGGGCTTTGAATAGGTCTAAACCACCCATACCAGCATGTCCATCGGAAGCAAAATAGAGAGTACTATCGTTACGCATATACGGAAACATTTCATCACCCGCAGTATTGATTAGTGGTCCTAGATTCTCTTCGCCTATGGGTTCGCCATCACTAGACAATACAGTCTTCCAAATGTCTTTGCCACCATAGCCTCCTTTCATATCAGACACAAAATATAAATAATTGCCCGAAGGGGTAACTGCTGGGTGTGCATATAGCGAGATGCTATCTAAGCCTATGTTTATTTTGTTTCCTTTTATCCAAGCTCCGCCATCTCGTGTAGCTTTGTATATGCTTGAAGATGTAGATTTTATCGTGTCTTGTTCAGAATAGGTATAGTACATTATATTTCCCGACTCGGTAAAAGAGGGCACACCCTCATCAAAATTAGTATTGATATCTCCTGCCGATTCGGGTTTTGTCCATTTGTTTTTATCGTCTAAACGAGAAACAAATATATCATTATTTTTTACACCTGTTATTGGACTTTTTGAGTCTCCTTTGGCATCGTCTCGATGGCTTGTGATATAAATCATATCATAATCGGGAGGTAATAACATGGGGCTAAATTCACCACGTCGGGAGTTGAATACCTCCATTTTTTTTATGCTGTATTTCGTTGGGTTTTGTTTCATCTCCAACGCATTTTCTGTACCTTTTATACCATTTGTAGCGAATCTGAAATCTGGAAACGATTTTAGATAAGTTTGATATTGTGTTGTTGCTGCTTTGTAATTGCCCGCTTTGTGTAATGTTCTTGCATATTGCAGATGTATTACTGTGTCTCCAGTGGTGTATCTTATTGCATTTACATAAGCAGCATTGGCAGCAGCTACATTATTGCTTAGTCTATAGCTTTCGGCTAGTCGATAAGCAATAACCCCACGCAATGCCCTATCTTTAGGAGGTGTCTTTCGATACACTATTTTGTATTTTGATGCTGCTTCAAAATATTCACCATTCACAAAATGTCCATCAGCATCAGCTAATTTAACTTGCTTGCAAGATGACATCAGCACTCCCAAGCAAGCTAATGTGAGAACGAGAGGTAAAAAGTATTTGTGTTTCAACACTTTTATTTTTTATTTTTCAAATATTTTTAACTGTATACAAAGGTATAAAGATAACACATTTTCGTTTTCTATAAGAATTAAATTTTTCTTAAAACATTTATCATGGTTTTTGACTAATTTCGTTTTCTCAAAAAAAGATTCGACGTGATGAGGATAGATATTATAACCGTATTGCCACAAATGCTTAATGAACCGATGAACTGCTCGATATTGAAAAGGGCCCAAGACAAAGGTTTAGTTGAAATAGTTATTCATAACTTACGTGATTATTCGTCTGATAAGCATCATAAAGTAGATGATTATCCGTTTGGAGGCGAAGCGGGTATGGTGATGCAAATAGAACCAATTGATAATTTGATAACGTTACTCAAGAGCCAACGTAGTTACGATGAAGTGATATTTACCAGTCCCGATGGCGAACGATTCGATCAGAAAATGGCAAATACGATGTCTTCGTTAACTAATCTTGTCATTTTGTGTGGGCATTATAAGGGTATCGATTATAGAATAAGGGAACATTTGATAACCAAAGAAATATCGATAGGCGACTATGTACTTACAGGGGGCGAGCTTGCTGCTGCTGTAATAGCCGATTCTATCGTCAGGCTAATACCTGGAGCTATTGGAGATGAACAATCGGCATTGTCAGACTCATTTCAAGATAATCTATTAGCACCACCTGTATATACACGCCCTGCCGATTACAAAGGCTTGAAAGTGCCAGATATACTATTGTCGGGGCATCAAGCAAAAATAGATGAGTGGAAGTTTCAACAATCGGTGGAGCGAACTAAACGTTTGCGTCCCGATCTGTTAAAAAAAATGGACTGATTTACAGTTGTTTCGACTTTAGAATGGGTAACCTACTGCAATGTGCCAAGCCGTGTTTTCTCGTAAGCGAAGCGGTTTTAGTATAGCCCATTTAGATTTGTATCCATCAGGTACTAAATACCCACTAGCGTCTTGTTTATAATGGGGAGTATCAGCAGGATTGTATAATTTCCATCCACAATCTAACCGTATCAGTAGAAAATCGAGGTCTAATCTAAATCCAAGACCCCACGAAGAGGCTATTTGTTTATAAAATTTCTGAAACTCAAATTGCCCCTTATACTGCCTATCTGTTCCTTTTATAGTCCAAATATTTCCAGCATCTAAAAATGTGGCCAGTTCCAATTTCCAAAAAGCTTTGCTTCTAAGTTCGATATTAGCGTCAAATCGTATATCGCCTGATTGGTCGTTGAAGTTTGCATCTTCTCGATAAAACGACCCTGGTCCTAATTCTCTAGCCGCCCATCCTCGTACGTTGTTAGCCCCACCACTATAAAATCGTTTCTGAAAAGGCACAAGCTTATTGTTGCCGTAAGGAAAGGCGATGCCTCCACCTAAACGCCAAGCAAATGCGTTTCTGTCATCTATTCGTATGGTTTTGCTATAATCAATATTTCCTTTTGCATATTGAGCATAATAGGTATTAAATATTTTTCGAGAACCATTTTCATCTTTAGGTACATTGGTCAATGCACCAAGTAGCGAGAGTGTATTTCCAGCAGTTTCAAACGAGGTTCTTAACGAGTATGTCGATCTATTTCTACGTTGCGAAGGCAGTGTACTCAACACATTATTGGTTTTGTTATACGAATATCCTATGCTAACAATAAACTGATCGGTGAAACTATAAATTTTTGCATTATCAGATAATGTGCTTTCAAATTCCGCATTCAACGTCGGAAGATGAGCATAACTTATATCAATAAGGTCAAGCGTATGGCGTACTGTGCTGTTGCGTCTGTTTTCCCAAATGTATTTTATTCCTGTAGAAAATACAGTGCGTGTAAAATATTCGGGACGGCGTTGATAAGTATATGTCGAAAAAAACTGTGTGGAAGAACGTAATCTTCGCCTTAAGTCATAACTGATAAAAGGGAACATAAAACGAGGGAAGGTTAATGATACTTCGCCTCCTACTTCAAAATAATTATCGCCAAATTTAGAAAAATTAGGTGTTACCGCTTCATATGAGCCTCGCACTTTAGCGTTAAATAGTTCCGAACCTTTAAACACGTTTCGGTGCGAATAACCCAGTCCTGCTCCTATGCCAAAGTATCCAGCAGAGTTTGTACCCTCTATCTCGGCGGATGTGCCTTGTCTCTTGTCGGGTATTGCTGTAATTACACACCTCAGTTTTGTAGAATCGTTTTCTAAATATTCTTCATATCTTATGTTGATGTTCTTGAGGATCTGTAATTGAGCTAAAGCAGTATATGTAC
>JBDLTH010000032.1:0-9490 GCA_039799165.1 Bacteroidota bacterium
TAGAAGAGAAAGCATTTCGAATACTTTCTCGAAAAGTAAATTTTTCATCTTCTATAGTTGTAGAATCAATTGTAACCAAACTATTTCTACCCTCACTTGGTTTTTGAAGATAGACTTTTGCTCCATTATAAGCATCACCAACGAGTTGCCCCTTCAGCAAATATGAACTATTTTGAGCATTGGTAACAAAAAAAACAGTCAGAAGTAAAAGACTAACACACACTTTCTTGAACATAAAATAAATATTTCATCAAACGACAGCTCACAAAAATAGCTAAACTATTTGATTTGCAAATTAAAAAAGTAACATTTTCAACCATCTACCCTTATTTTAGGTTTTACTAGCCCTTAGCACTTCCAAAACAAACCGCACCAAGATCATCAATTAGCTGCAAATTAAATGGATAATAAATAAATCTTTTTCTTTTCAAAATTTACTTTTCATTCGTCTAATATATACATATATTTGCAGGATAGATTATGAATACCCATATGAAGAATATTTACTTATTTTTGCGAATATTGTTATTTATCTCAATATCCTTTTTTTCGTGTCGTCCACAAACTACAGATATAACAGACAATCAAATCAGATTCGACTCTGTACGTATAACTCGAAATTATCATATCAATAACGATTCTACGCAACCCTCGTGTAACTTAAAGCTTGCATTTATATACCCATCCGACTACAATGATAAAGTTGCCTTAGACTCGCTGCAGCGTATCTTTATCTCTTCTTTTTTTGATGAAAGTTATGCCCACCTAAGCCCACAAGATGCAGCAAAAGGATACGAAGAAAACTACATAGAAAGTTATAAAGAAGATGCTCGTATCTACGCCATAGACAGGGTCAATGAACACGATGCACATGAGGTATATACATCCTATTACGAGATCGATTACAACAAAATTATATTCAATAAAGGAGGTATACTTTCGTATCAAATCGATCAAACCAATTACAAAGGAGGTGCTAGTTCTTACGATTTCCTCAAAAACAGAGTGATTGACTTAGATGCTCTGAAAATACTTACAGAAGAGGATTTGTTTAACGAAGGATATGCCAAAGTGTTAGGTGTATCTTTTAGAAATAGTATACTTAAAAGTAAGAATGTAAAAAACTTGGCAGACTTAGAAAGTCTTGGTTATTTTGGTTTAGAAGAGATGGTTCCGAATGGAAATTTTCTCCTCGATAATAAAGGGATTACCTACATATTTAATAAAGGCGAATATTCAGGTTACAAAACCGATGCTATAAAGATATTTATCCCTTACGAAGAGATAAAACCTCTGATTAAGGAAAACGCTATTATTTCGAAATTCGTATCAATGTAAGTACAATGGATATACTATTAAAATATTTTCCAAATCTCACAGATCATCAAAAAAAACAATTTGAGTCTCTTTACGATTTATATGTGGATTGGAACGCTAAGATTAACGTAATTTCGAGAAAAGATATAGAAAATCTCTACATTCACCACGTGCTTCATTCGCTCGGTATAGCTAAGCTTATGAATTTTAGAGAAGGTAGTCGTATTTTAGATGTGGGTACAGGCGGGGGATTTCCAGGTATTCCACTGGCGATTCTTTTTCCCGAAGTTCAATTTCTACTGGTAGACAGTATTGGAAAAAAAATAAAAGTTGCTACCGAAGTATCTGATGCCATCGGTCTGAGCAACATCAGCTTTAGACATTGTAGAGCTGAAGACGAAAAAGGAAAATTCGATTTTGTTGTGAGCAGAGCAGTAATGCCTTTGGCAGACTTAGTAAAAATCATCAAGAAAAACATCTCATCTACTCAAAAAAACGCACTCCCAAATGGCTTAATCTGCCTGAAAGGTGGTGAATTAGAAGGCGAAATCAATACTTTTAAGAAATATGCCGAAATAGATGATTTAAAGAATTTCTTTGAAGAAGAATTTTTCATTACCAAAAAAGTTGTATACCTACCTATATAGTTTACATTATGAAAATAAAAATGTTCACGTTCAACCCTGTTGAAGAAAACACTTATATATTGTACGACGACACCAACGAATGCGTTATTGTAGATGCTGGTTGCTTTCATTCTGTCGAAAAAGAAGAATTGACTCAATTTATCAAAGATAATTCGCTAATTGTTAAGCACATTCTAAATACACATTTGCATTTTGATCACGTATTTGGTAATGCCTTTGTTTGCAAACAATTCGGATTGCAACCTCAAGCACATATCAACGATGAGTTCCTCCTCGATGGCATGCCAGCCCAGTTGCGTATGTTTGGATTTCCTGATATGGAACCAACCCCTAAAGTTGGCAAATACTTGAAAGAAAATGACATTGTAGAATTTGGCAATCAAAAATTATTGGTATTAGAAGTTCCTGGACACTCGCCTGGAAGTATTGCTTTTTACAACAAAGAGGCAAATTGTGTCATTGTAGGAGATGCTCTATTCAGAGGAAGCATTGGACGTACCGATCTTGTTGGAGGCAATCACGCACAGCTACTCAATGTTATTCAAACTAAGTTGTTTACACTACCTCCTCAAACAGTGGTATATGCGGGACATGGACCTAGTACTACCATCGAAAATGAGCTTATTAATAATCCATTTTTCAGATAAAATAATCATTATAAGTATCTTTCTGATCGAAACAATCTAAAGTATGCTAACTTTGTGTATATTTAGATCCACAATATAATTCACTTTTACCTATACTAATCATTAGTATTAAAATTTATACAGAATGCCTGCTATATCAGAACGAGGAATAGAAATGCCCAACTCTCCTATCAGGAAGTTAGCTCCTTTGTCAGACTCTGCCAAGGCTAGAGGTTTGAAAGTCTATCATCTAAACATAGGTCAACCCGACTTACCCACTCCACAAGCAGGATTGGATGCTTTACATAATATCGATCGAAAAATATTGGAATATAGCCCTAGCGATGGATACAGATCGTACCGTGAAAAGCTAGTGGGTTATTACGCCAAATACAATATAAACGTATCGGCAGACGATATTATCATCACTACTGGAGGTTCTGAAGCTGTGCTTTTTGCATTCTTGGCTTGCCTCAATCCAGGAGATGAAATAATTGTTCCCGAGCCAGCCTATGCCAACTACATGGCATTTGCGGTTTCGGCAGGAGCTATTATCAAATCGATATCCTCATCAATAGAAGAAGGCTTTGCTCTTCCTCCTATCGAAAAAATAGAAGCCCTTATTACTGAACGTACCAAAGGTATTATGATCTGTAACCCTAACAACCCAACGGGTTATCTGTATTCGAGGGCTGAGATGAATCAGATCAAACACTTGGTACAAAAATACGATTTATACCTATTCTCAGACGAGGTCTATCGTGAATTTATTTACACAGGCTCACCTTACATATCAGCTTGCCATTTGGTAGGGATAGAAGACAACGTAGTACTTATCGATTCGGTATCTAAACGATATAGCGAATGTGGTATACGCATAGGGGCTTTGATAACCAAAAACAAAGAGTTACGCAAAACCCTAATGAAGTTTTGTCAAGCACGTCTAAGCCCTCCGCTTATCGGTCAGATAATTGCCGAAGCATCGCTTGATGCCGATGCCGATTATTTACGAGATACCTATGAAGAGTATGTAGAGCGTCGTAAATTTTTGATTGATCGGCTCAACCGAATACCCGGTGTTTACTCGCCCATACCCATGGGTGCTTTTTATACGGTGGCACGTTTACCCGTAAAAGATGCAGACCATTTTTGTGCTTGGTGTTTATCAGACTTCGAATACGAGGGACAAACCATATTTATGGCACCAGCATCGGGTTTTTACACAACCCAAGGTTTAGGGAAAAACGAAGTACGCATAGCCTATGTCTTAAATAAAGAAGATTTAGGTAAAGCATTAACTGTACTCGAAAGGGCTCTTGAAGTGTACAACAGTATAAACCCCTAAAATAGGGTAAAAAAAGTATTCTTTTTGTGTTTTCGTAGTATGCTGTGAATTAGATTTTTAGTTAAAAATAGATTTTAGGCACTAAAAGAAAGTATAAAAAGACGCAAAATATTTAGCTTAATATTTGGAGGATAAATAAAAACATCATACTTTTGTATCGCTTTTAAAAAGCAAATGTTTGTCCCATGGTGTAACGGTAGCACTACAGTTTTTGGTACTGTCTGCCTAGGTTCGAATCCTGGTGGGACAACAAAAAAGAAAAGAGTTTGAGATTTCAAACTCTTTTCTTTTTTGTTTTTGAGACATCAAACAATGTGAAATAATAGATAGTGATCGGGATAAATTGTATCTTTAATCAAAGTAATGCTTAATCGAGAGTACAAAAAAGAAAATACTGCGTATGAATCATAATTTAGAAATTCAAAAGATACTACTCAAGTTGGATGGTGTATTACATCCCGAAGATAAAATAAACTTATTGAAACAAGCGATTCAGATTGCTGATGCAAATAACGATTTGGATTGGGGTTTTGATCTACGTCTTGACCTTATTGTTGAAGAGAAAGACACTTCGCATTGTACCGAAAGTTTTCCTGCTTTTACATGGTTATTAAATACGCATGATGCCAATCCTGACTTGTTTAGCGAAGACGATTTTCTGTGGCAATATAAATGGATGGCTGGATCGGCTAGACGTAATGTTGACATATCCCGAGAACAAGTAGAAGCTATAATGGACGACCTAAAAGTCCGTATGGAACGTAACGGCTATACCCTCAGAGGCTATTATAGTGTGATGTTGTATTGGAACTTATTTATAGGTGATGTTGAAAAAGCAAACGAATACCTGATCTTGAGAGATCAAACTCCTCGAGACAGTATGTCGAACTGTGTAGCTTGTGAGTTAGACACAAAAGTTGAACTTGAACTTATAGCCAACCAGTATGACAAAGCCATAACAACTGCTACGGATCTGATAAACAAAAAATTGACTTGTGGTGTAATGCCTCTAGTTACTTATTGCAATCTGACCTATTATCTAAGTAAAGGGAACGATCCGAGAGCTGCCGAATATTTTGCAAAAGCCGAAGAGGAGTTTGCTCTGCGAGACGAAAATGACACATCGTTATTGAGTAACATTTCCGATCTGCTGCTTTATCTGACAAAAGCCGACCGAGATAAGGCTTGGCAATATTTTGAACGATATGCCGATTGGGAAATAGGTGCTGAAGATGGCATAGTGTATGATTTTGCAAGTAAAATATTGCCTTTGTTTAGCCAGAAAGGACAAAAATCTTTGCTTCTAAGTACTAAGCAACCCTATTACCGTGCCGATGGAGTGTATGACATAGGTGAACTGTATACCTATTACTATCAAAAGGCCATGGATTTGGCACAACAATTTGATAATCGTAATAAGACTAACGAATTTGTAAAAGAAATAGAAGAAATTCTAAAAGCCTAAATGAACTACAATCTAAGTATCCAAAGAATATTGCTCGAACTTGAGCGTCAACATAATCCCGAAGACCGTATTACATTATTAAAGCAAGGCATACATATAGCTGATGCTAATAATGATTTGGATTGGGGCTTTGACCTGCGTATGTATCTCATTCATGCTGAACAATACACCAATCATTCGAGAGAAAGCATCCCTGCTTTTGCTTGGGTATTGCAAGCACATGACGCCAACCCCAGTATGTTTGACGAAGAAGATATTCTCCGCGAATACAAGTGGCTGGCAGGCGTAGTGTATAATAATCTGCAAGTATCGCTAGAGCAAATCGATAATATTCTTGAAGATTTCAGAAGAAGATCTTTAGAAAATGGATATACCAGCCGTGAGTATTACAATATAAAGTGCAATCAAGCTCTTTTTATGGGCGACAAAGCTGCTGCCAGAGACTATCTACAACTTAGAGATAAAGAACCGATGGATGCAACCACATCTGAGAGTAGCGACCTGATAGGTACAATCTATGTAGAAATGTTTGAAGATAATTTTGACTCCGCCATAGCTCATATCAAGGAGTTCGTAGCACAACGATCGGTACATCAGATGAATGTTATACCTGTATATAGCGGACTGATCTATTATTTGGGGGGAAAACAATACGATGAGCGAATTGATTCCTATTTTGACGAAGCTGACGAAGAATTTTCGACACTCACCAAATACTCGTTTCAGCTGTATGAAATATCATTGATGATGTATTACATGGCAAAACACCGTACTGACAGGGCTTGGGAATACTTCGAACAATTTGTAAACTGGGAGATAGATGCCGAAGAATCAGTAAGATTCGATTTTGCATTATCTATATTACCACTATTCAAAAACGGGGGGATGCACACCATATCCGCATTTAGCTCTCAACATCCGTATTATCAGGAAAATAACAACTATAACCTTTCCCATTTATATACCTATTATCAAGACTTAGCCAGAGACTTGGCACAACAGTTTGACACTCGCAATCGCAATACGCATTACAGCGAATTGTTTGAAGAAGAATTAGCCTATTTGGCACAACTATAAAATGAACAAGGGATGAGTCAACCATTGGCAGAACGCATGCGTCCTAAAAGCTTGGACGAATACATCGGGCAGAAACACTTGGTAGGAGAAGGTGCTGTACTCCGAAAAATGATTGACTCGGGTCGTGTTCCATCATTTTTGTTGTGGGGTCCCCCAGGAGTAGGCAAAACTACCTTAGCTCAGATTATAGCCAACACCCTTGATACCCCTTTTTATACATTGAGTGCCATAAATTCGGGAGTAAAAGATGTGCGTGAAGTAATTGATACTGCTAAGCGAAACAGCCATACCATGTTTGACACACGCACCCCTATCCTATTTATAGACGAAATTCATCGTTTCAGTAAATCGCAACAAGACTCCTTGTTGGGTGCTGTAGAAACAGGTATTATTACCTTGATTGGTGCTACTACCGAAAATCCGTCTTTCGAGGTTATACGGCCACTGTTGTCTCGTTGTCAGGTATATGTACTCAAATCATTAGATAAAGACGACCTCCTGAAGCTGATTCATCGAGCGGTAATGGAAGATATTGTTCTGAAAGAAAAAAAAATAGAAATAAACGAAACGAATGCCTTGCTCCGATTTTCGGGTGGAGACGCACGCAAACTACTTAATATTATAGACTTGGTTATTGCTGCTGACGAATCGGAAGAGGTAAGCATAACCGATAAAATCGTAACCGAACGTTTGCAAGAAAACCCTGCTGCTTATGACAAAGGGGGCGAGATGCACTACGATATTATATCGGCTTTCATCAAATCGATACGAGGGAGCGATCCCGACGCTGCTATTTATTGGCTGGCACGGATGGTAGCAGGGGGCGAAGATCCTAAATTTATAGCACGCCGATTGGTTATTTCTGCTGCCGAAGATATAGGCTTGGCCAACCCCAATGCCTTGCTATTGGCTAACGCATGCTTTGATGCCCTTCAGAAAATAGGATGGCCCGAAGGACGAATTATTCTAGCCGAAGCTACCATTTATTTGGCTACTTCGCCCAAAAGCAATTCGGCTTATCTGTCTATCGACAAAGCCTTGGCATTAGTTGCAAAAACAGGAAATTTGCCCGTGCCTTTGCATCTACGTAATGCGCCTACCCAATTGATGAAAGAGTTGGAGTATGGCAAAGATTATCAATATGCGCATAACTACAAAGACAACTTTGTGCAACAAGATTACTTGCCACAAGAAGTAAAACTCGAAAAAATATGGGAATCTCAAGACAATCCTGGGGAAATACGTATAGCCGAGCAACTACGTAAACTATGGGGTGATAGATACTAATTTTAACTAATCTATATACATGGAAGAGCCATTGGTTGACAAAAAATACTTGCTTGAAAAATTTCCGAGTAAAGGGGGATGGACTTATGCCGAAATTCCTGAAATACCGATGGGCAAAGCCTGTTTTGGGATGTTGAAAGTAAAAGGCAGTATTGATGATTTTGAAATCAAAAAATATCATTTAATGCCATTAGGAAACGGTAAACTGCTTCTTTCTGTAAAAGCAGAAATACGAAAAAAAATTAAGAAACAAGCTGGCGACACTGTTCATATCGTCTTATATCCAGACAATGAACCGCTAGTAGTTCCAGATGAACTATTGTTGTGCCTGCAAGACGACCTCGAAGCATTGGAGTTCTTTAATTCACTTAGCCAAAGCGAACAATACAATTATATAAAGTGGATATATGCTGCAAAAAAAGATCAAACAAAAGTAGACCGAATAGCAAAAACACTAATTAGACTTACTGAACACCAGAAATTCACAAATCAAGAATAATACCAAAGCCAGTGATCAACTAATGGTTTTGTCAGTATCTCACCCCCTAAAATTAGATGACAATACAGTAATGTTGAAAAATTTACGACAAATGGATAGTAATTGGATAATTATTGTGTTAATTTTGTATATAGTAATCACCCTCAAATATAACTAAAAATGAAAAGAGATACTGCAATTTTTGACATTATAGAAAGAGAATATCAACGTCAACTGAAAGGCATAGAACTTATAGCTTCCGAAAACTTTGTAAGTGAACAAGTAATGCAAGCAATGGGTTCATGCTTAACAAATAAATATGCCGAAGGGTATCCTGGAAAACGTTATTATGGAGGGTGTGAAGTGGTTGATTTGAGCGAAACTCTAGCAATAGATCGTTTAAAACAATTGTTTGGTGCTGAATGGGCAAATGTACAGCCTCACTCGGGAGCTCAAGCCAATGCTGCTGTTTTCTTAGCATGTTTAAATGCTGGAGACAAGTTCTTAGGATTAAATTTATCACATGGAGGACATCTATCGCATGGCTCGCCAGTAAACTCATCTGGTATACTATACCATGCACTTGAATATAATGTGCAACAAGGTAGCGAGCAGGTTGACTACGATCAGCTAGAGTCTGTAGCTACAACCCAACGCCCGAAGTTAATAATTGCAGGGGCATCTGCCTACTCACGTGATTGGGATTATGCCAAAATACGTGAAATTGCCGATCGCATAGGTGCTATTTTTATGGTAGATATGGCACATCCCGCAGGTCTTATTGCAGCAGGTTTGTTGAATAACCCCTTGCGTTATGCACACATTGTAACGACCACGACACATAAAACCTTGCGTGGACCCCGTGGAGGAGCTATTATGCTGGGCAAAGATTTCGAAAATCCATGGGGCAAAAAAACGCCTAAAGGAGAGATTCGAATGATGTCATCGTTGCTTGATTCAGCTGTTTTTCCAGGTATACAAGGTGGCCCTCTTGAACATGTGATAGCCGCAAAAGCGATTTCGTTTGCTGAGGCTTTAGACCCTTCTTACAAAGAATATCAAACGCAAGTACAAAAGAATGCAAAAGTAATGGCACAAGCTTTTGTAGATAAAGGATATAAAATAGTATCGGGAGGCACAGATAATCACTTAATGCTGGTAGACCTCAGAAGCAAGTTCCCTGACCTTACAGGTAAGCTAGCAGAAAAAGCTCTTGTCGAAGCTGATATTACGACTAACAAAAACATG
>JBDLTH010000033.1:0-8496 GCA_039799165.1 Bacteroidota bacterium
TCGTAACACTTTCTGAGTTCTAATGCCCAATTGGGATATTTAAATACCTGATCTATCAACAATGTTTTGCCTCCTTTGAAATAAAATTCTTCGGCAAAGTCATAGAGCGTACGGCACGTAAACGAGAAGTTATTCATGTTGATGTACAAACAATCTCGTGCATCTAAGTTTGTGTTTTTTTTTGCATACTGAAGCAGAAAGGTCGTTTTTCCAACCCCTCTGGTACCTTTTATAGCAATGAGCTTGTGCGACCAGTCAATCTCATCCATAAGACGTCTTTCGACTGTATTGCCTAGATGCTCTACTAAATATTTATGTGTTCTAAAAAAAGATTCCACAAATAAGTTATTTAATTGTACGAAGATAAGTTTTTTTTTTTTGATATTGCAATGTGTGGATTGCAATTTTAATTACATAATAACAGAAAAAAACGACATTCGATTCTTTAAATAGCTATTTCTGGTTTGTAGACTCTATATATACTTCGTTTATGGAGGTTATTTATAATACTTTCTCACGATTGAGGTATATTGTTTTGTGTTTTTAAACCGATCGATCCACGTATTTAGCGAGTCCAATAACACAGGCGAATTTGATCGTACAGCCCATGCTTCGAGGTGTGTAAATCCGATATCGGTTTTGATGTCTATCTCGGGCATTTTAGCCGAAAGATTTTCTGCTGTTTTGATATCACACAGCGTAAAGTCGATATCGCCAGCTGCTACCATCATTATTAGGGGGATAGCTTCGTAGAGCGAGTCTTGTTTGATGTGTATCTCTTCACCTATTTCGAGTGCCAGATTTTTTAGTCTAAAGATACTTGGCGAGTCTTTGGGTACATGTATTGTTTTATTAGCCAGATCAAGTTGACTGCGTATAGGTGCTATGTTGTTGTTAAATTGGGCTTTGCGTTGTACCAGCACCAACTTGTTATGTATGGTGGGTTTTGTAAAGCGATACAGATTTTTGAGATCGGCATTCACGGCAACATTACGAGCAATGATGTCGTATGTGCCTTCTTTTAAACCAATGAAGCTTTTTTCGAGGCTGCTCTCAACCGAAATTTCAAATTTCAGATTTGCGTAGGCTTCCAGAGCCGTTAGCATTTCTTTGTTGTAACCCGATAGAGTATCAGACGAAACAAAATATCCGATGGGGTCGATATTAGTTACAATACGGATTACACCTTCTTTTTGTATTTCGGGATAATCTTTGACTACTTCTTTGTTTAAAGTATATACAATACCTAAAATAATTGCGATAACCAATGTTATTGCTGCAACAGCTATGACGATACGCTTTTTCAAACCTAAAACGATATTAAATTAATCTGTAAAATTCCAAGATAACCCAAATTTAAATACCATTGGGTTAACTAAATAGTTGGGTACAGAATAGTATTCTGTATCTAAAAACTGTTGTCCAACGTTGTACATCATCAAAAAGAATCGGGTCTTTTTTAGATGTAAATTGGCATATGCCGTAGCAATGGGAAAGTTGCCTATCTCCATTGCCTTTTGGTTGTAAAATTGCAGTAGGGCAGGGTCGTAGCCTTGTGCATAATATTTGCTATGGTAATGTGCATCTACACCCAGTTGTATATTGAGTACTTTAGCCAATTTTAGCTGAATATAGACGTTGCTGTATAAGCTCAGTGTGGGTAGTGGAAGCACTTCTTGGTTTGTGCTTTTCTGAAATACCACTTGATTATCCCAGTGCAGAATACCAGCATTAAGTTTTTGATCTACTCGTGCCGTTATTACCTGCATATTACTTGTATTCTGAAAAACACTGATGGGCGTATCTGTATCTTTTTTGCTGTAATACACATAGTTTTGGATTGTTTCTATGCCTCCGCTCAACCGACTTTGGCTAAATGGTAGGTATATCTCGCCTCCGATGAATACACGCCTAACATCATCAAAGTTGCTATGTTTTATTTGTAGCCTGTCAGCTACCGCTTTGTCTTCGCTCCATTTATAATACCGAGACATGTAATTGGTTTCGAAAAATTGTGCCTTTAGGTTTTTAATATAGGCAGAGGCTTTTACCAGAGCTTGCTTATCTCCAATGTTAATTTGAGAGCTAAGATCTCCTTGCAATCTCGACTCTCCCAAGTTATGCCCCAATAAGGCAACATCGGTAGATAGATTGTAACGCAAAAACTCACCTTTTTGCTTCGACAATACACCACCCACCAATATGGTATGGTCGGCAAACTTTTCGGTCGATAACGAAGGGTATACCGTTCCAGGCATTGCATATCTCGACATGTCATGTTCTACAAATGCGGTTAGACCAAATTTAACCCATTTTCTAAACCCTTCGTGTAGCGATATTGCAAACGTGTTTTTGACCGAATAGTAAGCCATTCGATCATTGAGGTTAGAGGTGTCAAACACCAGCTCCTTGTTTCGGTTGTATATCGAGTCGTCAAGCAATTGTGTTTGATTACTCGACAATTTGCGTTGTTGATCTACATAATTAGATGTAAGTATGAGGCTGGCTACAGGGGTAAACGTTGTAGAGTCTTGGTTGTTATACCCCACCGTATATTTGTGTGTCATGTACAGTCGCTTACCCTTTACCCTGTTCCATGTTTCAGTCATGTTTACAGGAAGTGCATCGGGTGATGTGTTCTCAAAGTCGGAACTTAGTCCTTTTAGACCTCCGTTTTCAGAGTTTACAAAGTTGTTGTTACCCACAAAAACGTGCATCTGATAGTTATCGCTTTTGTAACTAGAAACGATGTTGTAGTTAATTTGCTTGTTTGCTAAGCTTTGATAATAGCCTCGTGCGTATACATAGTCGACATCGAAACCGAGCGAGAACTTTTTGTTGAAGCTTAACGACATGGCTCCTGTAAATCGTTCTTCTTTACTTTTTCTGTTACCTCCCGACCAGTAGGTTATGTTAGAGTAAGGCTTCTTTGTATCAAAGAATACATGATCTTCGGGTTTTTTGTAACAGTAGTTGAAGGCATCTAAATACGAAAAAGCTGAGCCTTCGCCACGCTCTATAAATATTTTGTTTTGTGCAGGAGATCCCCAGTTGCCTAAATATCCCATGGCTACGCTTTGTCCGTCAACAAGTGCTTGTTGATGATAATTAGCAAATAACGTATCCATAATCATGGGGATACGTTGCCCTAGCCGTGCATCGATTGTCCATGCAGGAATGGCTGCGGGTACTTTACTTAGCGAGTCTCCTGAGATTGAATCATTGACCGATTTTGAGATAGTTTGTTTTTTTTTGACTGATTTAGGTGCTACCGATTGGGTAGTTGTACTGTCTCTATCAAAAATAAAACGAGGTTCTTGAGCATGTGCCGAACCTAGGCATATATATATAACCAGAAGTGTAAAAGCGAATCGTATCATCGCCACAAACTTACATAAAAAACATAAATGCTGGATATATTTTATCTAAAATCTATAAAAGTGGGCTTGTGAGCTACATCAATTTAGTTAATACAAGTTGCTTCGAAATGATGTTTGGTATCTCGTCTTGGTAGTGTGTAACATAAATCAGAGCTCGGTCGGGAGTACAATACGTTTCAATTATTTGTTTCACATGCTGTTTGTTTGCAGTATCTAGCCCATGTAAGGGTTCGTCCAAAATAAGCAAGGTTGGATTTTTGACAAAAACCCGAGCCAGTAGTACCAATCGCTGTTCGCCAGTAGATGTGTTTAGAAAAGATGTTTCTTTGATGTTCTCGATACCAAATAGTTGCATCCATCTCAAGGCTATTTGTTCTTGTTTTTTATTGCATTTGCAATAGAGACCAATGGTATCGAAGAAACCCGAAGCCACAATGTCTATACATTTCACATTCTTCAAATAATATAAGTGCATCTCGGGCGATATGTAGCCGATGTGCTTTTTAATATCCCAAATGCTTTCGCCAGTGCCACGCTTGCGATCAAACAGCGTAATATCATTTGCATAGGCTTGCGGATTGTCGCCTGATACGAGACTTAGTAAGGTAGACTTGCCTGCACCGTTTTCGCCTAAAAGAGCCCATTTCTCGCCACGCTTAACCTCCCAGTTCAGCCCTTTTAAGATGGTTCGTGTACCGTAAGCAATATGTATGTTTCGGAACGAAAGGGCGTTGTCAAAAAAGGGTGGTTGCGACGATTCATTAACGAGGCTTTCGAGTTCGTTGCGCTGCGAAGCACTAAACAAGTTTTCTAGCATCTCTGTGTCTATCTCAAAAGCTTGTCGGCTGCTAACAGGCAGTATTGTTTTGGTTTTGATGGGGAGTACATGTGTTACAAACTGTGGTATGTCTTTAAGTTGAGCCACTAGCAATACAATTTGTATATTTTGTAGCTTGGTGAGATCGTCCAGCACCTTGTTGAGCAATGTACGTGATTTAGCATCTAATCCGATAAAAGGATTGTCGAGTATCAGTATACGAGGTTTGGCTAATAACGAACGGATAATTAAGATTTTGCGTAACTCGCCACTCGATAATAGGTTGATCGCCTTGTCTAGTAAATCATTTATCGCAAATGTGTTGACCAGCGTCTCAACCCAATGAGATTCACCCGTGCTAAATAGATCCTTTACCAAGGGCATATCTTGTTCATCGCCAGCATTAAAACGTTGTTGATAATAGCTGTTACGCAGGTCGGATAAGGAGTATATATCTTTGAATGCAACACATTTAATAAGCCTATGGAGACTTTGGTTTTGGGCAGTAGTTATGTGTCCCGTTTTTAACGCATGTTTTCCTGTAAGTATATCAATGAGTACACTTTTGCCACTACCATTAGCCCCTATCACGGCCCATTGCTGGTTGGGATGTATTGCCCAATTGATGGGTTTGCTAAAGGTTAATGCTTCTAATCGGGGTTGTGCATTACTAATTTCAAGAAGTGCAGTTTCTGTCATACAATATATTTATCGATTGACAATGACGATAATAATAGTGTTCAATTTGCTTACGTTTTTCTTATCCTAGCTTTGATTGTATCCTTTTACCAGCCTGCACTAATGGAAATACGTTTCTTATATTTTCATCTATTTGTGCAGCAAGCTGTTCAGTTGATGTTTGTAGTAGGTTAGCTACCTCATTATATATTTCGTCAATTTTAGTATCCGATGTGTCTGTTTCGCAAAACAACCTGTTCAACGGTATTTGAGCAAGTCCCTCATCATTCACCTTTTCCCCTACCGAGAAGTACAGACCGTATGCTGCCAACTGGCTTGTAAGCTGGGCATTGCCTCTATATCCGTGCAAAATCCAAGCTTGTTTCGGCTTGTGTATTTTGTGTGTTTTTAACAATTCATCCCACGCTTTTACACAATGTATTATAAGTGGCTTGTGCAGTTGCTCAGACAATTGTACCTGCTGTTCAAATACGGTTTGCTGTATCTCCAGTTCAGGACCTTTTAGTTTGTCTAAACCAGCCTCGCCAATGGCAATAATGCGTTTGTCGTTGGCTATTTCTTTCAGAAATTTGAGTTGAGGTTCGGCATCTTCCGAATACCAAGGATGTACCCCACACGAAAACCATTCGCACAAGTGGCTATCCTTTGCATATTCAAAACCAAGTGGGTATACGTTTATGATCGAAGAATAGGTGTTGTGGCTACTCGGGACGTCGTCGTCCGAGTCCAGCGTTAAAACATCGTGCGTATGTATATCATATAAGTCCATAAGGGTATAAACTATTCAATAAAATGCAATTTAGCTAAAATATGCGATGTCGTGCAATTATTTTAGCTAAATAATCGTTAAAATACCTCCTTTATCAATTCAAGAGGTAAACGTGTATAATTGGTTTAAGTACTTATTTGTAAATATCTTTTTTGCCAGCAAGCAAAGTATTCCTCATCAACGAAATGATAGTCATAGGACCTACACCTCCAGGTACGGGGGTGATGAAAGCTGCTTTGGGAGCAACTTCGTCAAAAGCCACATCGCCTTTGAGTCTGAACCCCGATTTGGTATCACTAGCAGGCACACGCGTAGTTCCCACATCGATGATTGTAACACCCTCCTTCACCATGTTTGCTTTCAGAAATTCGGGTACACCTAGTGCTGCTATTATAATATCTGCCTGCAAACAGATCTCTTTAATATTGGGGGTGCGACTGTGGCAAATAGTAACCGTGGCATCGCCTGGATAGCCTTTTTGTGTCATCAAACCAGCAACTGGTTTGCCTACAATATTACTTCTGCCTAGTACCACACAATGCTTGCCTTGCGTAGGTATCTGGTAGCGTTTGAGTAGTTCGAGTATGCCTGCTGGTGTAGCTGATACAAAACAAGGTAAGCCAATTGACATACGCCCCACGTTGATAGGGTGAAAGCCATCTACATCTTTGCGGTAGTCTATTGCCTCAATAACCTTGTCTTCGGATATGTGTTTGGGTAAAGGCAATTGTACAATAAATCCGTCAATGTCGGTATCCTTATTCAATCTCTCCACAGCATCCAATAGCTCCTGTTCGGTGATGTTACTATCGTACCTTATTAGGGTTGATTTAAAGCCCACCTCTTCGCATGTACGCACTTTGTTGGCAACGTAGGTTTCGCTACCCCCGTCATTGCCTACCAATATGGCTGCCAGATGAGGTCTTTTGCCCCCATTTGCTATAATGCTCGTTACTTCTTCGGCGATTTCTTTTTTTATTTGTGTGGCTATTTCCTTTCCGTCAATAAGTTGCATGGTTGTTTTTTGATTTAGGGTTGTAAATGAAAAGAGGAGACATTTACATTCTCCTCAGTTTATATGCTATACGTGCGTTTATCGTTTCATTCCCATTCCAGGCATTTTAGACATCAGTTTACCTGCACCCTTCATTTGCGTCATCATCTTCATCATTTTTCGGGTTTCGTCAAACTGCTTTATAAGTTTATTAACATCTTGAATGGATGTACCGCTTCCTTTAGCGATGCGTTGACGACGGCTTCCGTTGATGATTTCGGGCTGAGTTCGCTCTCTTGGTGTCATCGAATGTATAATTGCCTCGATACCTTTGAATGCGTTATCGTCAATGTCAATATCTTTCATTGCTTTACCTACTCCGGGTATCATGGCTGCCAAATCTTTCAGGTTACCCATTTTTTTGATTTGGTTTATTTGAGACAAGAAGTCATTGAAGTCGAATTGGTTTTTTGCAATTTTCTTTTGCAGGCGGCGAGCCTCTTCTTCGTCATATTGTTCTTGAGCACGTTCTACTAACGACACGATGTCTCCCATACCCAATATACGGTCTGCCATACGCTCGGGGTGAAACACGTCGAGGGCATCCATCTTTTCGCCCATACCTACAAACTTGATGGGCTTGTTCACTACCGATCGGATAGATAATGCAGCACCCCCACGGGTGTCGCCGTCTAGCTTGGTTAGTATAACTCCATCAAAATTGAGGCGATCGTTAAATTCTTTGGCTGTGTTTACCGCATCTTGACCTGTCATCGAGTCCACCACAAACAATATTTCGTTGGGTTTTACGGCATCTTTGATAGCAGCAATCTCTTTCATCATCGCTTCATCAATAGCCAAACGCCCTGCTGTATCTATAATCACCACATCATTGCCATTTGCTTTTGCTTGCTTGATGGCATTTTGTGCTATTTCTACTGGATTTTTGTTGCCCTCTTCAATGTATACGGGTACATCTATTTGCGAGCCAAGTATCCGTAACTGCTCCATTGCTGCAGGACGGTATATATCATCGGCTACCAAAAGTGGTTTCTTCCCTTTTTTTGTTTTGAGTAAATTAGCGAGCTTTCCGGAAAAGGTTGTTTTTCCCGAACCTTGTAATCCTGCCATCAGTATGATAGACGGATTGCCACCGAGGTTGATGTCTACGGCTGTGCCTCCCATTAGTTCGGCAAGCTCGTCGTGTACAATCTTTACCATCAACTGCCCCGGTTTTACAGATGTCAAAACATTCTGCCCCATGGCTTTGTCTTTCACTGTCTCTGTAAATTGTTTTGCCGTTTTAAAGTTGACGTCAGCGTCGAGTAACGCCCTGCGTACTTCTTTCAATGTTTCGGCTACATTGATTTCCGTTATTTTACCCTCACCTTTTAGTAATTTTAACGAGCGGTCTAGTCTGTCACTTAAATTTTCAAACATAGGATATTATGTTATTCTTTATTTTGTTCTTTCGATCTGATTCTTGATAGATTGACAAAGATAATAAAGTTTTTTGAACCATATTCAGATTAGGCTCTTTGCTGTTTTGTGTAAAGTCGTTTTTTGTTAAAAATAGGTGGTGTTTTAGGATGCCTACACCTAAAAAAGTATCTTTGCATTCAGAAAACAAAAAAGATAAAGTGATTGATTTTAAAGATTTATTAAGTGCATTTGTTGTTCTTTTTGCCCTGATCGATGTGTTGGGTTCTGTGCCTGTCTTCCTCAATTTCAAGAAAGGCGGACAGGATGTCAACCCCATTCAGGCATCGTTGTATTCGTTTTGTATTTTGGTCGCTTTTCTTTTTGTGGGCGATTGGATACTGAAACTTTTCAATGT
>JBDLTH010000034.1:0-7526 GCA_039799165.1 Bacteroidota bacterium
GTAGTCCCTTTTCATATAGCTTCCAAATATTTTAAACCCTTTTTTTCGGAAAATCGTAAATGTTTTTATAAAATCCTAGTCCTCAAATATATCTAATCGTAGACTTTTATATCTATTTTACGAGATCCATCCAGGTACTGAAACAAAATATTGAGAATGGGTACATAAACTATAAACGTTGAGCTCGCAACATTTCTCGTTTTCCAGGTGGACCGGGTATTCGTTCTACTGTATATCCTGCGTGTTGTAACATCCGACGAACGATTCCTTTTGCACAATAGGTAGTAAGAATACCTCCTAGATGGGTGTGTGCATACAAAAAATCAACTATTTCTTGTGTCCACATTTCGGGTTGTTTATCTGGAGCGAATGCGTCAAAGTAGATTATATCAAATTTTTCTTTAATTTCTGTATTCAATAGGCTAAAATCTGCTTCTATTTTATGGAGTGAGTAGGTTGGTGTGATTTGGTGCATCTGACTCCACGGTGCTTGATGGAGTTCTTTGAAAAAATGCTCTTCTATAGGGGTGTCTGATGTTGTGTAATTCAACTTTCGAACTATATCTGGATGCAATGGATATAGTTCGAAAGTTGTGTATTGAATGTTGAGCTCATGTTTTTGAGCTGCCTTGTAGGTTAGATAGGCATTTAGACCTGTACCAAAACCTATTTCAAGAACATAGATATTTTTCTGGTGGCTCTTTAATAGGCCTGCATCAATGTATACATGATTGGATTCTTGAATTGCTCCATTTATAGAATGATAATGTTCGTTTAATGGCGGAACAAATAGTGTGTATGATCCGTCCGATGTTATCTCTAATTGCAACTCATTCTCCATAGAATACAAAGTTATGCTTTTTGAATGAGGGCTACGGCATGAACGGCAAAACCTTCTTCACGACCTACAAAGCCCATCTTCTCGGAAGTTGTTGCTTTGATTGATATATCATCTATATCAATAGCCAGAATATCGGCTATTACTCGTTGCATCTGGGGGATATGTGGGTTAATCTTAGGTCTTTCGGCACAGATTGTTGCATCGATGTTGCCTATCGTATAGCCTTTTTGGGTAAGTACTTCTAAGGTTTTTTTTAATAATATTTTACTGTCAATATCTTTGTATTCTTGTGCTGTATCGGGAAAATGAAAGCCAATATCTCTCAGATTCGCTGCTCCTAACAAGGCATCACAGATGGCATGCAAAAGGACATCGGCATCGGAATGACCGAGTAAACCCTGCGTATGATCTATTTTAACGCCTCCCAACCACAAATCTCTATTGTCGGCTAAGCGGTGTACATCGTAACCAAAACCTACACGTATTTTCATTTTTATAAAATTGTTACTTGTTATTTGAATAAATTTTTAAGTCCATCCATATCAAAGCCTAACGAGAAGCGAAGGGTTTGGTCTAATGGATTAGATTCGGCCGTTGACACAAGGTAAGCTGCATCTAACTGAAATACATTCATCTTGAATCCTGCTCCGAAAGAAAAATATTTGCGGTTTCCTTGTTTCATGCTCTCATTGTAATATCCACCTCTTACCATAAACTGGTTGTTGTACGAATATTCTGTTCCTAATGACCATGTTACTTCTTCTAGCTCGCCTTTGAATCCATAGGGTGAATCTCCAAATGATTTAAATATACCTGCAATAGGTCCTGTTTTATTTATATCGTTTACTCGAGCTATAAAATCGACATCGCTTTCGCCATCTTTCTGAAGAGGACGAGAGGGTACTAACAGTTTGTTTAAGTCTAAACTTACTGCCAATGTATTGTAATCATCTAGCGGATAGGTAAGGGATCCCCCCAAACGCATATTAGTGGGTATAAAATACTCGCTTGCACCTCCATCCATTGATATTTTACTGCCTATGTTAGAAATATTAAAACCTAGACCTAGTAAACTTTCGGATTGTCCTACATTTATGTACGACTCATTATAACCTGATACATCTGCTGCAAAAGCATTGCCAGCAGTAGTACCATCATCTGCTGTAGAGGTATAGTCGGTACGGATATAACGTAAGGCTACCCCTCCTGAAAAGCTCTCGGTAAGTTTACGAGAGTAAGCTATATCAAAAGCCATCTCGTAAGGTGATACTTTTGCTCCAAATATTCCTTCGGCTGTAGTTTCTTGAATTTCGCCAATTGAGAAATAACGGATAGACGAGCTTAATGCTTGATTATCTTCATTTCCAAATTTATAAAATCCCGAAGCATAAACCATTGCTATATCGCTTACCAGCTTTCGCAGCCAAGGTGTATACGACAAGGCTACACCAGCTTTGGTTTGTAAAAAAGCAAACTTTGCTGGATTCCAATGCTGTGAGTATAAGTCGGGCAGCGTAGCTCCTCCCACATCGCCCATAGCTCCTCCTCTTGCATCGGGTGCAATAGTTAATGAGGGTACAGCAGTTACAATGGGATTTATAGGTTTGTCTTGTGCTACAACAAACGAAGTTGCACATGCAAACGAAGCAACAAATAACAGTTTTCGAGTTATTCTAGTCATTTTATTCTTTATTTTTCTTAGTTGTTTAATTGTTTACTTTTATTCTTGATTAATAATCTGAAACGATTAGCTTTTTTGATTTCAAGGCTATTGTTTTGCCATCAACATTAACCATTCCTGTGCAGACATATACCCCTGGGGATATCCGTCCACCACCATCTCCGTTCAGATTCCATTCACGAATATATACACCTAACGAGTCGGCAGCACCTCGCTCTTCTTGTACCCAAACAAGTCTACCTGTAATTGTGTAAACAAATATTTGTATGCTTACATTCGTACCTGGGGTATCGGTTTTAAAGACAAATCGGGTTAAGTCTTTTGCTGGATTGCCCCAAATATCGAAGCTGTATGCAGAAGAGCTATAATCGTCGGTTACAGTAAAGTTGATGGTTTCGGTTTGAGAATTGTTCCAAACATCCCAAACTCTGAACAACAAGCTATGGCTCCCCAAGGACAGTTCGGGTAGACGAAAAGTTACCGAGCCTTTTTTTGAGTTATTATTATCATTGACAAAATAGGGTGTGAGATTGTATGGTGTTTTGCCATCTAAAATTAATGTTATATTGTGTCCAATAGCTGATGATAAATTGATTCCCGTATCGTCTGATACCTCGGCATAGAATAAGGGTGTACGATTTACATTATCGCCAGATTGAAAACTCTCTGAATTCAGATATATTTTTTCGATAGTTGGCGGATTGGTTTCTTCTAGGGCTCCAGGGTTAGTACCACCAACCGTATAATTCTGAAACAGACCCTGTGCTTTATACTTACCTTGAGAGTCATAACCCAAGAAACTCATTTTAGCTTTGTTACCTTTGTAGAGAATATCTTTAGGTGCGGTAAAGTTTATCTGAAACTCTCCCTCTTTAATTTCAACCCTGCTCGCAAACAATGTATTGGTATAATCTGCATAGTTAACGATGTATTCTTCGTTTATGCCAGACTGCACATTTCCTCGTGTTTTTAAATCTTGTTGGGCATCAAATATTATCGCCTCTAGTATTCCATTAAAATGAGGTACTGTTTCGCCTTCTTGGTTTACAACCCGCCCTTTAATAACTACATCATCTAGTGCTCTTATATTTAGCGATGCACTTGAGGCATCCATACCATTCATCTCTGTTACTTCGATATTGTATGTATCTTCAGAATAGGCTAACCGCAATGCAGGGTCTCCTAATAAGAGAAAGCGCAACTTGTTATTATCACCAAGCATATCAGCCTTGGCTTTGCGAATAATATCGCCTAAGCGGGCAGGCTTTCCGTCTTCTTTCTGCAATAAGTATTTATTTATATTCCTATTCATTACTTCATTGTCGCTTATAAATACAACCCGCACGGTTGAGAACAATGCAATTGCACCGCCTGAAGGGTTAAGAACCGCTAACTCACCACCCGAAGTTTCGTCCGAGTCGAATCGGCTAAAATCGCATGTCGCTGTAATCCATAAAGGCAAGCGATTGTTATCCATACCTTCGATATTAGCGTAAGTAAGCAGGTTTTCGTGTGTCCAGTTGCGTGTCGATCCATGCCCTATAAAGTTTAAGGCCAACGTTCCGTTGTTTATACGCTCAAGCAAAGCCTTCGTTGCATCTGGATAACGAGCTCCATTGGCTTCGGTTACTCGCCCATAGGCATCTTGATATATCTTATTTACAATAAATTCGGGATGATTTTTATCCATATAACCAGACAACTCTTCGCCACTTAATATGTGCTGACGCTCTGTATTTATTGAGTTAGATCCTGCCACCAAATCGTCTGCTATAAAGGTTATGTTATTTTGCCACACGCCTTTATTGACATCCATCATGTAGTTTTTTATTTTTTGCACAACATCGGCAGCTTCTTTTTCGGTTTTTACGGGTAAACGCCCTACCCCAATATCAAGTACGGCTTGCCCCAACTTATCGCCTTCCGAATCGTCTAAAAATCCCAAATAATCGTCCGAAACATACGATAAGGTTTCGAGTAAAGATTCTTTCGACTGGTAAGTAAGCAACATTGTTTTAGCTTGAGGTGTTTTGTCAATACCTATCAACCGATTGTTGTACGTACCGCCTCCAAACAAGAGTAAATATTTGAGCTTTGATTCTGTGTCTGACGATCTGTCATAAAACATTTTCAGAAAACGGCGGTATGCGGTAATATCTGGTTTGCCTGACGAAAACTCATTGTATATATCTTGAGGGCTTACGATAAGCGACTTTAGACCTGAGTCTTGTTCATGTAATTTGGCCAACTCTTCGGCATATTTTTTCAACAATGGCTGCACAATAATTACCATATCGGGACTTGATTGAGCATGCAAGTTTTGATTCGAAACTTTGCCCACCACTTCTGGTGCAGGGATAGTTTTGGTTAAATCAACCATTGCGTATTCTCGTATCGAAGAGTTAGCTGCCCCAAAACGCAGGGTAGTACCCAACAATTCGGTATCCATTTGGCTTACGTTTGCATTGTCTGTTACATCAAATACAAGTAACGAACTGGAAGCATCTGCTATCTGAAAATTAACATTCTCCGATAGGTGATTGCTCCTAAACAAGGTTACGCCACTATATGGTTTAAGCATACGCTTATAATTGACCCGTATATAGTTCAAATGTAAACGAGTACCCGATCCATTACCTACTTGATAGTTTAGGTTTAGCGTATTTGTATTTTGCAAGCTTGCTGTTTTTACAACATCGTTTATAGTGGTTGCATGGGTATAGTAAAAGCTTGATGGAGGTATTACCTGCGTATAGTTCGTCTTTAGTAATGCCCCATTTAACGACACATTTAAGGCTCCCGAAGATACGGATACTCTTGATATAAAATTGTAACGTATACTCGCTGTATCAGCGGTAGCACCATCGAGAGGTAATGAGAAATTTTGCGATTTAGTTGTCGTAAAACTTTCACCGTAAAACTCTCGCCCTGTTTGCCCTACGTTCAGTAGCTCTTTTTCGTGCAAATAATAATCATCGAATGATGATATTGTTGTTGTTGCCACCGACAAGGAGGTTTTGCGTTGCATGGGTTTAAACTCGCCTACTGACTCTGTTACAAAATAGTATGAATCAGCAGAATATGGATTTTGTGTATGCACAAACTCTTTTGTTTCTTTGTCATACTCCCATTTAATGTCTCCTTGTGCATAAAACAAAATATAGTCTCCATTTGCAAAGGAACTTGGTTCTTTGCTCATCCAAACCGATACTTGTGGAAGATCGTCTACATAAGGCATAGTAAAATCCTCGTTGAGTAACCACCCTCCATAACCATAGATTTTCACATTGGCTGGATTGGACAATCCCATCTTTTTCAGATCGTCATACGTCAGTTTATAAATACCTGTACCTTGCACCTTAATTTTGTACCAAGAGCCTTGCGACAAAACCGAATTGGCCGCATATCTGCTACCATCGTTGGTCTTAGCTTGGATGTGGAAGGGTATACAAATTAATGTAACGATAAGTAATAGGATATATTTTTTCAATGTTTTTGACATATACTAAATTTGTGTTCAGCTTAACGAACGTAAAAATCAAACAATTTTTTATTTTCTAAAAAACCTTCAAGATGATCGCTTATTTCAACCTTACCCACACCAGCAGGAGTTCCTGTAAAAATAAGATCACCAATTTTCAAGGTAAAGAAACGGCTGGCGTAGGCTATTATTTTGTCTATCGAATGAATCATTTGTGCGGTGTTTGCAAGCTGTACTGTTTCATTATTTTTTTTTAACGCAAAAGCTAAATTATTAACGCCATCATTATAGTCTGCTTTAGCTACAAATTGACCTAAAGCTGCCGAGCTATCAAAGCCTTTTGATAGTTCCCAAGGCAATCTCTTTGATTTTAGATCCGTTTGTAAATCTCTCGCGGTAAAATCAATACCAAGGGTCAATTCGTCATAATACCGATGAGCAAAGCGTTCAGCTATATTTTTACCCAATCTGTTTATTCGTACAACAACCTCGACTTCGTAATGAACGCACGAAGTAAAGTCGGGAATAAAAAACGGATTATTATCCTTCAACAAAGCCGAATCTGGCTTTAAAAACAACACCGGATCGTCAATCACAGAAGAGTTTGATCTACCCATCTCTCTGTTATGCTCTTGATAATTAAGACCTACACAAATAATTTTCATTGCCTCCTACCGTATTCTATAGCGTTTGAGAATGATGCAAAGATAAAAACATTTTTAGTCTAATCGATTACCTTACCACCCAAGTTACTAATTATATAGTTGATAAATATAAAAAGATTTAAAATTGATGAAGATTTTACAAAGCATGTCTTTCAGATTGTCTATATTTGTATTACAATAAGTAAATACCATCACATTTTCGATAATTATGAGTACTTTAGAAACAATAACTGCTGAAAAACTACTGAATATTAAAGCAATAAAACTTCAACCCGCCAATCCCTTTACATGGGCTTCGGGATGGTTATCTCCTATATATACAGATAACCGAAAACTGTTTTCGTACCCTGCAATACGCAATTTCGTAAAATTGCAAATGAGCCGTATCGTTATCGAAAAATATCCCGATGCTGATGCCATAGCAGGTGTTGCAACAGGTGCAATAACGCCTGGAGCTTTGATTGCCGATACACTTGGTCTACCCTTCATATACGTACGCTCGTCGCCCAAAGATCATGGTTTAGAAAACCTGATTGAAGGCGAACTGCAAACAAACAGCAAAGTGGTGGTTATAGAAGACCTTATATCTACAGGAGGCAGTAGCCTTAAAGCTGTTGAAGCCATCCGCAAAAACGGATCTGAAGTAATGGGTATGGTAGCGATATTCAATTACGGATTTCCTGTGGCTAAAGAAAACTTTGATAAAGCCAAAGTAGAACTTACGACATTGACCAATTATGATGCGGTGTTGGAAGAGGCTGTAAAAAGCAACTATATTGCACATTCAGAGTTAGCAACGCTACAAGAATGGAGAAAATCTCCGAACAATTGGAAATAAATTAGTGAACCTTATTATAA
>JBDLTH010000035.1:0-13952 GCA_039799165.1 Bacteroidota bacterium
TGTAAATAGTGTGGTAAGATACCCTGCAAACTGTCCCAAATTTTGCTCTGCTACAATTAGCGTTTTAAACCTTCGTAGTACTTGTTCCGTATTTTTAGGTAAAGGGCTAATAAAGTTAAAATGAACAAATGCGATTGAGTGTCCTTTCTCGAGAACATGCTCAACGGCTTCACGTAGATGCCCATAAGTGCCCCCCCACCCTATTATAGCAACAGCTGCCGCAGGGTCTCCGATGACTTCTAATTCTGGTATAAAATTAGCTATTCTATCGATTTTAGACTTTCTTGCTTCCACCATTTTCTCATGATTATCGGGATCCATCGATATAGCACCGGTTGCAAAATCTTTTTCTAACCCGCCTAGTCTATGTGTATACCCTTCTGTTCCAACAGCAGCCCAATAACGAGCAAATGTTTCGTTATCTCTCAAAGCAGCACTCCAAACATCGCTTGCACAATTTCTTATATCATGTGGATTGATATCTATATACTCTTTTTCTTCGGGTATTCTCCATGCCGACGAACCATTGGCTATGTAGCTGTCTGTGAGCAGTACTACAGGAGTTATATGCTCAAGGGCTAATTTTGCTGCCCAATAAGCCGAATCGAAACAATTGGTAGGGCTAGTTGCTGCAATAATAACAATTGGGCTTTCGCCATTTCTTCCATATAAAGCTTGTCGTAGATCGGTCTGCTCTGTCTTTGTTGGCAACCCTGTCGAAGGGCCTCCTCGTTGAACGTTGATTACAACTAATGGCAATTCTGCCATTACTGCCAATCCTAGTGCCTCACCTTTGAGCGTGAAACCTGGACCTGATGTGGATGTGGCTGCCAACGAACCTGCAAAACTAGCTCCAATAGTAGTACAAATAGCGGCTATTTCATCTTCGGCTTGTACAACTTTTACTCCTAACTCTTTACGTTTAACCAACTCGTGCAATATGTCCGTAGCAGGTGTTATTGGATATGAACCCAAAAAGAGTTGCAAACCAGCCTTTTCGGCAGCAGCTATCAAACCATAGGCTGTAGCTGTATTACCATTTACATCCATATAAAAACCGCTCTCCATGTCTACTGGATCGATACGGTATGTTGATGCTGTAAGGTGCTGATTGTGTCCATAGTCATATCCAGCAGCTAATACTTTTAGATTGGCTGTTATAAGCAGTGGTTTTTTAGAGAATTTAGAAGAAAGCATATCGTGCAACTTGTCTAGGGGTCTATTAAAAAGCCAACAGACTAATCCTAGTGCAAACATGTTTTTGCAACGGTTCTTACCTTTTGTATCCAATTCCGAGTCGGCTAAACATTGGCGTGTAAGTGTGCTTATCGGAATACTTAATATTTCGAGCGATGAAAGTCCTAATTCTTTGAATGGATCGTCCGTTTTAAATTGTGCTTTATCTAAATCTTTCTTCTGAAAAGAATCTGCATCTACAATAATAATGGAAGTCTTTTTTAAAAACTTAGCATATACCTTGAGTGCAGCTGGATTCATTGCCACTAAAACATCAGATTCACCACCTGAGTTGTAAACTTCTTTGCTACCTATTTGCATTTGATAACCCGACACTCCACCCAAAGTACCTTGGGGAGCTCGGATTTCAGCGGGAAAATCGGGAAATGTAGATATTTGGTTTCCTAAAATGGATGACAAATTAGAAAATAAAGCACCTGACAATTGCATACCGTCTCCCGAATCGCCAGAGAATCTTATAACAATATTCTCTACATCTTTTATTTTATTTTTTTCGGACATAGTAATTTAGTATCAAATAACGGTTTTACAATATAACAAAGAAAGATAAGAGTAATTGAAAAAGCAAGGATAATATTGTTAATATCACCATAGAGTATTAAATAAAGACAGTCAGTAAGATTTATATCCATTAACTATTTCATTACACGTTAATTTGAAATTATGCAATCGGCAAGCAATATCGAAAACAATTTGAGGCTGTTGTGCTTGTTAACTCCTTGCCTCTTGTGCTGTAGATCGATTATTACTGAGTGCAATTGTTTCATTATTTTTTTCGTTTTAGATTCTCACTTTTGCTAAAAAAAAGAAGAGGATGTTAATTACATCCTCTTCTTTGTACATTATTTCGTGTAATTTTACTTGAAAAACACTTCGCTCATTGCAACAAAATTGGGGCTTTTTTGAGATCTAATCCACACCGACATTTCTTCCCATTGGCTAGGCCAGCCACCAAAGACTGCACCCAAACGTACTATTTTTATGGCATGAAGACCTTTAGCCAATGCTATTGATTTATCGGAACGTGAGAATCTTCTTGCACTATCTTTCTCTGTTTCATTGGTTATTAGAAGTTTGCCATCAATCCACATTTCAGAGTCGGTACTAAAATAGTATACACCATCTTCGGGTATATTTATGTATCCTGTCAGAATTGTACTGCACAACTCATCTTTAGTAAACTCTTTATAATCAAAAATTCTGTTTTTCGATTTTTGAGGAGATGAAATGTATTCAATCTCATTGGGTGTTTTACCTTCTAATTCGGAAACTTTGCGAGCAAGTCCTTTAAAGTACTCAGCCTTTAAGCCTGTCTTTTCGCCTGCTACTTTTTGTATGGCAGGTGCTAGGCTTTGCTTTTGTAGCTCAATTGTTCTAACCTCACCCATTTTTTCTGATAGTAGCACGGTACGCACTTTGATCGTTTTATTTTCGGTAAAGGCTAACGGACTTTCATATACTGTAGAAGCTAGTGTAGGTTCAGAGCCATCGGTAGTATATACCATCTTCAAAGGCATAGTTGTTTTTAGGTCTATGGTAGCAGTGTCTGTAAATGCCACAAAATTACACGAAGGTGCATTTTTATCTTCAGGTAACGGAATATGATAATTTACGTTATGCAAATCGAGACGTACCAACTGGTTATTTAATCTACGCTCAAAGTCCTTATAATCTTTCTTTTCTTTGGGTGTCCAATTTAACTCAGCCACAGCCAATATACGAGGATATGTCATATTCTCTTTTTGGTCGCTATCATACATATATTCAGCCCATACATTAGCTTGAGCTCCTAGTATATGGTGCTTTTTGTCTTCTGCTATTTTATCAGGAATAGGTTCATATCCATAAACTTTCTCTATGGTTGCATACCCACCTATTGTTACAGGTAATAATTTAGAGTCGCCTTGATACTTATCCAGATATAGCCAACCTCCAGGTGTCATTATAACATCATGCCCCATATTAGCGGCAGCAATACCTCCTTCTTCGCCTCTCCAACTCATAACTGTTGCAGAAGGTGCTAAACCTCCTTCGAGTATTTCATCCCAACCAATCATCTTTTTGTTATGTTTTAACAACACTTTTTCCATGCGTTGAACAAAATAGCTTTGTAGCTTCTCTTCTGCTGAATGATCCTTATCGCCCTTCAGTCCCAATTCTTTTATGCGAGCCTGGCATTTAGAACATGCTTTCCATCTGTCTTTGGGGCATTCATCGCCTCCAACATGAAAATATTCGCTTTCAAATAAAGGAACTACCTCTTCTATAATATCTGTAAGAAACTGAAATGTAGAATCGTTTCCAGCACAATATACATCGTTAGCTACGCCCCATATGTTGCGTACTTCAAATGGTCCTCCTGTACATGAATATTCTGGGTAACCAACCAATGCTGCAACGCCATGACCTGGGAGTTCTATTTCGGGAATTACATCGATAAAGCGTTCTTTGGCATATGCTACGATTTCTTTTACTTGATCTTGTGTGTAAAAAAATGGACCATCGGTGGTTCCATCTCCCTCTACACGCTTGGCGCCTAATTCGGTCAATTTAGGATATTTCTTGATCTCGATACGCCATGCTTGATCTTCGGTCAGATGCCAATGAAACTTATTGATCTTGAACATTGCCAACACATCCAAATGCTTCTTGATGTAGTCTACATCCGAAAAATGACGACATACGTCTAAATGTTGTCCACGATACTTGAAACGAGGCTCATCCTCAATGTTTACAGTTGGTGCAAGCCATGCAATATGCTGTGCGGGTGTAGGGCTTGCGATCTCGGCAGGAAACAATTGCATTAGGGTTTGCATGGCATAAAATGCACCTTGCGGTGTCTTTGCTGTTATATCTACACCTTTTGCTGTTACATCTAAAAGATAACCCTCGTCATTTACCGAAATATCTTTGGCAATAATCAAATTTATATAATCAGACTGCGGTTGTGTACTTTTTATTTCTAGCACATACCCTGTTGAATTTTTTATTTTGGCAGCAAAAAAAGAGGCTACCTTCTCTAATGATGGATCATTAACGGTAAAAACGGTTTTTTTCACGAGCCTAAAGCTATCTGTGTTTTGCTTTATTTTTTTTGGCATAGGGGTTATATTAATACCCTCATTATATGGCTTCTGTATAGGAGGCTCGGTACTATTCTGACAAGATGTTACAAGTAAGCTTGCAACCATAGTACACATCGGAATTAGTTTTTTTAGCATAATGGTTATTTTTTTATGATATTGAGATCAATAAATGGCTAACAAGCCACTAAGATAATAAAAAAAGAGGCATAAAGCCTCTTTCGATACATATCTATGTATATATTTTGATAGGATCAAATAGCATTGATTTCTTTTAATACATCATTTGTTTTACGTACAGCTGCTGCTGAGGCTTCAAATTTTGCTTTCTCGTCAGTTGTCAATTTAATATCGATAATTTTCTCCCAGCCATTTTTACCTAATACCACAGGAACTCCTATACAGATGTCTTTTTGACCATATTCGCCCTCAAGGCTAACACAACATGTGATTACTTTTTTCTGATCGTGTAAAATAGTTTCAACCACTTTAGCTCCAGCAGCACCTGGTGCATACCAAGCCGACGTGCCTAACAAGCCTGTCAATGTAGCACCTCCAACCATTGTGTCCGAAACCACTTTGTCTAGTACCTCTTTTGATAAAAACTCAGAAACGGGTACACCCTTATAGGTTGCTAAACGAGCTACTGGTATCATCGTAGTATCTCCGTGTCCACCAATAACCATCCCCTCTACTTCTGTTGGATTTACGTTTAATGCTTGACTCAAATAATACTTGAATCGAGAGCTATCTAATGCTCCCCCCATACCTATTATTCTATGTTTGGGCAATCCTGTAACTTTTGAAGCCAAATACGTCATCGTATCCATGGGATTGGATATAATAAGCAAAATTGCATTGGGCGAGTGCTTTAAAATGTTTTCCGCTACACTTTTTACAATGCCTGCATTTACTCCTATTAGCTCTTCTCTGGTCATACCTGGTTTGCGAGGAATACCCGATGTGATAACAACAACATCAGAATTGGCAGTAGCGACATAATCGTTTGTTACCCCCTTTATTCGAGAACTGAATTCTAACAGTTGAGCTGTTTGATTCATATCCATCGCTTTTCCTTCGGCAACTCCCTCTTTCACATCTAGCATTACAACTTCATCTGCAATCTTGTTTAGTGCTAATACATTTGCACATGTAGCACCTACGTTACCGGCTCCAACGACTGTTACTTTAGACATAGTAAATTTTGTTTAGTTAAATATAATAATTTTCTCAATGTTACTAACCTAGCCTTAACAAATGTAGTTTCTTATTTTGAAAACGAGAACTATTTATCTCGTTTATTTTGCTTTTCGATACAGAAAAACTATAATCTGATCGTATTTCGAAGTAACGTATATTTGTTGTAAACTGCGATTAATGAATAGATGTTGGCATAAATCATTTTTTCGCACATTCCGATTATACAAATCGCCACAATCATTTGTGAAAACAAAAAAAATATATTACTTTTGTGTCCGAATTCGGGATGTAGCTCAGCCCGGTTAGAGTACACGTCTGGGGGGCGTGTGGTCGCACGTTCGAATCGTGTCATCCCGACTAACCAGAAAAAGTCTTTAAAATCAGCAATTTTGCTATTTTAAAGACTTTTTCATTTTAATTGAACAAGTAACTTTTTATAAAAAAGCTATATTTATACCGTTTATCACCTAACTTGTTTTGCTCATATTCTGGAAAGAACATATCGCAAAGTCAATTGTTCTAGACCAATTCAGAATTGATCAAATATTAAAGGAGTATTAAAGGCTCGATTGCAAGGATAAACGCAGGGTTGGATAGTTATAATTCTTTATTCAATCGTTTTATAAAAAACGATGCTATTCTAAATCATTCTATTATATCTATTTTTTGATTACACTAATAAAAAGTCAAAATGACTACCAAGTAATATATGAAACTAAAAGACACCTCATTCTTAAGATTTGAAGCTCTTATATCACTACTTATTATTGTTTCATTTTCATTAACGTGGATTAGCTGGGGAAAGCTAATTCTATCAGGCTGGGATGTGCCCGAAATGTACAAAAAGGCAACAAAGCTGTCTAACGCCATATTATTTTTCACAGAAAACGACACTCCCGACTTTGCGTACCTCATGTACATAGTACCTGCACTTGCTTTGTTGGCAATATTAAGCTTGTTGAAAGCAGAAAAACGAACATCCGACCTTATATTTGCTGTTGCATGTTGCAACGGTATCAGTGTATCTTTATACATGTATTCGTATTTTCTGAGCTCTAATATTTTTAATTTTAAAAATATTGGCATTGGCATACATTTACTCTTTATTATTAGTGCAATTGGCTTGACCTATATAGGAAATTCTCTAAAAAAAAAAGACAAATAAATAACCCATGAATAGAAACCAAGAAAAACAAGCATTTAGGCATGTCGGTTACCAACAATTTAGAATTGGAGAAATAGAAGCAATCATACTTTCGGATGGATACTTAAAAGCTTTAGAAGTACAACCGGGTATGGCTCCCGAAGCTAATATGCACGAAATATCAGATATTTTAAGAAACAGTTATCTGTCAGATCAAGGCTATGAACTAGCCATGAATATTCTGCTTCTAAAAAAAGATGATCGCATCATATTGTTCGATACAGGTACAGGAACTAGTAACCTAATCGTTTCTACTGCGGGATGTATATTAACGAGTTTAGAGGAAGTGGGGATAAGCCCTGACCAAATTACAGATATTGTGCTTTCTCATGGGCATTTCGATCACATTGGAGGATTAGTCAATAACGAAGGGAAATCAAATTATCCAAATGCAAACATCTATATATCAGAGATAGAGTATGAGTCATGGACAAGTAAAAACCCAGACTTTTCGAAATCGAAGTGGCTAAATAAAGTTGAAACTGAGGGTATGTCTCGCTATCTGAAAGGTATATTGGAGATCATTAAACCACAGGTTATATTGCTAACTGATGGTGAAACTATACTCGATTGTATAACAATCAAAATAACATCAGGGCATAGTGAGGGACATATTATAACAGAAATAACGTCGCAAGGGCAGTCGCTCTTTTGCATTGGCGATGTGGTTCATTACGACGCCTTGCTGCTTCCACGCCCCGAGTGGGGTACAATGTATGATTGGGATTTTGATTTAGCCATAAAAACCCGTATCGAGATACTGGAAACATTGAGTAGTAAAGCGTCTCTTGTTTTTGGCTACCATTTTCCCTACCCTGGTATAGGCTATATCCGAAAAACTGGAGAAACTAGCTATCAATGGTTTGCTAAACAATTTTATTCGCCAAAGATGGGATAATTTCTATCCTTTCAATTGATACTAAAAACACTAATTTTTATAGTATATCTTGCGTTTGGTCAATAAAATTGCACGACGGTTCTTTTTAGAAGTGGCTTTCTTCTCTATCCAGTTACCATAGACATCGACCTTGTATTGAAGATCGTATTTAATAACAGATTCGCCTTTGTTGCCGTACGTTTTTACAACATATCCCACGACTTTGGATGAATCGTTATATAGATTCATATTAAACTTGATTTCTTTGCCATCTATAAAATAATTTTTTCGCAAATTATTTTTACCCTTATCAAAAGACATTAACTCATATTTTTTGTCTAACAAACCTGTAAGGTAAGACTTCACCAAGGTAGTATCTTCGATATACGTATACGTAAACTTTAATGTATCAATTCGATCCGACAATTGACTGTTTTCAAGCGTATACTTCCGTAACCAAGTTTCATGATTATCAATACGAGAGTTGAAAGAATCCTCATAAAAATTACGGTCGATGCAGTCAAATGATATAAACTGATCGAATGTACCATTCTCTATGGTATAATAGCTAGATGCTACAACCTCATTTTTTTGGTTATACATCAACAGTTCTGTCATAAACGCCCCCTCGCTATACAGTGCCAGTCCTTTTTCTTCAAATAGCTCACCACCATAACGATCGACAGTAGACGTTGTCCACTCTAACGAGTCCACATTATTCGTCTTAATACTAGCCTCTTCGGGAATCGACATGTAATAGTAGTACGATATCCGGTCGCCCATACTAAGCGAGTCATTTAGCGTAGGTCTGGCTTCAGGCATAAACTCTTCGGCAATGACTGAGGTCTTTTTCCGTTTTTCGTACTCCACACACGAAAAAGAAAGCCCCATAGCAAGCACCATTACGATGGATACATGTATGGTATTAAAACTAGGTTCTTGGCTCTGCAACAGACCCGATAATGTTTCGTAACCTGAGTGTTTAATATACAATATGGCTTTTACAAACAGAACAATTAGGACGACAGGAAAGATAGTAACAGCACAAAGAATGGTTACAATATCGTAATCTACTGCTATTGTGTAGCCTAATATATTTAATACAACAAAACCAAAGAACAGGAAGCTTAAAACACCTATCACATAGCCTATGGCATCAAGCCCTCCAACAAAATCTTTGACATTGCGTACCAGACGCCAACCTATAATAACACCTGTGTATGCCAATAGGAAGAACAAGAAAACATGTAAAAACAGATCGATCAAGTTGATACGAACCAGTGCTTCTGGGCTTAAATGCCCATCGTGAAACAAGGATGATGCGTGATGATGCGAAAAAACAACAAAATAAATATAGATAAGAACGAGTTCGCCGATAAAAACAAGTATCAGCTTTCGGATATTACTTGTAACCTCAAAATTGAGCAAATATCGTCTTAGAGACAACAAACCTTTGATAATACATAAAAGCCCTCCTAGATAAATAACATAGTACGCTATATTATGGTGCATGACAGGGTCTTCGACCAATCGGTTTACCAGAAACAAGCCAAACAAAAAGACGGGAATAAGTGCCAATATGGCTATTGTAAATTTAAAGTTTTGTCTTTGCAATCGAGCCAAAGGCGGTCTCCAAGGTTCTACTGGTGGCAGAGAGCCATTGATGTTCAGAACAACAGGTCTACTCTCGGTCTCAAATACAGCAGGTATTGCATTTTTAGCATTTGGCGAGTTTTCAATTAGCCACTCTCGACAGTATCTGCATTTTTGTGCATCTTCTTGAATTTCCTCTCCGCAATAAGGACATTGTCTAGTTGCCATATTATTTATAATTTAATCGAATAGATTTCGTGCCAATTATTATTAGCTTGTAAAGATTTGGTTGAACACAAAACAAGAACACACAAATAATTCACTCCTCTACTCTGTCATACTAAAAAAGAAAGACTTGATAATTATTATCAAGTCTTGCCAAATATACATATAAATTTTAGAATTCAAGATCTACATCGAACAATTCGTGCCAAGGTAAACCCTGTTTGCTCAATTGCTCCATAAATGGATTAGGATCAAACTCTTCAACATTAAAAACGCCAGATTTACACCAAAGCCCTTTCATAAATAGCATAGCACCTATCATAGCTGGTACTCCTGTCGTATAACTTACTGCTTGCATGCCTGTTTCTTTGAAAGCTGCCTCATGCGAACAGTTATTATACACATAATAAGTACGTTCTTTACCATCCTTTAGCCCTTTGATACGACAACCAATAGACGTTTCGCCAACATAGTTTTCGCCCAAATCTCCAGGATCGGGCAATACTGCTTTTAAAAACTGAATAGGTACAATCTCTACACCATTATACATAATAGGGTCGATACGTGCCATTCCAATATTTTGAATTACACGAAGATGTGTCAAATATTCTTGCCCAAAGGTCATCCAAAAACGAGCCCGTTGTAAAGTCGGAAAATTTTTAACCAAGGATTCCAATTCTTCATGATAGATGACATACGACTCTTTGGGTCCAATATTGGGGTAGTTGAGAGGTTTATGTATCTCATGTGGCTCTGTCTCAATCCATTTTCCATTTTCCCAATACTTACCTTTTTGAGTAACTTCTCGAATATTGATTTCGGGATTAAAATTGGTAGCAAAAGCTTTGCCATGATCGCCTGCATTACAGTCTACAATATCCAACGTGTGCATCTCGTCAAAGTGATGTTTAGCGGCATAAGCCGTAAATACACTGGTTACACCTGGATCAAAACCACAACCCAAAATAGCGGTTAAGCCTGCTTCTTTGAATCGATCTTGGTATTCCCATTGCCATTTGTAGGCATACTTTGCCTCATCTTTAGGCTCGTAATTAGCTGTATCGAGGTAGTTTACACCACAAGCCAAACAAGCATCCATTATTGTAAGATCTTGATAAGGCAAGGCTACATTGATAACCAATTTGGGCTTGAATGCATTAAATAGCTTAATCAAGTCATCAACACTATCTGCATCTACCTGAGCAGTTTTTATTCTATTACCGCCTATAGCCGTTGCAATAGCATCACATTTAGATTTGGTGCGACTTGCAAGCATTATTTCCGTAAAAACGTCGGGATGTTGTGCTACTTTATGAGCTACAACTGTTCCAACACCTCCTGCTCCTATGATTAAAACTTTACCCATCTTGATTTCTAAACGATGTTTGTTAATTTATATTTAAATAAGAATAAGCATGCTCATTTTTACACAAAAATAAAACTTAAAAATGAATTAATAACTATATTTGCTTTTACAATTTCTTAGATAGAGAAGTAAACCTTATTAAAGAGACCATGTTATTTTGAAAATCTTAGCTTAAAGATAGGCAAAAAAACACTCATAAAATCGATACATACGCAACTTACTTTGATTACTTTGAAAAAATTGTTAACGAAAAAATAAATAAACAATATAGCTATGTCACAATTAATCGGTCGTATATCTCAGGTAATTGGCCCAGTAGTCGATGTATATTTCGAAAACAAAAGCGGTTCTTCAGACGCATTACCTCAGATACATGAAGCACTCAACGTTAAAAGACCTGATGGTAGAACATTGGTACTAGAAGTACAGCAACATATTGGAGAAAACACGGTACGTGCTGTTGCTATGGATAGTACAGACGGATTAAGACGACATTTAGAAGTTGAAGCCTTAGGGCATCCTATAACGATACCTACAGGAGAACAGGTTAAAGGCAGATTGATGAACGTTATTGGCGAGGCCATTGATGGCATGCCCGCTTTGAAGAATACGGGAGGGCTCCCTATACACCGACAACCCCCTAAATTTGAAGATTTGATAACAACCCGAGAGGTTTTATTTACAGGAATCAAGGTAATTGATCTACTTGCACCTTATGCTAAAGGAGGTAAAGTTGGGCTTTTTGGTGGAGCTGGTGTAGGCAAAACGGTACTCATCATGGAACTGATTAACAACATTGCTAAAAAACACAACGGATATTCAGTATTTGCTGGTGTTGGCGAGCGTACACGTGAAGGTAATGACCTGCTTCGTGAAATGATAGAATCAAATGTAGTTCGGTACGGAGACGCATTCAAAAAAAGCATGGAAGAAGGCAATTGGGATTTATCAAAAGTAGACCCCGAAGAATTGTCCAAATCGCAAATATCGTTGGTGTTTGGGCAGATGAACGAACCTCCAGGTGCTCGTTCTTCAGTAGCCCTTTCGGGATTGACTGTTGCCGAATCGTTCCGAGACAATACACAAGATGGCGTAAAAGACATTCTGTTTTTTATTGACAATATATTTCGTTTTACACAAGCAGGTTCTGAAGTATCAGCCCTCTTGGGACGTATGCCCTCTGCCGTAGGATACCAACCTACCCTAGCTACCGAAATGGGAGCGATGCAAGAACGGATCACATCTACCAAAAACGGATCAATCACCTCGGTACAAGCCGTATACGTACCTGCCGATGACTTAACCGACCCTGCACCTGCTACTACATTCTCGCATTTGGATGCGACAACGGTACTCAATCGTAAAATTACCGAAATGGGTATTTATCCTGCTGTTGACCCATTAGATTCAACATCAAGAAGTTTAGATCCAAATGTTGTAGGACAAGATCATTACGATACAGCACAACGTGTAAAACAAATTTTGCAACGCAACAAAGAGTTACAAGATATCATATCCATACTAGGTATGGAGGAACTATCAGACGAAGATCGTTTGACAGTAAACAGAGCCAGACGTGTTCAACGTTTCTTATCGCAACCATTTAACGTAGCCACTCAGTTTACAGGCGTTGCAGGTGTTATTGTTGACATACAAGATACCGTCAAAGGATTCAAAATGATTTTGGATGGCGAGGTCGATGATTTACCCGAACAAGCATTCTTAAACGTAGGAACAATAGAGGATGCTATTGCAAAAGGTAAGAAGTTGCACGAACAAGCTGGTAAAAAAAACTGATAACACAAAGTGATGAAAGAGTTACAACTAAGAATAGTATCGCCCGAAAAAACACTTTTTGATGGAAAGGCTCTGATCGTTAAATTACCTGGTACTGAGGGTGCATTTAGCATACTATCAGGGCATGCACCGCTTTTATCATCTCTAAAAAGTGGAGAGATCGTGTATCAGGTCGAGAAAGGTTCTCATATCCATATACCCATCACAAGTGGCTTTATCGAAGTAGATCATAACATTGTTACCGTCTGCGTAGAATAATATGGATATATTCAAAGCTAAACTGGTAACATATATTATAGCCTATGGGCTAGTTACGAGTGGGTATGTAGGCGGTATTCTATATTATTTTAAGCCCGACTTCAATTGGAACTGGTTTGTAGTCACAACTCTATTTTTTCTGATTGTTGAGACTTGTATTATATCCATGATAAATACAAACAGTCAGAAACAAGAAAAAAAACAGTTGATCAATTTGTATATGCTAACCAAAGTGATAAAGGTAATAGGTACACTCTCTTTCATTACTGTATATGTGCTTACAGGAAATAAAAACATAAAGAGTTTTGTTGCAGTTTGCATCTCATTTTACTTATTATACCTGTTAGCCGAAACAATTTTATTTATTAAGATTGAAAAGAATATAAAAGAAAAAAAAACACGTGATGAGTAGCTTAGTTAAATATTTCGTATTATCAATTTGCTTATTCGTTGTTGCAAGCCAACCTTTGTTAGCTACTACAACAGAACACCCAGCACAAGAAAAAGAGCTGAATGTTAAAGAACTAATTCTTGAGCATTTAGCGGATGGATACGAATGGCACATTGTTACGATAGACGATAAACATGTATCCATACCGTTACCCGTGATTGTGTTTGGCGAGAACAGCGGTTTAAATATTTTCCTGTCGTCTAATTTCCATCATGGAACAGCTGAATACAATGGTTTTCACATTGCGTCCGAAGGCGAATATAGAGGCAAAATAGTAGAAAAAAACAGCGAGGGGGTAATTACCAAACCTTGGGATTTTTCGATAACAAAAAACGTATTTTCCCTTATTCTAGCCAGTATACTGCTTGTAACAGTGGTGTTGAGTGTAGCCAAATGGTATCCCAAACATTCGACCATAGATAACCCTAAAGTACCCAAAGGCTTTATTGGTTTTATGGAGCTATTCGTTATGAATGTCAATGATGATATTATCAAACCATGTGTAGGCAAAAATTACAAGAAATTTGCACCCTATTTATTAACTGCATTCTTCTTTATTTTTACAAACAACTTGCTGGGCTTAGTTCCACTTTTCCCTGGCGGTGCAAACGTAACAGGCAACATTGCAGTAACGCTGGTAC
>JBDLTH010000036.1:0-24739 GCA_039799165.1 Bacteroidota bacterium
CTATTTATGTAGATTGATTTACTGATGTTTATATTTAGATAAATAAATTGCTAAAGATTAATATTTATTTATAAATATATTTATATAGCATACCATACTCACTTTGGGTAAAAATAATATAGGCAGATCTAATTTTATTTTTATCTAAATACCTCTTTCTTAATATAAACATTCATACTTTTGCAGTAGATAACAAAATCTACCTCTTACTGTTGAAAAAATAGCGAGTAAGAAAATAACGATACATGTTAAATGATACAAAGAGTAACATCGCTAGCCAAATTGATTAAAAAATACATCAAGCAGCATTACTTCCCGAGCGAACAAGATAAATCGATACAACGGTGGAGAGCCGACAATGGAGACAAGAACCTGATACCTGTACATGATTTAGACGAAAACTCGTTGGTGCTGGATGTAGGGGGCTTTCATGGTGATTTTGCTGCCGAAATTTATGCTCGATACAGTTGCTACATCAAGGTTTTTGAACCAGTACCTAGCTTTGCACAATATATGAGGTTGCGCTTTGAGAAGAATAACAAAATAGACATTTATCAAATTGGTTTAGGCGGACATACAAGCACCGAAAACATGTCGGTAAACTCGGTTTCGAGTTCAACATTACGGAGCGTAAGCGACGAGCAGATACAAATACAAATTGTAGGCATTGTAGAGTGGCTGGAAACAAGCAAAATAGATAAGGTGGCTCTGTTAAAAATAAATATTGAAGGTGGGGAGTATGATTTGCTAGAAAAACTGCTTGATAGTAAGTTTATTGCAAACATAAACGAGATACAGATACAGTTTCACAATTTTGTCCCCAATGCTACTCAACGTATGTTAAACATACAAAAAAAAATAGCCCAAACTCATATGCTTACTTTTCAATATACATTTATTTGGGAGAATTGGGTGCTAAAAGCCTAATGGAGGGATTGTATGACTAAAAGCCTTAAAGAGAAAACGGCTTCAGCTGTGTTTTGGAATTTTATGGACAAAGGAGGGCAACAAATTCTACAATTTGCTTTTCTTTTTATCCTAGCACGCATATTATCGCCAAACGAGTCAGGTTTAATAGCACTGCTCTCGATATTTGTAGCCATTGCTAACATATTGCAAGAGAGCGGATTCTCGTCGGCACTCATTCGGAAAAACAAACCCGACCAATCAGATTACACCTCTGTTTTTTATTTCAATATAGCCATCAGCATAGGCATATACAGCATCTTGTTTTTTACATCACCATTCATCGCTCAATTCTACGAACAGCCTATACTCACCAATTTATCTCGATTTCTATTCCTTAGTTTTATTTTTAATGCCTTAGGAATTATACAGAATGTACATTTAGTACGCAAGATGGATTTCAAGACAAATGCTAAAATTACACTTGTATCAGTAGTATTTTCAGGATGTATAGCTGTAGTAATGGCAAATCATAATTTCGGTGTTTGGAGCTTAGCTACACAGCAAGTTGTGCAAACAGGTGTTCGAGCAATCTTACTTTGGGTGGTAGTAAAATGGACTCCAATTAAGTCCTTTAATATCAATAAAATTACAGCACTATACCACTACAGTTTTAAACTTCTGCTAAACTCCCTTTTCAATCAGATCGCAGGCAACGTGGCATCTTTAGTTATAGGCAAAAAATTTGCAATCAATGATGTAGGAAACTATTCACAAGCCTATAAATTAGGAAACATTCCACAGTCAGTTATTGCAAGTACCATGTCGGGAGTTGCCTTTCCTTTACTAAATAATCTGCAAGAAGATACGAATCGCAAAAAACGTGTTTTCAGAAAACTAGTTCGCATCATTAGTTTTTTAAGCTTTCCGTTAGCAGCACTCACTATTACTGCAGCAGACTCTATCGTATTGGTAATGTTGCAAAGCAAATGGATTGGTGTAATTCCAATGCTTCGGTACCTGGCAATAGGCAGTTCGGTACTTCCTCTTCTGTACTTGATCACATCTCTGTTACAATCATTAGGCAAATCGGGGCTTTTGCTATCTATGGAGTTTACCCGCAATGTAGTAACCATTATCAGCATACTCATACTGAGTAGGTATGGAATTAATCAGCTCATATTAGGAGTCAGTATTATAGCTATACTTACATTCTTGGGCGAATACCACATAGCAGGGAAACACATTGGCTATACCCTAAAACAGGTATTGAAAGATGTGTTACCCTATACACTTATAGCATCTATTTCGTTTTTCCCACTACTGTTATTTTCTTATTTTGTAGCGAACCATTTCGTTTTACTAATGCTAAAATCGTTGATAGGAACGACCATCTATCTGGCGATACTCAAAATATTGGGATCTAAGGTGATGGACGATTGTATACGCATCTTAAAAAGAGAACCGTTGTAGTAAGTAGATAGATGAATTTGTAATATTTTTATTTTAAGAAATCTATGTATGTGTTCGCACGTATTGGTTTCTTCACATTACTCAATAAATTGAACCTCCTCAATATTATTTATTTGAGTATCTTTACAGGTATATTAAGTCAATGACTGAATAATATGAATTACGATGCAATTGTTATTGGTGCTGGATTAACAGGGCTAAGCCTCGCTTTTTTTATGAAAAGAAAGGGTCTGAATATACTTGTTTTAGAAAAAGAGAGTAGAGTAGGTGGGGCTATACGATCACATGCCGAAAATGGATTTGTCTACGAAGAAGGTCCTAACACAGGTGTTATTGGTAATCCTGATACGGTCGAACTATTTCAGTATTTAGGTTTGGATACTGAAATAGCAAATAGCGATGCCGAAAAACGTTTGATTCTCAAAGATAATAAATGGTATCCTCTACCTGCTGGTGCTATTAGTTTTTTGAGAACCCCGTTATTCTCATTTTCTGACAAGTTTGGTATTGCTTTTGAACCTTTTCGGAAAAAAGGAACAAACCCCGACGAGTCTGTAGGCTCATTAGCCGCTCGTAGAATTGGACAATCTTTTGTAGATTACGCAGTCAATCCGTTTATTTCGGGTATATATGCAGGAGACCCCAACAAGTTGGTTACCAGATATGCCCTGCCCAAATTGTACAACTTAGAGCAACAGTACGGAAGTTTTATTGGTGGAGCATTCAAAAAGCGGAAAGAACCCAAAACTGAAAGGGAAAAAAAAATAACACGCAAGGTATTTTCAACATCTGGAGGCTTGGGTACTCTTATTGATACACTCGTAGATAAAATAGGCGATCAATTTCTAATTTGTGAAGCCACCGATATACAGATACACAAAAAAAATACAAGTTACCAAATACAATACACACACAAAGGTAAAGCTTTGACATGCTCAGCCAATGCAGTTATATCAACCGTCGGTAGTTACGAACTTCCCAAACTACTACCCTTTGTATCGCAACATGATATGGATAGCTTAACCGATCTCAACTATGCCAAAGTAATTCAAGTTGCGGTAGGTGTAGATCGTAAGAGCATCAACGATAAATATATATCCTTTGGAGGGCTTATACCCCAAAAAGAGAAAAGGCAGATACTAGGTGTATTATTACCTTCGTTTTGTTTTAACAATAGAGCTCCAGACGGGTACGCTACCTTAGCCATTTATATGGGGGGAATGCAGCATCCCGAATTTGTAGATTTACCCGACGAATCGCTTGAGGGGATTGTACAAGACGAATTGGATGAGCTGTTTCAAATACCTAGATCAGCAATCCAATTTATCAAAATATTTCGCCATCACTATGCCATCCCTCAATACGAAAAATCGAGCGGAAAACGTTTTGAAACTATTACCAGACTAGAGCAGGAGCATAAAGGATTATACATTGCAGGCAATATACGCAATGGCATAGGTATGGCAGATCGAATTAAACAGGCGTACGACATTGCCGCTACTATTTCTTGATAAGCGATAAAAGGCTTTTAATTATTTCATTCTATATTTGTAGTCTAAAACTTTTTACTTACTCAATGAAAATAATAAACTTATCTGCTGAAAATTCAATTTTGGGACGTTTTGTTAGCGAAATTCGAGACGTGAATATTCAAAAAGACAGCATGCGTTTTCGTCGCAATTTAGAACGAATTGGCGAAATTATGGCATACGAAATCAGTAAAACACTGACGTATACACCCCAGAATGTGCAAACACCACTAGGGGTAGCTGTTGCCAATATACCTGCCGACAAAATAGTTTTAGGAACAATATTACGTGCAGGCTTGGGTTTTCATGAAGGATTTCTCAATTACTTCGATAGCAGCGAGAATGCTTTTGTATCAGCATATCGCAAATACAGAGAAAACCACCAAAGTTTTCATGTAAGTATAGAGTATATAGCCTCGCCACGCTTGGAAGATAAAACACTTATCATCACAGACCCCATGCTGGCAACAGGTGGAAGCATGGAGCTGTCGTACCATGCACTGCTCACCAAAGGACATCCTAAACACGTACATATCGCCTCTATTATAGCCAGTCAAGAAGCCATTGACTACTGTAAAAGCAAATTTCCTGATGCAGACACAACCATTTGGGTAGCCGATATTGATCCCATTTTAGACGAAAATTCGTACATCGTCCCTGGATTGGGCGATGCTGGTGATTTGGCATACGGAGAAAAAGATTAATAAAGCATGGTAGCAGAAATATTTGGACGTACCGAGTTGTTACTTGGTATCGAGGGAATGCAAAAAATAGCATCAAAAAAAGTGATCCTGTTTGGTGTAGGAGGTGTTGGTAGCTGGTGTGCCGAAGGATTGATAAGAGCAGGAATACATTACTTGACTGTTGTAGACTCGGATCGAGTAGCAGCATCGAACATCAACAGACAATTGCCAGCAACAACCCAGACAGTGGGGCTAGTAAAAGTAGAAGTGCTGAAAGAACGTCTTTTAGAGATTAATCCACAAGCCACAATCAATGCAGTGCAGGAGGTATACAGTATCGAGACATCCGATTCGTTCCATTTGCACGAGTACGATTATGTGATTGATGCTATTGATAGTTTGACCAACAAGATGGATTTACTATTTACGGCATGCAACACCAAGGCAACGGTTTTTTCATCAATGGGAGCAGCCTTAAAAATGGACTCGACAAAGATAAAAGTAGCCGAATTTTGGAAAGTGATCGGTTGCCCTTTGGCCGCAGCTTTGAGACGTAAATTTAAGAAGAACCAGAAACCCCGCAAAAAAATATATTGCGTATATAGCGATGAATTGCTTGATAATAAAGGATTTTTTGAAGGAGAAGCGCCAGCAGCACGGGTAAATAAATTGGGAGAACCCGATACAGTCATGTATGATGCACGAAGCAAAAAAGTGCAAATAAACGGAACGGTATCCCATGTTACCGCTATTTTTGGTTTTACTCTTTCTGGCTTAGTGATAAACGATATTTGCAAATCATAAATTGCAAATATGCGAATAACTGATATAGATAACCTGTGCTGTCAATTAAATGAGTGTGGCAAACAAGCGATTCCGTTTTTGTTTGCCATTAATTTCGAAATGACGGAGGGTCTCCTAATCAAGAACCCAGAAGATCAAGAAAAAATTCTCTTTCAAACCCCAAATGCAGGCAATAAATCAATCTCAGCAAACAAGAGAATAGGAGAATTAAAGAAGTACCCAATAGGAAAGTCTGCTTATGAACAAAAATTTGAGATTGTATCGAAGGCGTTACACCGAGGCGATTCGTTCTTAACAAATCTTACCATCAAAACCGCTATCGAAAGCAATCTATCCTTAGCCGAGATATTTGAGTTAAGCAATGCACCTTATCAACTCTTATACCCCAATCGATTTGTTTGTTTCTCGCCCGAACGATTTGTAAGAATAGCCAACGGGAACATTTCGACCAACCCCATGAAAGGGACAATAGATGCTTCGATTGACAATGCTGAGCAATTAATCTTAGCCGATTTTAAAGAAACAGCCGAGCATAGCACAATTGTAGACTTGTTACGAAACGATTTGAGTATGGTAGCTGACAACGTCGGTGTTGACCGCTTTAGGTATATTGAGCCAATTCGGACAAAAGAGAAAACATTACTCCAAGTAAGTTCCGAAATAACAGGTATACTGCCTTTCGATTATCAAGATCGATTAGGCGACATCTTGTTCAAATTACTCCCAGCAGGCTCCGTATCGGGTGCACCAAAAACATCTACACTACATATTATTCAACAGGCAGAACAAGAACCTCGTGGATATTATACTGGTATTTTTGGTTACTTTGATGGGCAAGTCCTAGACTCGGCAGTGATGATCCGTTTTATAGAACAAGACGGCGATCACCTTTTTTTCAGAAGTGGTGGCGGTATTACCGTGTACAGCAAATGTGCAGATGAATACAAAGAGGTGTTGGACAAAATATATTTACCTTTCTTATGAACAAGCCCATTTTTATAGAAACAATAAAAATTGTTGATGGTATTTGCCAAAACATAGCATCGAATATAGCTCGAATAAGCAGAACGACTAGTCGTTTTTATAACACAACAATCAGTATATCAAAAAAAGAAGTTGAGAATCAAATTCCCGAAGATTTACGTAACGGAGTTGTAAAATGTCGGATCACCTATTCGTCATTTGTACACACTATAGAGTTCGAAGCCTATCAATTGAGGAAAATTAAAAGCTTAAAACTAATAAATGGAGACTGTATAGATTATACATACAAGTATGCCAACCGAGACGATTTACAAAAACTGCTAAGCAAAAAAGAGGGTAGCGATGAAATCTTGATTGTACAAAATGGTTACGTCACGGACACCTCATATAGCAATGTTGTTTTCGTAAACAAACAAGGTCTATTTACCCCCTCCACCTTTTTGCTCGCTGGAACTAAACGAAACCTTTTGTTAGAGACAGGGATTATTAAAGAAGTCGAAATAAAAGTGTCAGATTTAGATAAGTACAAAGGTATATACCTTATCAATGCCATGATAGATATTGATGATGATGTATATATAGAAATAGAAAATGTAAAGAGATAGGTATCCCCCCCAACACACACACATAACCATTGAGTATGTTACTCTTTTCTTTTATATAATAGATCGTCCATTTCAGAATTCAGAAACCTACAATTCCCCATAACTCGGTATATCGGGTAAGTAATTAAAAGTTAAATCCCCATAATTCATCTTGCAACAATAATGTTGCAAGCCATTCGATACAATCAGATACTTTACTCTCAGTACCATGTTGTATCTTACAATCTGGTCAAATACCTCTTGTGTCAATTTTATATCAGGACCTTTATATTCAACAATAACCAAGGGAGACAGATTAGAGTCGTAAACAACCGAATCGCACCTTTTTTTCTGACCATTCAGTACAATTTGTATTTCGTTTGCAATCAGCATCTCAGGATAACCCTTTTCTACAATCAAATAATTGATAAAGTGTTGCCTAACCCACTCTTCGGGGCTCAGTGCAACATACTTGCGACGTACCCTGTCCCAGATATAGAGTTTATCTGTTTTTTTAATCTTTGGGTTATATTGGGGCAAGTTAAGTGCTAACATTTTGTTATCTTTGTAGATAAATTAGGTTGAATATATACAGTATACTTTCGTCCAGAAACACTGTTTATGTATAAACAAAAATAGAGCTATTATGAAGACAAAACAAGAGATTGTAGAAAATTGGCTACCTCGTTACACCAAACGACCTTTAGAGGAGTTTACCAAACATATATTACTTACAAATTTCTCTAAATATATTGAGATTTTTGCTGAACATTTTAATGTTCCCATACTTGGTTTGGATGGTAATATGCCCAATGCATCAGCCAATGGTATCACCATCATCAATTTTGGTATGGGTAGTGCAAATGCAGCAACTATAATGGACCTGTTGAGTGCAATACAACCCAAAGCTGTATTGTTTCTAGGTAAATGCGGAGGGTTGAAAAAGCAAAATCAAGTGGGCGATTATATTCTGCCCATTGCTGCCATCAGAGGCGAAGGGGCATCAGACGATTATTTCCCACCCGAAGTGCCTTCGTTACCCGCATTTAGCTTGTTGCGATCGCTATCATCTAATATCCGAGATTTCAATAAAGATTATTGGACAGGTACGGTGTATACCACCAACCGCCGTGTATGGGAGCATGATGACAAATTCAAGGACTATTTGCGTCAGCTTCGAGCAATGGCAGTAGATATGGAGACTGCTACGTTATTTACGTGTGGGTTTGCCAATCATATACCTACCGGAGCATTGCTGTTGGTATCCGATCAGCCAATGATTTCGGAAGGTGTGAAAACGGAAAAAAGCGATCATATCGTTACCACTAATTTTGTAAATGAGCATGTTATGATAGGTATCAAAGCTTTGACTACCCTTATCAATAATGGATCGACAGTAAAACACCTACGCTTCGAAGATATTTAATAAACAATGTCGTACGAGCAAGTAAAGAAAGATATTGTAGCACGTAAGTTTCACCCTATCTACCTATTGATGGGAGATGAGGCTTACTATATTGATGAGTTAACTAATGTGCTTATCAATACTGTTCTGCCGGAATCAGAACGAGATTTCAACCAAACCATACTGTATGGAATGGAGACCGATGTTGCCACCATTATCACATTGGCACGTAGCTTTCCGATGATGTCAGACCATCAGCTAATCATCGTCAAAGAAGCTCAAGGCTTAAAGAAATTGGAGGAATTAGAATTGTATGCAAAAAATCCGTTGGCGAGTACCATTTTGATCTTGAATTATAAGGGAGGTATCCTCGACAAACGAAAAAAGCTGTATGCCGAAATCGAAAAACGAGGGGCGATTTTCGAATCTAAAAAGATTCCTGAATACAAGATGCCTGCTTTTATGACTTCTTTTATTACATCTAAAGGATTAGGTATAGATCAGAAAGCGGCACAAATGCTTACCGATTTTTTGGGTAACGACCTCAGTAAGGTAGTAAATGAGGTGGATAAACTTTTGTTATCTGTACCTGCCGATGAAAAAAGAATAACGGCGGAACTGATTGAGCGGAATATCGGGATCAGTAAAGACTTTAATAATTATGAATTGCTCAAAGCGATTGTTGAAAAAAATATTTATAAGGCGAACCAAATAGCCGACTATTTTGAAAAAAATCCAAAGAATAATCCTTTTATTGTTACATTATCGGTGTTGTTCAATTTTTTTAGCAATCTGATGATTTGTTATTGGGCAAAAGATAAATCGGAAAATGGTATTGCTGCCGAATTGGGTTTCAGAAATAGTTATCAAGCCAAAGATTATGTAGCAGCTCTCAAAAAATACAATGCTTTTAAATCGATGGAGATTATGTCCTTATTGAGGGCGTATGATGCCAAGGGTAAAGGCGTAGATAATCCATCTACACCCGATGGTGAACTGCTTCGTGAGCTACTGTTCAAGATAGTACACTAATCTATTTATATTTTTAACAACCGACTTATTATTCCTTATTTTATTGTATATCACACCACAATCTAATATTCTTTTAGTAATTTTGTGTGTGGGTTTCAGTAATAAGATGTATGAGGGGTATAATAGTAGCAGATAATCAGTTTATTACCAGTATAGGAATCAGATCTATATTAGTTAATCAGATCGGCGATATTGGCGAAATATTCGTATCGGCTGATAAAGATTCCTTGTTAGAATTGCTTTCTGCACATCCCGATAGCGTAGTGATATTAGATTATACGCTGTTCGATTTAGCTTCTATCGACGAGTTAGAAATAGTGAGCGAACGTTATGCAGACTCTTCGTGGCTACTGTTTTCGGATGAGTTAAGCGATACTTTTCTACGCCAATTACTCGCTAAGAATCTATTATTAAGTATAGTTTTTAAATCTGCATCGTACGACGAAATTGTATCAGCAATGCAAGCAACGCTCGATTATCAACGTTATTTGAGCAAGAGCCTTCAAAAACATTTCAGATTGTTGACTAAGTCTGCTGATAGTGTAACAGATAATTCGCTGACTGTTACCGAGAAAGGGATTTTGAAAGAAATAGCATCTGGAAAAACAACCAAAGAAATTGCTGCCGATCGCAATCTAAGCTTTCATACCATAATAACACATCGCAAAAACATTTTCAGAAAACTTGAGGTAAATACCGTGCATGAAGCTACCAAGTATGCTATACGAGCAGGCATTGTAGATGTATCTGACTATTATATTTGATTCAATTTTAGTGCCTCGTAATTGCGCATAAGCCCACTATATTTTGCTCGCTTCATGGCAGATCCTTTAAATATTCGTTGATAATCCTCGATACTCATATGTGCTAAGGTATCGTAATCAATTGCAAGCAATTCGTCTTTAGGCACAAACTCTGGTGTAGTATGCGGTTTTGCAAACTTATTCCACGGACACACTTGCTGGCAAATATCACAACCATACAATTTATTGTTTAACAACGGTCTTATTTGTTTAGCAATCTCTCCCTTATTCTCTATCGTTTGATACGAAATACATTTAGTAGCATTAAGGAGGCGAGGTTTTTCGATAGCCGATGTAGGGCAAGCTTGCATACACCTCGAACAATTGCCACACGATATATCTAATGGCTGATCGTATGCCAATGAAACATCGATAATTATCTCCCCTAAAAAAAAATAAGACCCCTTCTTTGGAATGATAAGCAATGTGTTTTTCCCTACAAAGCCAATACCTGCTTTAGCTGCCCAATAGCGTTCCATCACAGGTGCTGTGTCTACAAATACTCGTCCAGTAACATGAGGTATAAGTTTTTTAATATACCCAAATAGCATTTGCAGTTTCTCTTTCATCACATCGTGGTAATCTTTCCCGTATGCGTAATAAGCTATTTGCGGAGCTGTTGACTCCTGCTTTTGTTGAGGATAGTAGTTTAGGGCTACGCAAATAATCGACTTTGCGTTATCAACAAGCAATCTTGGGTCGCATCGTTTATCCGTATTTTTAGCTAAATAGTGCATATCGCCATTGTATCCATTATCTATCCATTTTAACAAATGTTCCTCTTCTTGTTTATCAATAGCCTCTGCACTACAAATTCCACAAGCGTCAAAGCCTAGCGAGAGTGCATGTTCTTTTATTTGTTGAGAAATGGAAAGGGATAGATCCATGAAGATATAAAACTTTAGTTGCCCAATAAGCCTTTGGTAACATTGCGTCTGAATTGCAATAACCGAATGCCTTTGGATGGTGTACATGCAAGCGTGTATCCTATGCAAAGCACAATAGATGCAGTCCACTTGATGGCTTCTTGAAACAAGCGTTTGCGATATGCCCCCTCCGAGGTATTCTTGGTTCGTTGGCATTCACTTTTTCCGATAGAGTAGGTTACACGCTCAAAAAAATCATCCGTTGTTTTGCTTTCGGGTATATGATGATAAACAGCAATATCTGGCAAATAATAGCACGCTACATTGTTTTCGCTAAGTCGATTAAATAACTCTTTATCTTCTGCTCCCATCAACGATTTGCCTACACGTCCCAAATCGGTTTTGTAAAACCCATATTTGTCATACAAGCTTCTGCGGATAATGGTATGCCCTGTACCTGGATAATTACTTCTTTTTAGTCGTTTTACACGTTTTCCTTCATTAAAGTATCCCCCAATCAGTCGTTGTGTAAAATGCGACATCCATTTAGGCTGTCCCGTTTCGTATACGGGTATTACCCCAGTTGCAAATAAATCAATCTGCGGATATTTTTTCAAATAAATATCAATACGACTGAGGTGATCTTTGTTTATAGTTTCGTCATCGTCTACAAAAACAATAAACTCGCCTTTAGCTTCTCTAAGTCCCTTATTGTGCGCAAATGATACGCCTTGCTGGGTTTCTTTATAGTAATTGAATTGCCTTGTTGGGTATTTTGCTTTATACTCGGCACATATAACAGCGGTATTGTCGGTACTGTTGTTGTCAACCACAATAATCTCATAGTCATCGACTGCAAAATCTTGTTCGCAGACCGACTTCAATGTTTCGCCAATGTAATTGTCTCTATTGTATGTGGATGTAATAAACGAAAATCTCATCAGGTAGTTTTATGTGTTTTGTTTCGTGAAACAAACATGTAGCCTAACCCCAAGAGCAAAAGCAATATGAGTAATCCCGAACTTATACTTGTCAATAAACGAGCAGTAGCGTATCCATGAGGTATAAATTTAAATTCTATCTCATGGTTACCTGCTGGTACTCGTATGGCTCTAAGTGTCCAATTGGCACGAAGGTGAGGAACAGCTTGTCCATCAATATAGGCTTGCCATCCATTTGGATAATATACCTCTGACAATATGGCAAGCTGTTCGCTTTGTGTTGACGACTTGTATTTCAGATGATTGGGTTTGTATTCCGTAAGTACAATCGTACGTGCAGAGTCAGAACTAATTGTCAGCCCTGCCAAGTCAGATTCAAATTTATTATCTAAAATAGCTGATTTTCCAACATTTAGCGAGTTTATAGCGGCTATCTCTTGATCGGCATTCTCTACAAAAGCATATTCGTTTACAAACCAAGCATTACCCATCGCATACGGATTGTTGATAGGAGGTTGTTTGGGGTCGAATATTACATACTTCGCATTCAGCATATTCAATGCCGTATTCCTTTGCAACGAAGCTGTAATGCTGTCTAGGTTTTGAGTATTAAAAGAGCCGATGATATTTCTGATTTCACCCTCCAGTTGATAATCAATAAGCTCTTGGTAACGTTTTAGTTTTGCAGCATGATAGCCTCCTATCGATTTGTGATAGTAAGAGGTTGCTGTTTCGTTAAACGGATTGTTTAAATTGAGTACCCGATACGAGATGTGTTTGTCTTGCAAAATAGCTTTATCGGCTTCTGTTTGCAAAAAAGGTTGATGACTGTTGTAGGATGTTTTTGGTAGAAATTTCTTCGTATCCAGATAACGCCTGTCTACTTGCCATAGATCAGCAGTAACGAGCAGTACTAAGGCAATAGATCCATATAAAATATACGATTGCTTATCGCCTTTCTTTTTCAACAAAAAGAAAAGAACAGCTCCCGAAGCCATTATGAACAGCAGTGAGCGAAGAGCATCGGCAGAGAGTAAGTCTTTGCGATCTGCAATCAACGCAGTATAATACCATTCAGGTACTTGCGATACCCATTTACTATCGCTAGCCGATGTAAATGTAAATTTAAAAATACCTGGAGCTATCAGTAGTAAAATACACATGCCAGTTGTTATCGCTAATGAGATATAGAGGGAGGTTTGTAGTTTTTTTGTGCCTGTTGTTGTATTGGCTAAGAACTCTTTTAAGCCCCAAACAGCTATTACTAGCATGGTAAGTGCGGGTATGACCAATGCTGTAGATACGGCTCTAAACTTGTTATACATGGGGAAATGATAGAAGAACCAATCATTAAATCCCTCAAAATTGCGTCCCCACGACAAGAAGATAAAAAACACAGTGGCAGCAAGTAGTATCCACTTCATCGGGTGCTTGATGACCAGCATACCCAATACAAACAAGAAACAGATAACTGCACCAAAGTATACAGGACCCGAGGTAAACGGTTGATCGCCCCAATAGGTTTGAGCTTGAATACCATCAGCATCCAGTTCTGCATTAGGAGCTTGTGTGCGTATGGCATTGTATAAGTTTGATTTTGGAGACAACATACCTCCTGATGCACCACCTTGGACATCCGGTACCATGAGCGAAAATGTTTCGGCTACGCCGTAGCTCCATGCAAAAGCATATTCCTTGTCAAGACCTGACGATTGTTTTTGGTTGGTTGTGGGCTGCGACAATTCCGATTTGCCTCGGATACTTTCTTGTCCCATTTCATAATTGCCATATATGTTAGACATGTTACACAGCACACCAATAACAACTCCGATAGCCAAAGCTCCAGTCGATTTCAGCAATCCAGAGAAGTCCTTTTTGCTTACACTATCTATAATAACCCCTATATACACAAATACACACAACAAGGCTGTGTAATACGTTATTTGCAGGTGATTGTTTTTGATTTGCAAAGCCAAGCCTAAAGCCATTAATAGCCCTGCCAGTAAGTGTTTTCGCTTAAAGGTTAGAGCCAGTCCTGCCATAATCAAAGGCATATAGGCAATCGCCCAAGCCTTGGTTACGTGTCCCGCCTCTAGTATAATTATATTGTATGATGACAGTGAATAGGCTACTGCCCCAAGAATAGCGGGAATAAGTCCCACGCCCATAATACAAAACAGGATATATGCCATAAGCATACCTGTAAAAACAGCTCCAGCATTGTTGTAGCCTAATGCTTTTAGCGGTGCTTCGAGGTAGTCAAGAAAATTGGGTGTCCCCCCCCATACACCAATTTGATACGAGGGCATTCCTGAAAACATAGACCCTGTCCATGCCGAAGATTCGCCTTCTTCGTGGTAATATTTACTCAACTCACGTGCCATTCCTTTGTATTGTTGTACATCGCTTTGAGGAAGTGTTTTACCCTCTAACAGAGGACTGAAATAGACGAAAGTAACAGCTAAAAAACACAGAATAGCAATTGCATGAGGAAGCAGTTGTTTCAGTATCGGTTTGTCTTGTTGAATCATGATATGTGTAGATTTCTTATTTCTTTTTTAATATATAAATGATCGAGCTGCTTTTTTTTGTATTTCCTAGACTGCTGATGAAGAACAAAAGTCCTTTGATGAGTCCAACTAAACTTGCAAATGATCGGTTTCGGTATTTTTCGCTTAACATCGAAATATAGAATGGGTCGAAGTGCATACCTTTCATTTTTTCTATTCTGAAATGATGCCTATCCGCAAACCAAGCAAAATCGTCAGGCGAAAAATGCCATAAATGACGAGGCACATCATAGGCTGCCCAAAACTCTTTATAATGCTCAGCATCAAATGATTTTTTGTTGGGAAGTGCAATAATCAAAGCACCCTTGTCTGTCAACACACTATGTAGTTGTTCCATAGTCTCATTCAGCTTTTCGATATGCTCTAGCACATGCCACATGGTTATTACATCTTTTGTCTTTTGAGGTATAGAGAATAAATATTCTGAATCTTGAATATTCAAGCCAAACTTCTGTTTCGCGTACTGGCGTGTTGGCTCCGATTTTTCAATTCCTGTAACAATCCATTTTTTTTGGCACATTGCATTTAAAAAATAGCCTGTACCAGTACCTATGTCTAATAGCTTACCCGTTGTGTCGGGTGCGTATTTGTGTATAAGTTTTGTTTTTGATTTTAGAGCTATCTTTCGAGCTAAGTGATAAAGCGAATTGATAAATCCTTTTTGGGTATCGGTATGTGAAATATATTCGGGTGCATCGTAATATGCACTGATTTCGTTTTCGGAGGGGAAATCTTGTGTAAATCCAAAACCACATTCCGAGCAACGGTATACCGAAAATGTTCGTTGTGTTACAAGATAGTCTTGGCAATCCAAATTTTTCTTAGAGCTTGTCTTTGAACAAACGGGACAAGAATCTACGTGTATGCTATTCATTGGCATTTATTAAACGATATGCTAAAAGAGCTTTACCTTTTTTTATACTATTATTGAATTGGGCGATCGTTACTTTTACGGTATTGAACAAGGGACAAAGGTACAAAATTTGTGATATTCGACAATTATAAATCGATTGCTTATAAACGATATAGAGACTAAAAATTTTATAATATTAAGTCCAATTTATAGTTTTTCGGTTTTTTAGCTTTGCCTTTTTCTTTTAATGCTTAGTTTTGTAGCTTGAACTTGTATAGTTGCATCCTTTTTTGATGAATAAAGCTCGTTTTTTCATATACACGCTAATGTTTGTGTTGTTTTCGTCTCCATTTTGGGGTGCTCAGTCCTCGTATCCAACAACCGAACATTTATTTATACCGTTTTTGCAGGATACAATCCGCACAAAGCGGGCTTCGTTGGCAAATGTAGCGAGTAACGATACTCTGTCGCAAGATACCATCAAAACAAAGAAAGCCTCATTAGACGCTCCTGTTGATTATGCTGCCAATGACTCAATCGTTTTTGACTTATCCTCTAATCGCGGGTTTCTATACGGTGAGAGTAACGTAGACTATCAGACGATGTCTGTAAAAGCCGAAAACATTATCATGAGTATGGACAGTAGTATTATTCATGCTTCGTATGCAAAAGACTCTTTAGGCAAGGAATATGGGCATCCCGTATTTAAGGATAAGGATACCGAGTATGAGATGAAAACGGTAAGTTATAACTTCAAAAGCAAAAAAGGATACATCAGAAATGTAATTACGCAACAAGGCGAAGGATACATTGTAGCCGATGTGGCTAAGAAGAATGCTGATGATTCTTTTTTTATGTGCGATGGGAAATACACAACTTGCGATAATCACGAGCATCCTCACTTTTATCTGATGTTGACCAAAGCCAAAGTACGACCTAAAAAAAATGTGGTAACAGGTCCTGCCTATCTTGTGATCGAAGGTTTGCCATTACCGCTGGCACTTCCTTTTGGGTACTTTCCCTTTTCCGAAAAATACTCGTCGGGTATCCTCATGCCATCCTATGGCGATGATATGGATAGAGGATTCAACTTACGTGGAGGAGGCTATTATTTTGCCATTAGCGATTATATCGATTTAGCTCTTACAGGAGAAATATATACGAAAGGTTCGTGGGGACTGAATGCTCGATCAACCTATCGCAAAAGGTACAAGTACAATGGATCGTTTGACATTAATTATATGTACACTAAATATGGCGACAAAGAAATACCCGAAGAATATAGGGTAGCCAAAGATCTTAGCATAAATTGGACACACTCGCAAGACCCCAAGGCGAATATGTACAGAACCTTATCAGCAAATGTAAGGTATAGTACATCAACCTTTAACAGATATAATCAAGAAAGCTTGTATAACCCCAATGTGGGAACATCGGGTACTAAAAGTTCGAGCGTAACGCTTAGTCAGCGTTTTCCAAATTCGCCCTTAAGTCTGACTGCCAATGCAACCGCCAATCAGCGTACACAAGACTCAACATTGTCGCTTACATTACCTAACTTTACCGTTACCATGAGCCGTATCTATCCGCTTAAACGCAAACAGGCAGTAGGTTCTGAAAAATGGTACGAAAAAATTCAAATGAGTTATACCGGCGATTTTAGAAATAGCATCGAAACGAAAGATAATATGCTGTTTAAGTCGAGCTTGGTAAAGGATTGGAAAAACGGGATGCAACACAAAATACCTGTGAGTGCAACATTTAATCTGTTCAACTATATAAATATAAGCCCATCATTTAATTACAACGAAAGATGGTATACCAATCGTATCGAGAAGGCATGGGATCCTACGCTAAACAGACATGTTGTAACAGATACCACCTACTCGTTCAATCGGGTTCATGACTTCAATTATGCGTTGAGCATGCAAACCAAACTATACGGTTTTTATGAGCCAATGTTTAAGCTAGGCAAAGTCAAAACCATTCGACATGTATTTACGCCCTCTATTAGCTTGGGAGGAAATCCCGATTTTGGCAATCCAAGGTATGGAATATACAAGAGCTATACATATATAGATGGTGCAGGTAGAGTGCGTAAAGAATACTACTCGCCATTTGAAGGGCAAATTTTTGGTGTTCCAGGTAGAGGGCAAAATTCAAGTATAAACTTTGGATTCGAAAACAACCTTGAGATGAAAATGGCTACCAACAATGACTCTACTAAGATAGTGAGCTTGATTGATAATTTAGGGGTAAACTTCAGTTACAATGCAATGGGTACTAAAGGCGAAAAATGGAGCGATATTAGTACCAACATCCGTTTGAAGCTAAGCAAAAGCCTGATGGTAAATATTGCATCTACATGGGATCCTTATGCCTACAAATACGATCCGATCAATAAACTTCCTGTAAAAGATGGCTTACGCATTCAAAAATATGGAACACTGAGTAGGCTTAAAAGTACGGGGTATTCAATTTCGCCCTCTATCAATCAAGATACATTCAAAAAATGGTTTGGCAGAAACGAAGGTTCGAAATCCGAAGATAAATCAACGGATGAAGACGATGATTTGAATAGCGAGAACCTCGATCAACAAGAGGATACCCCACGCACCAGTGCCTTTGCCAGTAAAAAAGAGAGTGCAGGAACGTATGATTCAGACGGTTATTTGAAAAATGAAGTAAAATGGAATTTATCCATGAGTTATGGAATGTCTTACGGATACAGTCGTTTTGACAATATTAGCAATGAGTTTAAAGGCGAGTTAAGCCATAATTTAACTTTTAATGGCTCTATACAACCCACAAAAAATTGGAACTTAACCTTTATGTCAAGTTACAATTTCGAAGAAAAGAAGATACCTTACTTAAACTGTACTGTATCTCGAAATTTGCATTGTTGGAACATATCGGCTAGCTTCATACCCTTTGGTCCTACAACATCTTATTACGTGTCTTTGCGTGTTGACTCTTCGATGTTGCAAGACCTTAAATATGAGCAACGAAGTCGCCCGTCAAGTTTTGATCCCAATTGGTATTAAAGTTTTTCGCACTAAAATCCGTTTATACAAATAAATTATTCTATTTTTGTATCATCAAAATGACTTTGTAGCTCAGTTGGTAGAGCAAATGACTCTTAATCATTGGGTCGAGAGTTCGAGCCTCTCCAGGGTCACACCAAAAAAGATAGTTACTAGAGTAGCTATCTTTTTTTATTTCCTTAAAACTAAGTTTATATGATAATTAGTAGAGGTTGAAGATATTGTAGCGAGAGAAACAAAAGCAGAATTAACCATTTGAGAAATTAATAACCGTCTGACCAGAAAATGAAAAAAGCATTAGTTGTAATAGATATTCAAAATGATATAACAAAGAATTATAAGGATATCATTGATAATATAAATAAATCCATAGATTGGGCAGTTGACAATGATATTCAAGTTGTTTATATAAGGCATGAAAATTTAACAGATGGTACGAGGACTTTTAAACCCAATACACGTGGGGCTGAATTAGTTTCAGATTTAAGCATAGTATCAAATAATGTTTTTACAAAGCACAAAGGAAACGCATTAAGTAGTGATGAGTTTACATACTTTATCAATGAAAGTGAAATATGTGAGTTCTACCTGACAGGAGCAGATGCTGTTGCTTGCGTTAAATCAACCTGTTTCAATTTATGTAAGGCAAATTATAAAGTTAATATCATATCCGACTGTATTACAAGCTATGACAAAAAGAAGATTGACGAGATGCTGCATTATTATGAAAGTAAAGGTAGTATAATACTTCGTTTGGATGACCTGCTATGTCAAAAGAAATAAAATATTTTGACAACAGAAAAGATTGGAGAAAGTGGCTGACTAGTAACTTTGAGACTGCCAATGAAATTTGGTTTGTATTTCCCAATAAGTCTTCGGGCAAAAAAAGTATCACATACAACGATGCTGTTGAGGAAGCCCTTTGTTTTGATTGGATTGACAGTACAATAAAATCACTAGACAAAGAACATCAAATTCAACGTTTCACACCCAGAAACCCCAAAAGTGCTTACTCGCAAGCCAACAAAGAAAGACTTAAATGGTTATTGAAGAATGAAATGATACACCCCAAATTTGAGAGTAAAATACAAAATGTCTTATCTGAACTTTTTATTTTTCCTACAGATATAATTGACAAATTGAAAGAGGATAAAATAGTATGGGAAAACTATCAGCATTTTTCAGAGACATATAAACGTATCCGAATTGCATACATTGTAGCTGCAACGAAACGACCCGAAGAATTTGAAAAGCGATTGAACAGCTTTATCAATAAAACGAAAGAGAATAAAATAATAACAGGATTTGGGGGAATTGAAAAACACTATTAAGACCGTAGTGTATTTGTGTGAAAAAATTAAAGAATAAATGTTTAGGTATTTGCTTAGCTTGAGTCGGATTTTAGGTTGTATAATTGTTGCATAGGTTTTCATTCATATAGCAGTACGAAGAATAAATGAGGATAAAACATCCATTTTACTCACCAGTTGTTTAAACTTAGAAATAGTAGAGCTGTAATAGATATGATATTAACCTTCAAATCATAAAAGATATCCAAAAGAGTTACTGATCGTTTGATATTTATTGACACAGAATACAAAATGATCTCAAGCAATGATCTTTATCAAGTAAAAATATCTATTTTTGCTATATTATTCAGCGAACTAAAAATTAGACAATGGATTTTTTTAATTATAAGAGACGAGTTGCGTCTGTAACAAAAATAGGAAATACTCCGCTTGGAGGAAACCATCCGATACGAATACAGTCAATGACTAACACAAACACCAATGATACCGAAGGCAGCGTAGAGCAAACCATTCGGATTATTCAGGCTGGTGCAGATTACGTTAGACTAACAGCACAAGGTGTGCGTGAAGCGGAGAACCTGAACAATATAAAATCGGAATTACGCAAACGAGGCTATAATACCCCGCTGGTTGCCGATATACATTTCAATCCTCGTGCAGCAGAGTCAGCAGCCAAGTATGTTGAAAAAGTACGTATCAATCCTGGTAATTTTGTGGATGGTGCAAAGTCTTTTGATGGCAAAGAGTTGACCGATGCAGAGTATGCACAAGAAATGGACAAGATAAGAACTAAGCTGACCTCGTTTCTCGATATTTGCAGAGCCCATAATACGGCAGTACGAATTGGAGTCAATCATGGATCGTTGTCCGATCGGATACTTACGCGCTATGGCGATACGCCCGAAGGGATGGTTGAGTCTTGTATGGAGTTTTTGCGCATATGTGTAGCGCAAAATTTTACAGATATAGCCATTTCGATGAAAGCCTCTAATACCGTTGTGATGACCAAAGCTGTTAGGCTGTTAGTGCAAACGATGGACAAAGAAGGATTGTCGTTCCCTTTGCATTTGGGCGTAACTGAGGCAGGAGACGGCGAAGATGGACGCATCAAATCGGCGGTTGGTATAGGGGCACTTCTTTCCGATGGATTAGGCGATACGATACGTGTGTCGTTAAGCGAAGATCCCGAATTTGAAGTTCCAGTTGCTAAAAAGATGGTCGATTATGTGATGCAAAAGCAGAATCACCCTATCATTAATGCAGCAGTACATCCTGAGTTCTCATCTTTTTCGAACGTGAGACGAGCAACATATGTTGTCGGAAATGTTGGAGGAGATCTATTGCCAATTGTGATTTCGGACAGATCGAACGGAAATTTTGAATTCAATGTTCATTTCTTACCCGATTATATCTACCTAGGGGCATCATTACTCACGCAGGCACCTAAATCTATACCAGCCATTATAGATTTTGATGGATGGAAAAAAGAGAAGAATACTTATCCCCTCTTTAGTAAAGACAATTATTCGCTAATTAAAGAGACAGATAGCACGTTGAAGTTTCTCAAATTGGCATATCCAGACTTATCGGCTAATGTTCTAGAAGTGCTTCAGTCTCGCAACGATATTGTACTTCTTGTTGCAACCGATCATACCAATGGCGTAGGAGAGCAACGTGCGTTTATGCACACACTCCTTAATTATAAGTGCGACACGCCTGTGGTATTGCATAGGCACTATACCGAAAATGAAGCCGAGGATATTCAGATAAAAGCAAGTGTAGATTTTGGCACTGTGTTTTTGGATGGTTTTGGTAATGGTATCTTTATGAGCAATGTGGGGGCTATTCCTCAAAAAAACATCGACGCCTATTCATTTGGGGTGCTTCAAGCCTCTCGTATTCGCACCAGTAAAACGGAGTATATCTCTTGTCCAAGTTGTGGGCGTACCCTGTTCGATTTACAATCGACAGTAGCTCGTGTCAAAGAAGCCACCTCACACCTCAAGCACTTGAAAATCGGAATTATGGGTTGTATTGTAAATGGTCCAGGCGAAATGGCCGATGCTGACTATGGCTATGTGGGCGCCGAGCGTGACAAGATATCACTGTACAAAAAACAAACTTGTATCGAGAAAAATATCCCATCGGCACTAGCTGTCGAAAGGCTTGTTGAATTGATTAAGAAGCATGGCGATTGGGTAGATCCGGAATAAACAAAAACAATGCGTATTTTAAATAAACAGAAAGCGGACTGATTTTCTTAGGATCAGTCCGCTTTCTGTTTATCTATTTCTTCCAGATCAAGGTGAGACCATCTCTGATGGGTAAGATTATTTTTTCTACACGCTCGTCTTTAGCTATCATATCATTAAATGCTTGTATGCCGATGGTTTGCTTATCGGTATAATGAGATGTTTCTAGTACTTTGCCATCCCACAGGGTATTGTCTGCAATAATAAGACCACCACTTCGTACCCTGTCAAGGATGAGTGTGTAGTAAGCGATGTAATCACGTTTATTGGCATCCATAAATACCAGATCGAATGTGTGATCGAGTTGAGGAATAATATCACACGCATCACCTATATGCAGGTGTATTTTGTCTTTTAATTTTGTTTTGTGTAAATAGTTGCCAATAAAATCTTCGAGTTCATCATTTACCTCTATCGTATGTATCTCAGCATCATCCGTAGCCCCTTCTGCCAAGCATAGTGTTGCGTATCCGGTATATGTACCTATTTCCAGGATATAGCGGGGTTGCAACATGCGACAAAACATCTTTAGTATCTTGCCTTGTAGATGTCCCGAAAGCATACGTGGGCGAAGTAGATTTACATGAGCATCTCTGTCTAACTGCCTTAGCAGTTCGCCCTCCTCGTCTATATGAGACAAAACGTATTGTTCTAACTCCTTTGTTTTGTTAGCATCCATAAGTCAGATAGAAATCGTTTTTTTTGATATAAAAGAAATAAGATAATAGCCGAAACAATTTCCGCTATTATCTTATTTAGTAGTTTTTAGATAACTATTTATTCGTTATTTAGTCAACAGGAAGAAAAAATTTCTCACCTTGCTCAAGTACATTTCCTACTTGTTCTATTTCAAGGAAAGAGGTACCACCTTTACCGTCCGTAAATGTACCGCTAAGGTAAGTTACAAGATCGTTTGCTTCTAATACACCAGCATCTTTAAGACCTTTGATCGATTTCAAGAAATACTCTTTGTGTCTATTGGTAGTGTATCCAGTATCTTCTAGGTGATGTGCATCTACACCATAACAAAGCGATAACCAACGGGCTACTTCTACTTTGGTACAGAATGCGTATACAGGGCTTTTGCTACGGAATGCAGCTAATGTGCGAGCTGTACGACCTGTCATACTATCGGTGATGATTGCTTTAACGCCCAATTGGCTAGCCGATTTTACAGCTTGTTTAGCCAAGAAAGAAGTTCTGTCATATTCTGTTTCACGGAATGGTACAGGGATTGCTTTTTCCTCTAATTTCGAGATTTCTGCTGCACGAGCTACTTGAGCCATTGTACGCACTGCTTCTATTGGATATTTACCATATGCAGTCTCGCCACTTAACATTACTGCATCAGTACCATAATATACTGCATTGGCAATATCGGTAACTTCGGCACGTGTTGGACGAGGATTTTCGATCATCGTGTGCAACATTTGTGTAGCAACAATAACTGGTTTTTTGTATTCTACACCTTTACGGATAAGTAGACGTTGTATTCCAGGGATGTTTTCTTGAGGAACTTCGATACCTAAGTCTCCACGAGCTACCATTACACCATAGGCACTTTCATAAATTTCGTCGATGTTATCAACACCTTCTTGATTTTCGATTTTTGCAATGATTTTGATGTCGCTGTTGTGTGCATCTAATATTTTTTGCACATCAAGTACGTCTTGTCTATGTCTCACAAATGAGTGAGCAATAAAGTCAGCTCCGTATTTGATTGCAATTTCGATACTTCTTTTATCTTTTTCGGTAATCGAAGGCAAGTTGACGCTTACCCCAGGTATGTTTACACTTTTACGGCTTCCGATTGTACCATTATTTTGAACCTCGCATACAAGATGGTCTTTTGCTTTCTCTATTACTTTAAGAGCAGTCTCACCATCATCGATAAGTAAAAGATTTCCTACAGGCACATCTGCTACGATGCTAGGGTATGATACAGAAATTTGTTCAGGAGTAGATAATACATTGATATCACCTATTACGTTGATTTTATCTCCTGTTTTAACAACAATTTTATCTCCCGATTGAGTTGCAGTAGTACGGATTTCAGGACCTTTCGTGTCCATCATGATACCGATCGTTGTAGATACGGCACGAGTGTTTGTAATAACTTTTACAAAGCCCTCTTCTGTCATGTGTGCAGAGTTCATCCTCACCACATTTATGCCTTCATTGTATAACGATTTAATAAAATCGACATCACAACGCATATCTGAGATTGTTGCAACAATTTTCGTTTTCTTAAACATAAAAATAGTTTTTAATTATATGATTATTATTGAGATTTTGATATAAAATAGTCTACTGCTAACTTGTATGAGTCCATACCTAAACCTACAATCGAACCTTTACATGCAGCTGCGATAAAAGATTTGTGTCTTATTTCCTCTCTGGCATGTATGTTCGAAATATGGACTTCTAATACTGGGGTTGTAATTGATTTTATTGCATCGTGCAAAGCCAATGATGTGTGTGTATACGCACCTGCATTGAGCACAATGCCGTCGTAGTCAAAACCTACTTCGTGGAGTTTGTCTATTAACGCACCTTCGTGATTTGATTGAAAGTAGCTAAGTTCTGATTGGTATGAAGATTGTAATTCTAAAAAAAACGTATCGAAAGTTGTACTCCCATAAATAGACGGCTCACGCTTGCCTAGTAAGTTCAAATTTGGGCCGTTTATTATAATAATCC
>JBDLTH010000037.1:0-15556 GCA_039799165.1 Bacteroidota bacterium
CCTTTAACTGTCAGATCAGATCGAAACTATTTCATTATAACTGAACCAATATTTCAGAACCTGAATAGCTAACTTTCTTGATTCTGGAGTTATTGTTTTCTCCATCAAACTTCATAATTCGGAATGTTTTATTCTTATCCATTCCAGGATAAGTTCCTTCACGTTCAGAGATTTTCAACTGTTGTTTTACCTCATCCCATGAAATCTTAATCTTTGAAAACATTCCTTTTTCATAATTATTGTTCACTCCTTCGTCTTCATATAATAGAAATTCTCCATCAACTCCAGAATATATACGAAGCTCAATATCATTCATTGGTTTCTGAGTCGTATATTGTATTTCTTTACCCATTGGTAATATTGAACCAGCTTTTACAAAAACAGGAACGATTGAGATAGGTGCAGCAGCCATAACGGATTTTCCACCATTATATTTTTTACCTGTCCAAAAATCATACCAGCCAGACTTGTTTTCAGGAAGATAAACATTCCATTTTGTAACATTAGGTTCAACTACAGGAGCTACAAGAAGTGAACGTCCAAACATATACTGATAACTCTGTTCTAATGCCTTTACGTCATTTGGGAAATCCATAACCAACGGACGCATGAGTGTAGACGCATTAAAAGTTACATTGGCTGACTCTGAGTATATGTAAGGCAAAAGCTTATATCTGATATTAAGATAGCGCATTGCTTCTTTTTCCACTAATGGTCCATAATTCCAAAATTCTGTATCTGTAGCACAGCCGTGCACTCGCAAGAGAGGACAAAATATTGAAAACTGCAACCAGCGTAAGAAGCGTTCATGATATGCCTTATCTGTATATTGTCCTTCGCCTGGACGGAAGAAGCCGCCACAATCTGTGGTCCAATAAGGTAAACCCGTAATAGAATAATTCAATCCAGCAGGAATCTGCCTTTTGAAGGTTTCCCAGTCATTTCCTATATCGCCTGACCATGTTGCAGACGCATATTTCTGTTGACCTAGATATGCACTTCTCGACAAAATAAAAACACGATTATCGGGTAAATTTTTTCTTTGTCCCTCATAAACAGTTTTATTTACTAATAACGGATATATCAGTCTTACTTTTTCTCCTTTTCCAGCATGTGTAATTGTTCCAGTAAGAGCATCATTTTCGGGTTCTGTTGCATCTTGCCACCATGAATCAATGCCTAATGATAATAATCTTTCAGACATATTATTCCAATAATAGTTTGCTGCTTTAGGATTAAAGAAATCAACCCATGCTGTGCCAGGTATAAAATAAGACTTATCTTTAAAATCCGTTCCAAGTACAGATAATGTATCAATTTTAGACCATACAGAAACCATCAATTTCAGGTTCTCTTTATGCAATTTTTCCGTCATTAGTTTTGGGTTTGGATAATCTTTTTCATCAAATATCATTGAATTCCAACCATACTTACCCCAGTATTTCCAGTCTTGCACAATTACATCAATCGGATATTTACGTTTTCTGAATTCATTTGCATATTTCAGCAATTGCTCTTGAGAAGAAAAGCGTTCTCTGCTGTGAATATATCCCAAAGCCCATATAGGCATTAATGGAGCTTGACCTGTCAATTCTCTATATGAAGCAATTACATTATCTGCACTACCAGTAAAAACAGTGTAATCTATACATTCTGCTACTGGAGAATGGAATACAGTTTCGTTGGTTATCTTCCTAAAACTAAGGCTAGGAGAATCAACCTTAACTCCCTTTACCAATACAGTATGTTTTCCGGGCTGCATTTCTTGTATCCAACTTGTAGTAGGGGGAAGCCAATAGTTAGTTATATCAGATATAACCTTTCCATCAATTTCAATATAGTAACGACGAGCCATTTCTGATCCTAAATCAACCATAAACCCATATTTTCCAGGGGTATTAATTGTAAAAGTAGCTTCAAAAATACCTTCACGTCTCTCTTCTTTAATAAGTCCTTGAGTAGAAGTAACTTCCACAACACTTGATTTATCACTTATTGAAACTGGATAAAGATTTACTTTTTTATCGGTAGGATTAAAATTTGTCATCCCGTAATTATGCCATAGCAGTCCGTATCCTTTGCTTGAATAAATAAAAGGAATTGATATCTGAGAATTTACTTGTGTAAGCCTTCTGGGAAGCCCACGAAGATTCATTTGTCCATCTTGAAACTGTCCTGTTCCGAAGATAAATTCATCTGAAGGAGAAACAAATACAGATTTCACCTCATTAGTGGGTTCACCATGTATATCAGAAGTATAAGAGTGATTAACTTTCCCTTGCAATAACACGCTTCCTTTACTATCCATAAAACAAGGAGTTGCTGTCTGCTTATCAAGAGCTAGCCTCATTTTTTCAGTTATTACATATATAGTATCACTATTTTCTACAACAGAAAAAGAGGGTTTGCCTACCTTCTCGGTAAATATCAAGCTTTCTGTTTCTTGGACATTCTTATTATTATAGAATCTAACTCGAATGGTATTATCAGCAAGAGGGTTTACCCTTAGTAATCCGTTTCTTAAATTAAAATCAACATAATTGTCTTTTTTTATTATTGACAAAATATTGTTTTCAGAGGCTACTGATTGTAATTGAGATGCATGTGAACGGATAACATCTAACGTAGAAGCATCTGTGTTAAAGACAGAATTAAGACCTTGTTCCTCAGGGAAAGGGTCTCCTAAGTAATCATCGCCTCTTTCCCAAAACACATGTTTTGAAGATGGACGTCCATAGCCACCCCATGCCCAAAAATTGCATCCGCCAAGTAAACCACCAGATTTGGCATTCTTCACAACCTCACCCATTATATAATTGTAATATTTATCTCTGCATGAGGTTTCATCATCGGGAGTAAATTTATGATGATTTCTAGGATAACCAAACTCTTCTATAACCATTGGCTTTTGATACTTTACAGCAAGCTTCATATGTTCTTTAATATACTCTTCTGAATTATTTATTGACTTGTCTACAGATTTACAGACCTCTGTTCCTCTTGCCCATCCCCAGTTTTTGGGCCAAAGATGAATGGTCAGATAATCTATAGATGAACATGAATGAATGCTTTCATACAATTTAATATCATTTTCAGAGCCTTTTTCTCCTTCAGATCCTGTTGACACTAAATGATTTTCATCCAATGACTTTATATAATCTGCTATATCTTTTACCCATTTTTCGAATTTAGGTTTTGCCTCATCAGAAAATGCACGAGGTTCATTTGCTATCTGCCATGACATAATAGTAGGGTCATTTTTATACAGTACTCCTGTATATTGGTTTTCCCTATTAATTATATAGTTAATATGTTTCTTTAGAAATTCATTGCATTCTTCGCATTCTGCATATTTTGAAGCAAATGCTTTATACTGCTCCCATCCATCTTTAGTATATACGAAATCTCCTTTTCCGGCCCATCCCAGATACTGCCCATATCCTCCAGACCACTCCCAACTATTAGTAAAGAACAATACAGCATAGATTTTTCTCTTGCTCATCTCTGATAAAAGAAAATCAAGTCCATTCAGAATATCTTGATTATATACCCCAGGACTTTTTTGCAATGTAGGAATATTGAAACTGTCTGGACCATCTGCACCTATTAAAATTCGAAGGTTATCAATACCATTCTTTTGCATTAAATCAAGCTCTTTTATGAGGCGATCACGATTTCCGCCCTCTCCTGTAGAACCTAGATAAGCACCATACCAAAAATTTGCACCTATAAAGTAATAGGGTTTTCCCGATACCTCAAATGATGAGCCTTTAACCTTTACAAACTCTGATCTATCTGTTGACATCCCAAAAGATAGAAAAGAAGATATTGTAAACAAACAAAATAAAATGAATAATAATTTTCTCATATGTATTTAAATTTAAAATTATATCTTACCTCGTAACATGTAAAAAAATATGGTAATTTGCAGAAAGCAGCATAATTGAGACTGTCACGCCCCTGTTATTTTCTGGAATTAGGTTGCCTCTCTGTTTTTGCTCGTTATTAAAAAACTTTTTAATTTTTCATCCTATATAATACTATTGTAGTGAAAGCGAGATAAATCATAGTTTCACTCATTTGTGTGCTATACCGTAGTCTTTCAATAGTTATCAGAATTCTCGAGCCACGAGAAAGATCTTTCTACAACCCAGCACATAGATAGAACTTCAAAAGCAACAGGTTTGTCAGAACACAGTGTTATTTGGATGTCCTAGCCACAAAACGTCTTTACATTCTCAACTAATTGACTTCGATAGCCTGCATCTTCGAAATTTTAGCTAGACAAGAATGTAGATGCTTAGATCTCTGATTATAAACAAATTAATACTTTCTATTTTATAATTTTCGCTTTGGTTAATGAGTTGATTAATATCTCTTCCATTAGTCTATAACATTCTTCATTGGGATGCACACCATCGTTACCAAAGTTAGATTTAAGAGCATTATTTTCATCTCTCAATTGAGAATGATAATCTATATATAATATTTTATTGTTTTTTGCATAATTTCTAATTTCTTTATTAAGATCAGTAATCGTTGTAGTAGCATCTTCAATATCCTTATTCCATGCAAATCTTTTTGCCGGAAGTACAGATGTAAGAACAACCTTAATATTATTCGCTTTGCTCAAATCTACCATAGATTTTATATTACCTAGTGTAAACTCTGCATTATATTCGCCTGTATTGCCTGCAATATCATTTGTCCCTATATTAATTACGACTGCAGTAGGCTTTAAATTAATAACATCATTTCGAAAGCGAGAAAGTAGTTGAGAACTTGTTTGTCCGCTTATGCCTCTTCCTACAAAATTATTATCTTCGAAAAACTGAGGACGAATTCTAACCCAACCTTCTGTTATAGAATTACCTAAGAATATGATCCTATTTTCTTTTTTAGTAGGTCGTGAAAGTGTTAAATTTTCTTTTGCATATCTATTTAAATTTATAAGATCATTAAATTTTTGTGCGTCAACTGTCATTGTAACAGAAAATAGAGTTATAAATAGAAATATATACCTCATCATTTTATATCTTTATTCATTAGTATGTTTTCTTTCTTTGTAAACTTCACAAAATCATCGGCTGCCAAGTGTCCTTTAAATGGAAGATAGTAATGGTTAGGTTTGTCAGCTTCCCATGCATTTCTCCAAAAGAGTATCCAACTGATATCATATTTACTGATGATAGGATACACTATTTCGGTGAAGTAGGTCGCATTGGGTATAGACTCCATACCAGTCTCTCCTACAATGGCTATTTTGTTAGTTTTGGTTGCATACTCGGTTATAATTTTTAGGTTTAAGTCCATTGATTTTTTATAGGCTTCCAAAACTTTAGCTTCATTTTTAATGGCATAACAGTCGTACCCTAAAATATCGACATACTCATCGCCTGGATAACGTTCAAAAAATTCTTCTTCAGTTTTTACAGTTGCTGTCGAATAAGCATATATGAGATTATGTACATTTTTTTTATCTCTAAGGTATTCTACAGTCATAATCCATAATTGTTTGTATTCTTCGGGTGTACATTGTTTGTTTCCCCACCAAAACCAGCCACCAGTGTGCTCATGATACATTCTAAAAACAATGGGTATAAGTTTTCCGTTGTCATCTTTAAGGCTTAGAAAAAAATCGCCAAGGCGATCCATCCACTTTTGATATTCTCTATGATGTACACCATTAGGCAATATAGACTTTACAACAGTGTCTTGTTTACAGTCCCATGATGTACTACCTGTTGAGATATTATCTACATGCCAACTAGCAGTGTTAATGCCACCTCTCTTGTTCGTTTCTATGATATTGTTTCTCATATCAGTAAAAAAGACAGAGTCAAGACTGTATTCAGCTTTCAATTCTATGTGACCTAATTCGCAACCAACAATGGCAGGATAGTCTCCTGTAATATCCTTTACATCAGAACGTCCTTCTTCTTTATACCAATCATGTCCATAGGATAATGTTTCTTGATGACCAACCATTATCCCCTTGTTTTTCAAAGCGAACAAACGTTTATATAGTTTTATTGTTTCCTCTGTAGCTCCTTTATCTATTGGAGTGTGCTCATACATTGTCTCTTTTTTTTGGTTGCAGCCAATAAGCAACATACAAGTAATTAGTGTAACTAAAGTTTTTCTCATAATTATTTATATTAGTTAAGTCTCTTCATCTAGTAATTGTAAATAGAACTTTCTCTTTAATTGTTTCTAATATTCTATTGCAAAATTCTCAATAATCTCCATACACATACGGCTGTTGTGGTAAGGGCATTTCCAGAATCCCGCTTTATCATCTTCATGATTGATACTACCATCTTGCAAACGACTCCAATGCCATTCTCCAGTAGTTTTATCAATTAGTTGATTTTGTATATATTGCCATGTTTTTTCGGCACTTTCTTTATAACTATTGTTTGACGAATTTTTGTAGGCATACATAAAACCAACTACAGCTTCTGCCTGAACCCACCAATGTCGTTCTTTATTTATATGTTCTTCTTCTTTTTCGTAAATCATACTTCCATCTGTAAGACTGCCTTCCCTAGACGCTTCTGCTATTTGCAGACTTAATTGTTCTATTTTCCTTTTTAAGACAGGATCAGCTAATACCTCTGCTGCCTCATAGAGTAGCCAAGATGCTTCTATATCATGCCCATAAGAAATCATAGATGATTTTACAGTCCAATTTTCCTCAAAAAAAAGATGCAGGTGAAAGTTGTTTTTATTTATAATTTTTTCGATAAATAGTTCTATCAACTCTTGCTGAGCTGTTCTCATTTTATTACTACTCCATACCCTTAATAAATTTGTATAGGGTTCAAGAATGTGCAGATGGGTATTCATCGATTTCTTTTCATTGGCATCTTTACTGCTCAAACGCATATCATCAATAGGTTGCCAGTTACGCATAAAAGCCTCAAGGTAACCTCCATGTGAGGAATCTTTATGCTCTTCGATGAGGTGAAATATATCTATCGCATGCTCCAATGCTTCGACATTGTTGGTTGCTCTATAGTATTCCGAAAAACCATATAAGGCAAATCCTTGAGCATAAGTCTGTTTCTTAGAGTTAACAACCTGCCCCTTGTAATCTAACTCCCAATACACTCCTCCATATTGTTTGTCTATAAAATAATCGATCAGATAGTTATATGCTCGATGTGCCATTTCCAGATATTTCTCTTCTTTGAGAATGCGATATGCTGCTGAAAAAGTCCATAATATTCTAGCATTCAAGACTACACCTTTGTTTGCATTTTGGTGAAGCTGGTTGTTGCCATCGATCCGACCATAAAAGCCACCATGCATTTCATCTACCATTTTATCCATCCAAAATGGCAGGATATTATTTGTTAATTCCTCTTTGAAACCTTTCATTATTTTATTCATCTTTCACACGTTTAGCATTTAGTTTTTCTGTTACTTCTTTTACCTTCGCTTCGGTAAGAGGGTAGGCCATCATACCAAAGAAAGCTACAATGCAGCAAATGGTAGGAATAATGCTAATCATCATGCGTTCACCCATAATAGTCTCTGCATTTTGTTGCAGGATGTCAGGATTATACTTAAAAATGGACAATATCCATCCCGTGAGTGCGGCACCTAATGCCCATCCTAATTTCTGAGACATAGAGGAGGATGAAAAAATCAGACCAGAGGCTCTTCTGTTTGTTTTAAGTTCTTGGTAATCTACAATATCTGCATACATACTCCACAATAAAGGGAGTACATAGCCAGCACATAATGAAATTAGAGTTTGTAGAATTAAAATCCAAGTGAGATTGTTAGGTATAAAATAAAATATAGTGCTGAATATGCCTGCGGCAGCCATAGCAATCATATAGGTTCTTTTTTTGCCATATCTCGAAGATAATGCAGGTGCTAGTATTACACCTACTAAATTAGCTGCTTGACCTACTAAAAAATAAACAGTTGTAATATCCCAGCCTGTGAGAGGAACACGATAGTGGATTTGTACATAATCTCTGAAATAGAAAATAGCTACTCCATCTCTAACGGCATTAAATAGCAGTGCAGCCAAGCCTGTACCTACCAAAATCCACCAAGGAGCATTGTGAAGCAGGTTCTTCAGATCTTGTTTTACAGAAGTATTCTCGTCTTCGTTTACAGGTTCTACTTTTTCTCGTGTCCACTTGAAGCACAAGAAAAACAAGATGGTGCAAATGACGCCAATAGTAGCTACTCCTAATGTCCAGCCAATGGCAGAGGTGCTCACTGAGGTATCACTAACCTGTTCTACAAGAGGCTGAATAAGGGAGTCATTATTGCTATCGAAAATACGAGCATAGGTATCTATTAAGGGTTGTAGCAACATGAAGGTCACAAAACTACCAATGAATGCAAAAGACATACGATAGGACGATAATACATTGCGTACCTCAGGGTTGGGAGACATAACTCCTAGTAGCGATGCGTATGGCACATTTATCAAAGAATATACAAGCATCATCAGTGAATAGGTGATATATGCATATATAAGCTTTCCTGTAGCTCCAAAGTCGGGAACAAAGAATGTGGCAACACCCATTACCGAAAAAGGAATGGCAAACCACAATATGTATGGTCTATATCTGCCCCAGCGTGTTTTGGTACGGTCGGCAAGGATACCCACAAACAGGTCGAAAAACGAGTCCCATACTCTAGCTATCAAGAACATTGTTCCTGCCGCTGCTGCCGTTATTCCGAAAACGTCTGTATAGAAAAATAGTGAGTACATACCAAATATCTTCCAAAACATGGAAGATGCCATATCCCCCAATCCATAGCCGATCTTTTCCTTTAATGTTATCTTTATATTCATGGTAATTTAATTTTCCTTCAAAAAAAGATTATTTTAATTCTAGATTTTTATCAATTAACGTATTGAGTATTTGCAGAGAAGTTGCTGATCTATAACCATCAGGAGCGGTATTTAAGCAATAGTCAACCAATCTATCCACAGATGATACAGCTACGTGCATTTTAGTATCGCAAGACGCATAATATAGATATACAACACCATCATCATCAGCTATCCATCCGTTGGTAAACAACACGTTAGATACGTCACCAACCCTTTCGTCGCCACTTGGAGCCATAAGGTGTCCAGCAGGCTCGGCTATCAACCTATCAGGATACTGCAAATCAGTCATATAAAGATATAAAACATATCTTAAACCAGCCGCACAAGCACGCACTCCATGTGCTAAATGCAACCAGCCTTTTGACGTTTTTATCGGATGAGGTCCCTCTCCGTTTTTTAGTTCTTTGATAGTATGATAGTAGCGATGGTTGATTATCTTTTCTTCTTCTATTTTGGCATTTGTCATACTATCGACCAACGCCCAACCAATTCCACCTCCATTGCCAGTATCGATGAACCCATCTTGAGGACGAGTGTATAATGCGTATTTTCCATCTACAAACTCGGGGTGTAAAACAACATTGCGTTGTTGACTTTTTGTTTTCAAATCAGGCAATCTTTCCCAGTTGACTAGATCTTTGGTGCGAGCGATGGCTGCTGTTGCTACTGCCGAAGATAAGTCTCCAGCAGGAGCATTGGGATCTTTGCGCTCTGTACAAAAAATGCCATATATCCATCCATCCTCATGTGGTGTTAATCGCATATCATATACGTTAATGTCAGGTATTTCTGTCTCGGGCATTGTTATGGGATGATCCCAAAAACGAAAGTTGTCAATTCCATTTGGACTTTCAGCAATTGCAAAGAACGACTTTCTATCATTTCCCTCAACACGCACTACTATAATATATTTGTCTTGCCACTTCATCGCTCCAGCATTAAAAGTGCCATTGATGCCAAAACGTTCCATAAGGTATGGATTTGTAGAAGGATTCAAGTCATAACGCCATATTATGGGAGTATGGTCTGCTGTAATAATTGGATATTTATATCTCTCAAAAATACCATTGCCTGGCAATATGGGTTCGTTTTTACGAGCAATGAGTTTATCATAACTTTCTGAGATCGTACTTAATCTGTTTTTGAATGTTTTTTTCATAATTACTTGGATATTTTGTTTTAACTTTATTCCACTTAAATTCTAGATTCGCAATTACTTATTTTCGATGAAGTCGTTTTTTACCATGAAGCATGGTTCGTTTTTTTATTCGAGATAGACCGCACTATCAAGTTCATTCCTTTTTGTTTTGTTAATCATCTTTTATCGTATTTGTTTAGCAGACAGTTTTTATTTGAGGGAAGGCATCAAATCTCCTATAATCACTTTGTGTGGCTAAGCATTTTTTAATAAAAATACATAGCAACAAATGTAATTGTTGTTCATTAGATATTATAATACTTTTTTAACGAAATCTAGTCTTATTATTTGATAGCTTGAGATAGGTTGTACTATTCTGTGATGCCCTTAGAGTAGAAGAGTTCAAGCCATTTTTCAATACCTAATATCAGCAAAAACGCACAGGTTATAACAGATGAATGGAAGGGTTGTTTAACTCTGATAAAGGACTATCTAAAGTTGGCACAAAGACCTTCAAGCAAAGGTGCGAATTTTAAAGAATTACATATACACGTAGTGAAAAATCAATTTACCCCTAGGGATATTGATTTTATATTCTACAAAATCAATATTTACAGCTATTTATAGATTCAACTTAAACGCCTATACTTACCAAGGGTATTTATATAAAATAATACAGGTAGAACTTCAATTATTATAATAAAGTCGAAATAGTATTACTATTGGATATTATAGTGTTTGTATGACATTGTATATATAAGTACATTTGAACCAGACAAATGCACTTGCATGTAGTCTTAAATTTTAGAATTAAACAGTTAAACTTAAAATTCATGAGAAACATTAGTGAGCATAAAGACAATGTAAAAAATGAGGGTTATATCATGCACAAGTCAAGAAGGTATCTGTGCAACCAGAATATGATAGATGTACAGCCAGGGTAAATACAGAGCATACAGTCAAGGGTATATCAATTATATGTTGAAGATCGCTCAAGTAAAATTGTTCATTGCCGATACCAGTACAATGCAACGATCTCATTATTAATAGAAGTTATAAATCAAATTCATCATGAAAAGAAACTACTTTCTTATTCTATTTATATCATTATCAACAGTGTTATTTTCTAATGAGATAACATACAATGTGAAAGATTTTGGGGCTAAGGGGTGTGGAACCAAAGTAGAGACTGCAATATTACAGAAAGCTATCGATAGCTGCTACAATGCGGGTGGAGGAACAGTGCTTTTTCCAAGTGGTAAGTATTTGTCTGCTACGCTAGTGCTTAAGGATAATGTAGGCATTTACCTTTCAGCTGGTGCACAACTTATAGCATCGGATCAGAAAGAATTATATGTTGTAAAAACAAATATTCTAGATACTGGGTCACAAAGCACACCTATGCTAATATATGCCAAAGGAGCAAAAAATATATCAATCAGAGGAGAGGGCGAAATTATGGCTCAACCTCAATATTATAAAGTTCCATTGTCATACAGTCCCCAAGATTTTATAGCAAAAGAGATGTTAATTGCTACGAATGCTGGAGTAGAACTTACGAATTGGAAATGGAAAGATCCTAATGTTACATTGATTTACCTTACCGAATGTAAGGATATATCCATATCAGGTGTTCGCCTTTTACACTCTGCATTCTGGACACTGCACGTACACTGGTGTGAACGAGTAAACATTGATGGTATATATATATACAGCGATCTCGAAAAAGCAGTAAATGCAGATGGTATTGATATTGATGGATGTAAAAATGTAACTATCACCAACTGCATAATAGAAACAGCTGATGATGCTATTTGCATGAAAACAACAAAAGGCACCTTGGGATACAGAAGTTGCGAAAACATTGTAGTAAGTAATTGTATATTGACATCAACATCTTGTGCATTAAAGCTTGGGACAGAAAGTTATGGTGACTTTAGATTTATAAATTTTTCAAATTGTATCATAAGAAATACAAACCGAGGCCTAGGTATTTTTATCAGAGATGGAGGTGTTGCCGAGAATATTGTATTCTCAAATATACAAATGGAATGTACTCGAAAACCTGTAGCTTGGTGGGGCAGTGGAGATGCTCTGTGTTTTGTCGTTCTTAAAAGAAATGCAGATTCGAAAATAGGTGCAATAAACAATGTTGTGCTCAAAGATATTTATGCTCGTGTAGAAGGCACTTCTACTATATCAGGCTATCCTAATATGCAAAATATAAGTAACATCAAATTAGAAAATATACAAATAGAAATGTTTCCCGAAAAGGTTGCAGACAAGCGTGCAACAGTTGGCTTTATCGTTAATGAATCAAAAAATATTTATTTTAACAGAACAAAAATAGAGTCTACTTACGAGTTGAAGCCTATAATAGATTCAACGAATAGTGTGAATGTGAAATTAAATCATTTTAATTAAAATGATTTAATAAAAAAACCTGCTTCTGAGTTACGTTAATTATCTGTATAAATGACTAATAGTAAGCGTCAACCATCCTATTGCACTATTTATGTGCATTGTTCTAGAATGTAGCAGCTCCGCTAAAAGTAAAGCACGAGCAGAGCTTATCATTGAGACTCGTTGTTTATTTCTGAGTATTGTACCAGCTAACTTCGTTCAATTAGCATGGTTCGGTAATTGTAATGAACAATGTTTTCTCATTCAATTCGCTAAAAGTTTCGACTAGTTATCTTTCAATAGTAGAGAAGTGTTGTCCAGCAGAGTGCACCACCCCCTTTGATCCCTATTACATCCCAAAAACGGACAAACGCACAGAGGGTATATTGTAAATAAAGATAGTCTTGACTAAAGTTATTCAAGTATAAATATCAAAAACAGAAGTATTTTATTATATTTGAGAATCATATATTCAACAAAGAAAATAGCCATGAATTCTAAGTACATGAATTCTATACTTACTGAAGTAACGCCCTTGTCTAACAAAGATTGCTTTTATATTGCAGATAGGATAAAATCTGAATTTACGTATCCTATTCACTGTCATAGCGAATACGAGCTTAACTTTGTGAAGAATGCAGCAGGTGTACAGCGAGTGGTTGGAGATTCTTCAGAGATTATAGGTGAATACGACTTGGTGCTGATTACAAATGAGACACTTGAACATGGATGGATTCAGCACCAATGCAAATCGGAAAGTATCAGAGAGATAACAATCCAATTTTCTTCTGAATTATTTTTTGAAAATTTCATTCAAAAAAATCAATTCAATTCGATCAGGCACATGTTAGAAATGGGAAAGAGGGGACTTTGTTTTCCTATGGAAGCAATAATGAAAGTGTACTCTAAGTTAGATACACAGGCAAATCAAAAAGGTTTTTATGCTGTAATAAATTTGCTAACTATTCTTTATGAGCTATCATTATACTGCGATTTATGCTCTACGCTGGCTACATCTTCATTTGCAAAAACGGATGTACAGTCAGATAGTAGAAGAATTGTAAAAGTAAAGGAATATATTGATATACACTTTTCCGAAGAAATAAAGCTAGATAATGTAGCTAAAATAGTAGGGATGGCACCTGCTGCATTTAGTCGTTTCTTCAAACTTAGTACAGGTCAGACATTTTCCAAGTACATAATAGATATAAGACTTGGGCACGCTAGTCAATTATTAGTAAATACAACTATGTCAGTATCCGAAATATGCTATAAATGCGGATACAACAATGTATCCAACTTCAACCGACTGTTTAAAGATAATAAGAAATTAACACCCTCTGAATTTAGAGAGAGTTTTAAAAAAAAACGTATTCTCATCTAAAAAGTATCACTATCCCTATTAATAACAAAAAAGAGCTGTTCTGTTAATCATGAGTAATTTTCTTGAATCGTAATATTAATGCAGTACGAGTTACCACGCTAACATTCTATTCCACATATCTAATCGTTCCGAGTTGCAATATTACGAAGCATACCCTTAAATATAAATCCATGAAAAGGAAGTAATGAATACCAATACATACGCCCCCAAATACCTCTCGGTCTGAAAGTAGCAGTCTGAACGAGTCGATTTTGATTTGTTATTTTAAATTCGAGCCAAGCCTCTCCAGGCAATTTCATTTCAGCATATAGCAACAACCTTTTTTCTTCTTTATTAGCTAATATCACACGCCAAAAGTCAAGGGCATCGCCTGCACAGATTTCAGTTTCGCTACGTCTGCCTCTACGTAAACCAACACCTCCTGCCAAGGTATCTAAAAAGCCACGTATTCGCCACAAAAAGTCAGCATAATACCATCCTCTATCACCACCAATACGCCAAATGTTTTGTAACGCCAAAGCTGGATCGTCCAATAGCATCTCTGATTTGTCAAAGAAACACCCCATAGAAGGTACCTCTATACAAGACGATATACCTCCATAAAGCGTATCGCTACTCAAAGCATCAGTCCAACTTGAGAGTACATCGTTCTGCTCTATTTTATCGAATGCTAAACGGATAGCCTGCTCATAAGGAATAAGGTGTATCTTAAGATCAGTAACCAAAGTATTGGGTCTGCATACCACATCGACCTTCATACTATCTACCAAATTTACAGCTAACCTGTACGATGTAGAAGTTACAAAGTAAAGCCAGTAAGACGATAGCTTGGGTGTCATAACTGGCACGACATAGATACGTCGACGTAGTTTACGCACCTCGGCAAACTGTAAAAGCATTTGCTTATAAGTTAAAACGTCAGGACCTCCAATATCAAAGTTGGCATTCAATGCACTTTCGAGCAATAAAACTTTGCTTAACAACTCTACCACATTACGGATGGCTATAGGCTGGCACAATGTGCTTAGCCAACGAGGGGCAATCATCAACGGAAGTTTTTCGACCAAATCTCTCATAATTTCAAACGAAGCACTCCCCGAGCCTATTATAATGCCCGCACGCAGAGTGGTCAACGGTACTGTACTGGTCGACAATATGCTCTCAACGTTTTTGCGAGAACTAAGATGTTTAGATAAATGCTCTTTGTTTACAATACCGCTCAAAAATATAATCTGTCGAGCTTGCGTTTTATTGATGCAATCTACAAATTGATGTGCTGCTTGCTGTTCCAGATCTGTAAAATCTCCGCTAGAACTAGACATTGAATGAATTAGATAATAAGCAACATCAATATCAGTAGGGATAGCAAACAGGGTGTCTGGTTTTAAGAAATCGACCTCTACACCACTTACTTGTTTGGTGTATTGAGGGTTTAATTTAAAGCGTTTTAGATCTCGCACACAACAAACTATGGTGTGTCCTTGAGCTACTAAAACAGGCAGTAAGCGTTGAGCAATGTACCCAGTATATCCAGTCAGTAGTATTCTCATTTTTTTTGAGTAATGTGTTGATATAATATCAATTAGTAGTTTAGTAAAATAAGTGTACTACAAATTTAGCTAAAAAAAAGGGAAACTGCAGATGAAGTTGTCTTGACTTATTAAATTTGAGGGATAAATAATAAGGAAGCGTTAAATTTGTAATTGCAAAACAACAAAGAATAACGCTCCCTATGTACAAAGTACTGGACAAAGATACAATT
>JBDLTH010000038.1:0-14042 GCA_039799165.1 Bacteroidota bacterium
CTAGAGCTGCTAATGTAACTGGTATGTTGAGGAATGCCCCCAAACCCCTTAGTAACAATCTATCGAGGGGTAAAGGAAAATGCAGGAAAAGCTTATCTTAGAGGCGAGAAAGGAATTGTAATGCGTATAACAGTACCTATGTCTAAGTTAATAAAAAGTCCAAATTATGAAGCTACCTACCTACTTTAGAATCATGAATATTGGCTACTGTGATCATGACTGCTATCAAAAATCCGTTTTGTCAACTATTACATGACGTTTGATGCCCTTTACTTTTTTATTGCCATCAATATCATTGGGAGCTTTATTATTACCCCATTTTACACTTTGACTATCCATAATACCTAAACTAGATTCTCTATTCTGCTTACGTTTTAGCCTAACTGATTCTCGTAAGCGACTCAATAATAAATCAAATTCTTCATAAAATGACCATTTGCGAGAATAATAATAAACAAGTTCCCATTTAGGGTAATCTTTGGGTAGTATACGCCATTGGCAACCTGTCTTAACTAAATAGAATATAGCATTCGAAATCTCTTTCAAATTTATCATTAATGGATGCTCTCCATTAGATAGAGTTTTAGATTTGAATAACACCATATTAACTGTTGCATTCATTTGAGTTGTTGGTTTAACTCTCGGTTTAACTTTCACTCATAAACCACCCCAAACCAAACAAAAAAAGCACCTATAAAATTAATTATAAGTGCTTTTGTGACCTCGAAAGGATTCAAACCTTTAACCTTCTGATCCGTAGTCAGATGCTCTATTCAGTTGAGCTACGAAGCCATTCGTTGTATAACGAGTGCAAAAGTAATACACATTCTTTAATAATACAAGTATTCACCATCCTTTTTTGAATATTTTTTTTAATAACAAAGCCTGTGATAAGGGTAAAAAACTAAAGTTATGAATGTTAGGTTCTCCAACAAAGTGTAAATATTTTATTGTTGATTTTGACATTTCGGCTATATTTGTAAATATTTATATATAAAAATCGGATCGAACCATGAAAGCAAGACTCTTTTTACTCCTATTCTGCCTATCTATACTATGTAGTTATGCTCAATTTCAATCAGCTACATTTATGATTAATGGGTATACTTTGCCCTATAAAGTTATGTATCCTAAAGAGTATGATGAATCGAAACAATATCCTTTGGTTGTGTTTTTGCACGGAGCAGGCGAGCGTGGAGACGATAATCAAAAACAACTGACGCATGGCGAAACTTTTTTCGTAGAAAGTTTCCATGCCAAATACCCAGCCATTGTTATCGCTCCGCAATGCCCTGCCAATACGTATTGGTGTAATGTAAAGAGGCATGCTATCGAGAATAAAGCAATTTTCAACTTCGATAACAACCAAAAGTCTACACAACCCATGGAGGTGTTAGTAGAGCTGGTAAAAGATTACCTATCGTCGGGCAAAGTGGCAACCAATCAAGTATATGTAGGAGGCTTATCGATGGGAGGTATGGGTACGTACGAGCTTTTGTGGCGGTTGCCCAACGTGTTTGCCGCAGCATTTCCCATTTGTGGAGGCGGTGATACCCAAAAAGTAGTGCGTAATACTAAAAATACAGCATTGTGGATTTTTCATGGTGCCGAAGACAGTGTAGTTCCAGTAAGCTTCTCGCAAGCCATGTATACAGCTCTGCTAAGAGCCCAGCGTGAGGTTAAGTATAGCGAGTATCCAGGGGTAAACCATAATAGTTGGATAAATGCTTTTGCCGAAAAAGACTTAGCTTCTTGGTTGTATAGCCATAAAAAAAAATGAAATGCTTATTTGCAAACAAAGTAGCGAGACCTCGATTTGGGGAGTTTGGAAAGTAGAAGAAACTTTAGAAACACTGTTGGGCGATCTTCAAAACACCGATTTTGCCGAGCATGTTTCGTCGTCGAAGCGTTTATTCGAACAAGCATCGGTACGTGTTTTGTTAAAATCATTGCTTGACGAAGAAAAAGCAATTGAGTATCTGCCTAGTGGCAAGCCCTATTTAAAAGATAGCTTGTATCATATATCTATATCCCACACCAAAGGATATAGTGCCGTGCTACTGTCAAAACAAGTAACTGTGGGGATAGATATAGAGTGCATTTCCGACAAAGTAAAACAAGTTCGTTCAAGGTTTGTATCCAAATGCGAGCATATTGATGCTGAACACGAACTCATACACCTCTTGTTGCATTGGTCTGCCAAAGAAACCTTGTATAAAGCAATGGATTGTGTGGGTGTAGACCTAAAACAACACCTTCTTATTGATCCTTTCACACCATCTCAGTCAGGTTGTTTTAAAGCAAAAGAAAAATACACAAAGCATGAAAACAGCTTTGATATTCGATATTTTGTACAAACTGATTATGTACTGACTATGACCTGTTAAGTATTTTTAGAGTACGATCAGCCTCTTATCATACAAGATGTTTTCAATATAATGCTTATTTTTGCAACATTACTTTTTAGATCAATAAAGAATGGATTCTCAAAGGCAGCATATCGAAGCGTTAGCAAAAGAGCTTAATACACATAATCATAATTATTATGTGTTGTCTGCACCCACCATATCAGATATAGAGTTTGATCGAAAGATGAACGAGCTGATGGATTTGGAAGCAAAATACCCTCAATATGCAGACCCAAACTCACCCTCACAGCGTGTAGGTAGCGATATAACTAAAACCTTTAAACAGGTAGAGCATCGTTACCCCATGTTATCCCTCTCAAATACCTACTCGGAAGGAGAGGTCAGAGAATTTTATAATCGGGTAGAAAAAGACTTAAACGATAATTTTGATGTAACATGCGAGCTCAAATACGATGGTACATCGATATCGCTTATTTATGTCGAGGGTAAGCTTACACAAGCCATAACACGTGGCGATGGTGTGCAAGGAGACGATATAACAGCAAATGTAAAAACGATCCGTAGCATTCCCCTAGCATTGATTGGTGAGGATTATCCCGACGAATTTGAGATACGAGGCGAAATATTAATGCCATGGAAAGTATTCGAAGATCTAAACAAAGAAAGGGCTGAGCAAGAAGAAAGCCTGTTTGCAAATCCACGCAATGCAACATCAGGGACATTAAAATTACAAGACTCTAAAACCGTAGCATCACGTAAACTTGATTGCTATTTATATTATTTATTAGGCGAAGAGTTACCCGAAAAAGGGCATTTTGAAAATTTACAAAAAGCTCGCATATGGGGTTTCAAAGTTTCGGATGCTGTGAGAAAGTGTACAACAATAGATCAGGTTTTTGAATTCATTAAATATTGGGATGTAGAACGCAAAAATCTGCCCGTAGCCACAGACGGAATAGTAATTAAAGTAAACTCGTTACATCAACAAAAAAACTTAGGATCTACCTCTAAATTTCCTCGTTGGGCAATTGCTTATAAGTTTCAAGCCGAGCAAGAAGTTACAGAGCTATTGTCTGTATCATATCAGGTAGGGCGTACAGGTGCTATAACCCCAGTTGCCAATCTGCAACCCGTCAAACTATCGGGTACAACTGTAAAGCGTGCTTCGCTTTACAATGCAGATGCTATACATGCACTCGATTTGCATATTGGCGATAAAGTATATGTAGAAAAAGGAGGAGAAATCATACCCAAAATAACAAAAGTAGATATTGATGCCCGTCATGCAGGTAGTACGAAAGTTGAGTTTATCACGCAATGTCCCGAATGCCAATCCTTACTAGTCAGAGACGAAGGCGAGGCAGCTTACTATTGCCCTAACTACATGGAGTGTCCCCCTCAAATAAAAGGACGTATAGAGCATTTTGTAACGCGTAAAGCAATGAATATAAATGCAGGGTCGGAAACGATCGAACATTTGTATAATGCCAATTTATTGCCTAATAAAAGTGTTGCAGACCTCTATTCACTGCAATGGGAAGAGGTCTCACAACTGGAGCGATGGGCCGAAAAAAGTGCCAAAAACCTAATTCAAAGTATTCAAGATTCGGTACAAGTACCTTATCATCGCATATTATATGCCTTGGGCATAAGGTATGTAGGCGAAACCGTTGCAAAAAAAGTAGCAGCAGCATTTCCCAATATCGATTTGTTGATGCAGGCAAGTGTAGAAGATCTGATACAAGTAAATGAAATAGGTGAGCGAATTGCTATAAGCATTGTTGATTTTTGTCAAAAAGAAGAGAATAAAAAAATAATCGCTAAATTGCAAGCATTTGGTTTGCAATTTCAACAATCACAACAAATAACGTCGCAGCAAACAAATAAATTGAATGGTGCAGCGATTGTTATAAGTGGTACGTTCGAGAAGCATTCGAGGGACGAATACAAATTGCTCATCGAACTCAATGGAGGTAAAAGTAGTGGATCTATCTCGTCCAAAACAGATTATGTACTGGCAGGTGCAAATATGGGACCTGCTAAATTAGAAAAAGCCGAAAAACTGAAAATAACGATTTTAGATGAAGATCGGTTCTTGAAAATGATTGAATAATCAAATTATGCTAGATTATTTTTTACAACGAAATATTAGATTAGGTCTTAAAAGATATGACCGAGATCACTCTTTTCTCAACTATAGCGAGATTAATACTGTACTAATTTTGTTTGATATCGAAGATTGGTACGAAATAGCTCCTATTGTAGAGAGATTGAAGCAAGATGGTAAAAAAGTGATTGCTTGGACAATTAAGCCCAAACAATCTGTACCCTTTAAGTTTCCTCATTTTGTAAAAGTGATAGAACCAGATATCGATTTTACGTGGTTACGTTTATTCAAACCCGAAATTATTTCTGATTTTGAACGACTAAATTACGATACACTTATCGATCTGTCATCAGGTACAAATGATTACATACTCTGGTTGGTAACATTAAACAAAAGTAAATTTTGCATTAGTTTTACGGAGCGGAAATACAAATTGTTTGACTTTGTACTTCTCAAAGAAGAAAACCAAAGTATGCTAGATGCCTACAATGAACTTAAAAGATATCTAAAGAATATACAATAAATTCAAATATTGATTACCTTTACGTAGCTTTTTAACGAAATAAGTTCAACAAGTACAAAATTATATGTCTAGAATTAATTTAAAAGGTGTAGGAGTTGCGTTGATTACTCCATTCAAAGAAGATGAGAGCGTAGATTATGAGGCACTCATCAGGCTTGTTGATTATCAAATACAAAACAATACCGACTATCTGGTTGTACTGGGAACTACTGGAGAAACACCTACGTTGACAGAAGATGAAAAGAAAGATATAATAGAAACTGTTGTTAATCGAGTACATAAACGAATACCCGTTGTACTGGGTGTGGGTGGTAATAACACAAAAGCTGTTGTTAAACAATTATCCGAAGATAAGCTAGAAGGTATAGATGCTATTCTGTCGGTCGTACCGTATTACAATAAACCCTCCCAAGAAGGTATTTACCAGCATTATAAAGCCATTGCCGAAGTGTCTAAACTGCCTATCATACTTTATAACGTTCCGGGACGTACAGGGGTAAATATGACAGCCGAGACAACGTTGCGTATCGCTAACGAGTTTAGCAATGTAGTTGCTATCAAAGAAGCATCGGGCGATATGACCCAGATGGACGATATAATCAAACGTAAACCCGACAATTTTGATGTCATTTCGGGCGATGATGGTATTACCTTTCCACTAATCACATTAGGTGCTATTGGTGTTATTTCGGTTATAGGCAACGCTTTTCCTAAAGAATTTAGTCGGATGACACGTCTTGCTTTGGCAGGTGATTATAAAAATTCTTTGACTATACATCATAGTTTCAACGAGTTATTCAACCTTTTATTTGTAGATGGGAATCCCGCAGGCGTAAAATGTATGCTTCATATGATGGGATATATCGAAAATAAACTCCGTCTACCTTTAGTACCAACACGAATCACCACTTTCGAGAAAATACGTTTGGTTTTGAACGACCTTAATATAAAGTGCTAAATTATTCTTTCTAAGATTATTTTGTTCGTTTTTTAACACCCTTATAGCCATACTACAAGGGTGGTTTCAGAATAATAATAAGAGTAAACCTAACTAATTTTATGAAAATTATTTTTGCATCCATTTTGTTTTTTCTGAATCTTCTTAATTTATCATTTTGTTCAGACCAAAAAAAGACACATGTTGGTGATAATCAGAATATCGATACCCTACAGTCAGTAGTAGCCGATACGTTAGTCAAAGCCGCTGTTGATACCCTATCGATGGATGATATAGTGATCGAAAAGCAACTTCGATACGATCAATATACACTGGAAGATGAATATCCATACAAAGACAAGGTACGAAAATTTCAATGGGACAAGGTACGTGATCGTTTAGCTTATTTAGAAACAATACAGCAAAAGCGAAGTAAGTGGGCAGTTGTTCAAAACTACAGAAATGGCAATGGCGAAGCACCTCTTGTCAGAGCCTATAAACGTAATGCTTATAAACGTGTTGCCGATACTTTTGGGGTGGAAAGATACCAATCCGTCCCCTTGTATCTCAGGGGTGATTCAGTTCCAGCACGTTATATTAGAGACGGGTCTCTAGTAAAGTATATCGGTGATAGTGTCAATTTTGTGCATGTAGAAACAACTTTCTTTGCAGGCGAATGGATGATACCTAAAAAATACTTAAAAACGATATCCGATTCTGTAATATTTAATAAAGCTGTTTTTGTAGATGTTACAAATCAGAATATCACAACACTCGAAAAAAATGCGAGTAAATGGCTTATCAGAAGTATGAATCCAGCTACTACAGGTATGTACAAACCACCCTATGCACAGGAAACACCCCTAGGGCTTTTTGTAGTACAAGAGAAGAAGGCAAAGATGCTGTTTTTAGTCGATGGAACAACCGAAACAGGAGGCTTTGCCCCTTGGGCTAGTCGTTTTACGAATGGAGCATATATACACGGCATTCCTGTCAATGCACCACGTACAACCAACATTGAGTTTAGCCCCTCCTTAGGTACCATTCCTCGCTCGCATATGTGTGTGCGAAATGCAAGTTCGCATGCCAAGTTTGTATATGATTGGATAACATTCTTAAACACAATTGTTTTTATAATCGATTGATACTTTTTATATTTGCATATCTCTTATCTTTATTTTATGCTCAAAATGTATCGTTTTCTACTTATTGCGTCATTACTTTTCACCTCCTTTTTGGCATTTTCTGCCCAGCCTGTATTGATAGCTTCTCGGCATCTCGAAGCAGCCAGTTGTGAAGATGTATATACCGATATGGGTTTAAAGAATATTGTCAATTATTCAGCTTTTAAGCAAGCTTTTACAGGGTATAATAAAATAAAGGTTAAAAGTAAGGAAATAATGACTGTTATTGATTTTACAAAACCGTCAACCGAAGAGCGATTGTATGTTATAGATATGAAAAATAAGAGGTTACTATTCAAGTCGCATGTGTCACATGGCAAAAATAGTGGAGACAATTATGCAACTTCGTTTTCGAATCAGAATGGCTCTTTTAAAAGTTCGTTGGGCTTTTACTTAACAGAGAATACATATATCGGTAAAAACGGTTATTCCCTTATCCTTAATGGCTTAGAAAGAGGTATCAACGACAAGGCTAAAGAAAGAGCCATCGTAATACATGGAGCGGATTATGCAAATCCTTCTACAATTAAATCGTCTGGACGATTGGGGCGAAGCCTTGGATGTCCAGCACTTCCACAGGCCGTAAGCAGGGTTATTATCAATACAATAAAAGACGGTACACTTTTGTATATATATGCCAACAACAGAAATTATCTCTCTCTGAGCGATATTATTTCAGGGGGCGTGGCATAGTCTCCTTATTATCATTTTTTTTTAGGGTTATCGGTTTATTCAAGTATATTTATTTGAGTTATACCCTCGTTTTGTAGATAATATTTCTTTAATTTGTGCTTAAACCTTTATCTCTACTTGCATTATGAAAAAGCATCTCTTCTTATTGTTATATAGTGTTGTATTTTCATTACAAATAATTGTGGCCCAAATAAGCAATCCAGCCCATCAATGGTTCGAAGAAGCTCGTTTCGGAATGTTTATACATTTCGGTCCGTATAGTGTGCTTGGTGATGGAGAATGGGTGATGCAAAACCGCCCGATTAAAGTAAAAGATTACAAGAAACTGCAACAGTTTTTCAATCCACAAGATTTTGATGCTCAAGCATGGGTCAAAATAGCCAAAGATGCAGGGATGAAATACATCACGTTTACGTCTCGACATCACGATGGTTTTAGTAACTGGCACACCTTACAATCTGATTGGAATAGTATGAATACGCCTTATTTTGGGCGGGATATTGTGAAAGAGTTAGCAGATGAGTGCCATAAAGAGGGTATAAAATTGGTGTTGTATTATTCACTTATCGATTGGTCTCGTACCGATTATCAGTATTGGACAGGTTATTCGGGACAAGGCTGTGGACGAACCGAACGTGGTGATTGGAATTCGTATATCAATTTTATGAAAGCTCAGTTGACCGAACTACTTTCTAATTATGGTCAAATAGCAGGTATCTGGTTTGATGGTGATTGGGATCAGCATCCTAAAGACAGCAATATGCATGCAACATCTAAAGTAAACTGGTATTACAAAGATATTTATGAGCTGATTCATCGTTTACAACCCGATTGTATGATTTCGAATAATCATCACAAAGCCCCTTTAGAAGGTGAAGACTATCAAGCATTTGAAAGAGATTTACCTGGAGAAGACAAAGCTGGGTTTAGCAAAGGGCAAGTTGTAGCCAAACATCTGCCACTGGAGACCTGCGAAACAATGAACAAAACATGGGGCTATAATATAACGGACGACAGCTTTAAGTCTACATCTGAATTGATACGTTACCTAGTCAAAGCCGCTGGGTATGGGGCTAATCTGTTGCTTAATGTAGGTCCTATGCCAAATGGTGAGATGGAACCCGAATGTGTAAGTAGACTTGCCCAGATGGGAGAATGGAACAAGAAATATGGCAATACAATATATGCAACAAAGGGAGGAATTGTAGGACCTCAGTCATGGGGAGCGATGACACAGAAAGGCACTGTTCACTATATACATATTCTGAATAAAGAAAATAAAACGCTGACCATTCATTTTCCTAAACAGATAAAATCGGCTCGATGGCTCAATATCGATGGTGAGTTGGATTTGAAAACGGATAAAAAAAACAATCGTTTAATTATCAATCTGAAAAACATATCACTTGATCCTATTGATTCGATTATCGAAGTAGAAACACATTCAAATTTTTAGATTTTTTGGTTTTGCCATTTACCTCGAGTGAGGTAAAAGAAAGACAAGATCATAAGCATACCCCAATATATATATTCTACTGTCCAGCAGGCAGCTACCGATGATTGGTTACGTATAACTATGATGTACATAGCTATTAGATAAAACACGATGGTGATGATCTCGAAAATGAGCCCCACACGAGTGTTTCCTGTTCCTGATATCGAACTAAATAAGATAGTACCCAAACCACATATGGGTAACGCCATCACCAATACATATAATGAAGGGATGGTTTCTTTTATCAAGCTCATATCTTTATTGGATGCAACTAGCGAAATCCAAAATTCGGCTTGAATAAGGGTAACAATACCCATAGCCACAACAATAGTCAAATTGAGTATGCAAATTCGCTTAATAAGAGGTAGTACATCATTGTATCTACCTGTGCCAATGGTGTTACTTACCAATGTGTTGGCCGTTGTGGATAGCGAATTCATGGGGATGAAATAGATCATGTAAAAAGTGCGTATAATATTGGTTATAGCCAAATCTCTTTCGCCATGATTTTCGATTGCTAAAAAAAAGATAAACCAAGTAGACATGGATATGGCGTACTGGCACATGGTAAACACGGAGATATTTAGAATACGTTTTATAACCGAAAGCTTGAACGTCATTCGTTGAAAACCATACTTTTTTAGGTCTACGGTATTGTAAGTATATATTACAAAAAATACGATAGATGACATTTCGGCTATCACCGATGCCATACCTGCCCCAGCTATGCCTAGTTTGGGTAAACCAAAGTTGCCAAATATCAGCCCATAATCGCATATTATATTTACTACCGTCATAACAGCGGCATTGATAGTCAAAACAGGTGTACGTGCTATGCCTACATAAAATGCTCTGAACATGATATTAATAGAGGCAAAGAAAAACCCAAATGTACGCCATTCGAGGTATTCGCTGGCGGCTTCGTATACCTGCGGAGACTTTATGAGTGTAGGCAATAAGTGTCTCGAAAATATATTTGAAGCAGCATACAGGGTGGTTGCAAATAATAGTAAAAACATTATACCCTGTACAACGATAGTTCCTATCTGATCGTAATTTTTTTCGCCATTTCGTCTGCCAATCATTATTTGAGCACCAATACTGAACCCAAATCCTAACATAAAAAACGCAATGTAGTAGATACCTGCCAATCCTGAAGCTCCAAATTCGACTTCACCTACACGCCCCAAAAAGATGGTGTTGGTTATTTGCATTACATTTTGGGTTAGTAATCCTAACATAATAGGAAAACTAACTTTCCAGATGTCTTTATATGAATATGTCATTTTATTTGATTTCTAGTATTCGAAAGACAAAAAATGGAATGAAATTTAGATAACCATTCCAAGTAAAATATCTATTCTAAAATAAAATTTTACTTTAGTAATTTATTGGTTTTTGTATCTGGAAATATAATCCAAGGCTCGAATGTTTTAGCCTCTTCAAAATCCATAATAGCATATGATATGATGATGATGATGTCTCCTGTTTGCACTCTGCGTGCAGCCGCTCCATTTAAGCAAATAGTGCCTGTACCTCTTTCTCCTCTAATGATATAGGTTTCGAATCGTTCGCCGTTGTTATTGTTAACGATACATACTTTTTCGCCAGCAATCATGTTTGCCGCATCCATCAAATCTTGGTCAATAGTAATACTACCAACATAATTGAGGTTGGCATCCGTAACGGTTACTCGATGTATTTTTGATTTTAGAACTTCTATTTGCATGTTTATTTATTCTTGTTCATTGTTGAAGTAGGTAATGTTGTCTATAAGACGAATGTCTCCACAAAACGCTGCAATACAACCCACAGCATAGTTTGTATCTGCCCACTCAGTGATGGTTTGCAATGTGTTTCCGTCTACAATCTCAAAATATTCAACCTTCAGTAGCTCTGACTTATTAACAGTATCAACTACATAGTTGACAGTATCTGCAATTGATGCTTTGTTTACAAAACGTTTGCTTTCAGCTAGAGCTGCATATATCGTTGCAGCAATATTTCGCTGGCTATCGGTCAATCGCTGGTTACGACTACTCATTGCCAAACCACTATATTCTCGCCTTATGGGCATTCCTACAATCTGTGTTGGTATTTGGTGTTGATATACCATATCTCTGATAATGGCTAGCTGCTGAAAATCTTTTTCGCCAAAGTATGCCTTATTCGGCTGTACAATGTCAAATAAACGACTTACTACTTGTGCTACTCCGTTAAAATGACCTTGCCTAAATTTACCTTCCATTACCTTATCTAATAGCCCAAAATCGAAAATGCGATTGTCTATGTCTGGATAAATTTCAGATACAGAGGGTGCAAAAACAATATCTGTATTTGCCATCTGCAACAAAGCTAAATCTTTATCTAAAGTTCGAGGGTATTTTTCTAAATCTTCTTTATTGTTAAATTGTGTAGGATTTACAAAAATACTGACAACAGTCAAGTCGTTTTGTGTGCTACTTTCTTTAACCAAAGACAGATGACCATCATGCAATGCACCCATGGTAGGAACAAACCCTATTGTTTTACCAATGGCTCGAAATGATGATAACGTCGTTTGTATGTCAGAAACAGTACGTAAAGTAATCATAAAATATACCTAAGCTAATCATTAAATCTGATTAATAAATATAATAAGTAATTATAAATCAATAGATGTCGTTTATTCGTGTCTCAAAAGTCTCTTTGAGTTAGATAACAAATCGATCATTATCAGACGGCAAATATAGCACAGTTTTCCGAAACCATAAGCAAGCAAAGCAAAATATCTAGGAGTGACTGTTGGAAAGAAAACAGACAAATCGTCATATGTTTAAGAGATGTAAAGATTATACTATTTTAGGGTCTCTAAAAGCCTGTATTGATATACTCCACATACAGCCAATGAGTAAATTTAATAATTTAACATTATATTTGTCTTTCTAAAATTAGGGTTCAGTTTGTTTGAGGTATGAAGAAGAAAAATCTAAAAAAAACTAAGTTTTTAATTTCGATTGTTACTGTTTTTATAGTAGCCAGTATATTAGGCTACTATTTTTTGGATAAAGATAAAACACGCTTTGATGATAGTCCAAAATACCATGTCAAAGGTATTGATGTATCCCATCACAACCCAATACTAGATTGGAGAGAGGTCAATTCTCAGAATATAGCCTTTGCTTATATAAAAGCGACTGAGGGTGTTACACATAATGATCGTAATTATGGTTATAACTACAAGCTGGCAAAAGAGGCGGGTGTTAAAGTCGGATCTTACCACTTCTATAATTTTGGAATATCTGGATATGACCAAGCCAAGCATTTCATTGATGTGGCTAGTTGCCAATCGGGCGATTTACTACCTGCTATAGATGTTGAGCATTCATCAGCAAATCCCTATAGTAGTGATACTGCATACATAAACAATACGATCAAAGAACTTACAATTTTGGAGGGTGAGTTACATCAGTATTATGGTTTACACCCCGTTATTTATACGAATCAGGATTGTTACAAATTATACATCAAAAATAGGTTTCCTAACAACCCCATTTGGATCAGTAGTCTCAATAATGATCCTACAGAGGATATAGAGAAGTGGGTAATTTGGCAATTTACACATACCGGAAAGTTGCCAACAGTTGTTGGTGATATAGATTTTAATTACTTTCGGTATCCGATTGATAGACTTAACGAAATAATGTTACCTTAACCATTAGTGTAAGTATGAAATATGCGATTATATTGAGTATTATTTTTACGAGTATATTCTTTCCATCCTGCTTTAAAGAAGAGGAGTATGGTAATACTAAGCGTGACAATTTTGAGCTTCTTTGGAAAATGATAGATGAGAAGTATTGCTTCTTTAAATACAAGGATATTGATTGGGATGAAGTGCATCAGCGATACGCTAATCGCATCAGCGAGAGCATGAATGATGAGGCATTGTTTGATGTATTAGGCGAAATGTTAGGAGAGCTAAAGGATGGGCATGTAAACCTATATGCAAATCATAATATAGCCCGTTATTGGAAATGGTATGAGGACTATCCTGATAATTTTGACGAAAAGATACAGCGGAATTACCTTGGTACCGACTATTTAATAGCAGGTGGTATGAAATATAAAATACTTGACGATAACATAGGATATGTGTATTATGGAAATTTTTCGAGTGGTGTGTCTGATGCAAATTTAGATCAAATAATAAGTAAAATGTCAATTTGCAAAGGCATTATCCTTGATATTAGAAATAATGGGGGAGGCTTATTATCTAATGTTGATAGAATCGCATCCCGTTTTGTAAATGAAAAAACCCATATTGGCTATATCATGTATAAGTCAGGGAAAGGGCACGATGATTTTTCTGAACCCCACCTGCGTTATATTGAGCCATCGAATCGAATGAGGTTTCAAAAAAAAGTTTTATTATTAACCAATCGAAGGTGTTTTAGTGCTGCTAATGATTTGGTGAATGCGATGAGTTATGCACCTAATACAACAATAATAGGCGATAGAACAGGTGGAGGAAGTGGCTTACCCCTTTCTTCTGAACTGCCCAATGGTTGGTCAGTACGTTTTTCTTCATCTCCTATGTTAAACGCTAATAAAGAGCATACCGAGTTTGGGATTGATCCAGATATTAAAGTTGATATGAGTGCCGAAGATATGCAAAAAGGTATTGATACAATCATCGAGTACGGGCGTCGTTTTTTGAATAATGAAAGCTCGATTCAGAGCAATTGAGTTTGA
>JBDLTH010000039.1:0-25912 GCA_039799165.1 Bacteroidota bacterium
CTATTATGATTACTCATGGCGAACTAGATTATCGCATTTTGGCATCGCAAGGTATGATGGCATTTAATGCTGCAAAACTAAAGCATATTCCTACTCGAATGTTGATTTATCCTGACGAAAACCATTGGATTGCTCAACCGCAAAAAGGAGTACTCGTTCAGCGAGAGTTTGCTCGTGGGGGCAACGAATATCTAAAATAGCAACATATAACTTGCTATTATTAAGCAAACAGGCTGCTCAAACATTTGAGCAGCCTGTTTGCTTGTAGTAGTGCTTTTTAGAATTTACTTAAAGATTTTATTGCAAAAACAGCATAAGACGAAGCATGTGTACCCCCATCTACAATTGTTTTTTCGACATTAATATTTCTTCTTTTTAGGCGAACATAGGTTGAGTCTGTATTGTATGTAGGAACCCATGTGTCGGCTGATCCATGTACTAAGTCTAGGCTTCCTTTTACATCAAAATCACTCACATTATTATCCCTAACCGCATTAATATAGGCAGTGTCTGTTTTATTGATCAGCCCTTTCGAAAACTCTCGAGTAAAAACTTTGACAGGATCAGGAAGCAGAGTTTGGGTTTGCATGATGAGGTCATTACCTACATATGTTTTTATCTCGTCAAGAACAGCAGGTTCAAATAGCTTATCTAAGCTTCTATTAATTTTGTATGCTGCATTGTACGTAAGCAGGACCCAAGAGTAAGAGGCTGTAAAAGTGGGTGAATCGCCTTCCTCTTCTGCTACTATTCGACTAGCTGTCATCTCTTTATCATAAGCACCAGCACCCGAAACGGTTATAATATCTTTGAAGTTCGAATTGTTCTCGCTAAAACTTTTTAGGGTCGACATGGTGGCAAATCCCCCTTCAGAATATCCGAGCAGGTACAGTTTGTCATAGCTGAGCATAAGTTTTCGTTGTGCAGTATAAGGCGTCATCAACTCAATTAATCCTCGTGAGGCTGTAGCTAAACTAGCTCTGTGTTCGTAGTAATGCGGTGCAGCTTCATCTGACCCGTATCCAAAGTAGTCAGGCATCACCACGATATGACCATTTTCGTGTGCAGGTATCACTAAAGTTAAGATGTCTCTGATTTCGTTTATCGATTTGAAGTTATTCTTAGAAGGTGCTTGAGATTCTGAAAACAGTGTACCGTGTTGGATGGATGCTACACGAAGTTTCTTTTCCTGACTCGTGGTTGGTAATAATGGATACCCTACCAATCCTGAGAGCGTTCGCTTATTGCCCAAAGGGTCTTCGCCACTGTATTTTACGGTTGTAAATACAACGTCATACTTTATTTTGGCTAATTCAGCTTCAATGTTTACTGCGGATAAACTTTTTGTTATTTCTAAAAACTTTTTGTAGTGCACTTTTATTTCTTCCACAGTCAATGTATCTATCACTCGTTCTTCGATAGGTGCTTGGTAAACAGTGTTTTCATTGTCATCCCTACAAGCATAAGAGGATGTTAATAGAGAAAGAAAAAAGATTGATTTTAGTAAAAAATTCATACTTTATATTTTAAGTTAAGTAAAAGAGAGGAGCAAATGTAGCGAGTTTATCTAGTTAAACCTATTTATAAAACAAAATAATAGTTGTGCAAACAATAGTAAATCAGGCATTTAAAATAGTATCTGTTTAACTGGGATGTTTTTTTTGATGTCAATTATTTGTATATACAAATAATGTATTACATTTGCATATACAAACGATAGGGTAATATGAAGTTTAAAGAATGCCACTATTTCACATCAGCTTGTTTGAGTAGACAACTGAATAAAATAGCCGAAAAAGCTTTTTCAGATTTGAAACTAGCACCTTCGCAGGCGTATATACTCACTTGTGTAGCAGATGAGGCAGGGATTGACTGCAAGGGATTAGCTAATACTATGTTGCTTGCTCCTTCTAGTTTAACACGTATGATAGACAAACTAGAAGCTATGGGGTATCTCAGGCGTGAGGTACAAGGGCGTTGTTGTGTGCATCATATAACAGCTAAAGGGCAAGCTCTAATTCCACAAATAGAAGCGGTATGGGGCGAACTTGAGCATGTATTTTCCTCTCTATTTGATGACGAACTAAGACAACGTTTGTCCACAGCCATAAATGATGCAATAAAAGCCATCAAAAAAGATGATGTTTTACTTTAATTAAAAATAAATAGAATGAAAACAGTAGTTATTTTTTCACATCCAAACTTGGATGCAAGTGTAGCCAACAAAACGATCATAGATATACTTAAACAATCAGGAAGCGATATTGAAGTACGTTATCTGGATGCACTTTATCCCAACTATAATATTGATGTAGAGGCTGAGCAAAATGCTCTATTAACAGCCGACGTAGTTGTATTTCAACACCCCCTTTATTGGTATAGTACACCACCAATCTTTAAACTATGGATCGATAAAGTATTGACATATGGTTTTGCCTATGGTGAGACGGGAGATAAACTGAAAGGTAAAAAACTGATACACTCATTTACAACAGGAGGTCCTGCTGAAGCATATGCACCATCGGGTTATAATAATTTTACGCTCGAGCAACTTGTTTTACCCATCCGTCAAACAGCAAATTTGGTTCAGCTCGATTATGTAAAGATGCTATCAAGTAGCGGAATTATGGCACTTGGTACGAGCGAAAACGTAGTGAAACAATCTACCGATCATGCACACCAATTGCTGGCTGCAATAAAGGAATTGGCATAATTTAACGCAAAATTTATCTGATTTATGAAAACCACATATTCTACAATTTTAAGACTATGTGGTTTTTTTACCCATCCCCACGTACTTCTTTTCTCTCCTTATTGTGCGATAGACCTTGCAAGAACTCTGTAAGATTAATATCTCTGTCCAAATCCATTTTCTTCCGTAAGCGATACCTATTCACTTCAACTCCTCGCACCGTTATGTTTTGCAAGGGAGCGATCTCCTTAGATGACAAATTCATTTTCAGATAAGCACACAAAATCTTATCGTTTCGGGTTAGTTTCGGATATTTCTCTTCCAGCAATTTAAAGAAGTCTCTGTGTATTACATTAAAATTGGACTGAAACAGTTCAAAATCCTTGTCATGCTCTATATTGTTATTTATTTGACTTGTCAATCGGGTTAACTTTTGCTTGATAGCACCTTGTTGCTTATTTTCATCTATGGCTTTGGTTATGCTCAGTACTTCTCGCTTTACATCTTCCAATATCTCATTTTTCCGAACAAGGTTTAGTACATGCCCTGTTAGCTCTTGAGTTTTGTAATTAAGCGTTGTTCGTAAATTCTGATTTTGTAGCTCGTATATCTCTTTATCTTTCAGTATACGTTCTTTCTCGTAAATCTTAGTTTGTTTCTCCAGTTCTTCACCTTTTTGTAATATAATTAGTTGTTGTTTCTTAATCGTCTTGCCATACAACACGACAAAAAAAGTGATAACAAATAAAGTATATACCAGATATGCCCAGATAGAACGGTACCATGGGGGTAAAATTTCGAAGGTGATTGTAGCAACACCAGCCCTACTCTCCTGTCCATCAATAAATGCCCGTACCTCAAATGTATATTCACCTTCCGGTAAATTCATATATTCTTTAAAAGCTTTACGAGAAGGTTTACTCCATTTTTCGTCTACACCATATAATCGATACGAATAAAAAACATCATCCGAATGTGCGTATTCTGTTGCTGCAAAAAACACACTGAACGAGTTGTGTCCATATGGCAGTGCGATCTTCCGATTGGCATTATATTCAATAATAGAATCTTCATGTGTTACCAGCATATTGCGAATAAAGACGTTGACGTTGCTACTCTCAATATTATTCTTAGATAGATCAATTTTAATGTAAGCATTGTCAACACCGACTATTGCCGATACAGAATCTAATAGACTTACATTTTCAAAACCATTAACTAATTCATTCCTCAACCCCCAATTATAACTCGGTTGCAAATAGCCTTCACTTGTTTTTAGCAATGTCTTCATGTTTTTATCAGAAACAAACCAGATATTACCCCTCGAGTCAGCATTAAGATACTCGTAATATTTATCACCATCCAGTATACCTTCGAGTTGTGAATATTTGATAAATTCATCCGAAATAGGGCTATATTGAAATATCCCTTTATCTGCACATATAATCAGATTGTTCTGTACTTTTCTAAAAAAGACATTATAACCAATCTGAGCATTTTTTAGTCCATATTTTTTAATATTTAGCAAATTTCCATTATTTGAGTCTATCGTTAAGCGTTGTATGTCTTGATTGGTGTTGGCTATCCAGAATACATTAGGTGTTTCATCTTCAATAAATCCTCGAGCCGAATGTCGAAACTCACTTACATCATAGACAAATCGCCATATTCCGGCAAGCTTTTGAAGCCCCTTTAACCCCGTATATGTACCCACCAATATACGATCGGGGTTAGCCGAAAGCAGATGAGCCTCCCATGCCCCACCAATGTCTATCTGATATGTCTGTTGCGGTGTTATCACTAAAATACCGTTATCGCCACAGCTAAATAGCGAACCTTGAATGATTGATAATGACCATACCTGCCCATCCGAATTAGTTATCATTTGATAATTTCCGCTAGCGTCAAGTTTATACAAACCCTGATTTGTACCCAAATACAATTCATTGTTGTAGGTTATAGAGCAATACCCCGTACCGATAGGTGAATTGACCGAAAAAAGGGGACGCACTGATGATTTGAGCTCTACATACCCTAATCCTTTGTCTAACCCCAACCATAGGTTTTCGTCCTTATCAAACAGCAAACTGAGTATTGTGTTGTTTTTTAATCCATTAGAAAGGTTGAATGCGTTGTAGTAAGTTGGGTTTTCTAAATCGAATATAAAAGCACCATTGCGAACAGATCCCAATACAACTTTAGAGCCACTGACCACTGAGCAAAACAATTGATTTTGTTCAATAAACCGAGTTGCTATTGAATATACTTTTTCACACTTTTGGTTCTCAATAAAGTATAGTCCCGATTTTGAAGTTGTAACTAAAATTCGATCCTTATAACTATTGATTCCTACTATTTTTTGTCCTACCAGCTCGTTTGAGTTTATCGCAACCTTGGTCAAGGTATCACCATCATAAAGAAATAAACCCTCGGTTGACCCTAGATATAACCGATCTTGAATCATCGCAGAACAGTCTATTTTCATGTTTGTAGGGATAGTCTTTACCTTGCTATCCGATGTGTATACATTGATGTTAGTATCATCTAAAAAATAGATTGTATTCTTTGCCTGAAAAATGTTCCATACTTGCCCCCACCAGTTAGGCAACGTTTGAGAAATAGAATGATAAACAAAGGAGCCTATTTCGTCTCTCTCAAAATAACCAAACTCCGAAGTTCCTCCTACATAGATTCGATCATCAACTATTTTTAGCGAACGCACAATTTGATTATTAACAGAGTAGGTCTTCCAATAAACGCCATCAAACTCGAGTAAGCCTGCCGAGTTGGCAAAATACAGCCATCCATTGTTAGCTTGGGCTACCATCCAGTTCTGAAATCCTGCATTATATATATTTCGTTCGTAGTTGTTTATGTTATGTTGCCATGCCGAAAAACTTGACAATATCGAAGCCCAGAAAAGAAGGGTTATACTAAGTATGTTTCTCATAGCTTGTGGAATTTTGATTTTTTGGAACAATTGGTAAATCAAAGATATAAAATTGTTGATAGTTTGAATCAAACACTGCTTGTTTTATGATTACTAAATGATTGCTGACTATATGTAGTATTTTTGTTGTATATGAAAAGCCCCTTTTTTGAGTTTTTGTTGTAATCATTTATTTCTTTTCATTACGAGATCAAGCAATATTTGTGAAAAATTGTTCTCAATACTAATTTCCGTTCGTACTTAACTTTAAAGAATCACATCATGAAAAAAAAGACAATTACTTTTTGTCGGAAAATTATAGGCATCATCGTATGTCTACTTCTAGTTCCGGCAACCTTGCTAGCCCAAGGTAATCAAATCGAAGGGGTCGTTATAGATGCTCTAACCAAAGAACCTCTTATCGGGGTATCGATAACGCAGAAGAGCACAACCAATGGTACAGCTACAGACATTGATGGTAAATTTAAGATCGATGCACCTTTAGGCGCAACACTTGTACTTAAATACCTAGGGTATGACAACCAAGAAGTAACCACCACTACAAAAACAATAAGGATAGAACTAAAAGAAGCTTCTAAGTTTTTGGATGAAGTGGTAGTCGTTGGATACGGCGTTCAGAAAAAAAGCGTTGTAACCGCAGCCATCAGCCGAGTATCAGCTGAAGAGCTGAACACCACAAAACCCTCTCGGGTAGAGGATGTCTTAAAAGGCAAAGTGTCGGGGGTGCAGATCACGCAAAGTTCAGGACAGCCAGGGTCGGACTCAAAAGTACGTATCAGAGGCATAGGTACTGTTAACAATAGCGACCCCCTGTATATTATAGATGGTATGCCAGTAGATGGAGGTATAGGCTATCTCAACCCTGTTGACATTCAATCGGTAGAGATACTAAAAGATGCTGCATCGGCAGCTATATATGGAGCTCGTGCCGCAAACGGCGTTGTACTCGTTACGACCAAAAGTGGAACAAAGGGCAAAACCAATATAAGTTACGACTTTAGCTATGGATGGCAAAACCCATGGAAAAAGAAATCGGTACTTAATGCCCATGACTACATGGTGATAATGAACGAATCGCAGTTAAATGATGGCAATCCTTATCGATACTCCAAAGATCAAATAGCCAACTATGGATCTACGGGTACAGACTGGCAGGACGAAGTATTTAACTACGATGCACCTGTCCAAAATCATCAAGTAAGTATAAGTGGAGGTAACGACAAAGCACAATATTTTTTATCGTTAGGCTACTTTAATCAAGAAGGAATCATTGGTGGAGACTATGACAAGTCTAACTATGACCGTTGGAGTGTCCGTTCTAACTCGACCTTTCATGTATATGAGGCCGAAAACCGCAAATACCTCAACAAGGTAAGGGTGGGTGTAAACATAGGCTACTCAAGAGTAAACTTGACAGGTATCGAAGTCAACTCCGAGTATGGATCAGTATTGGGAAGTGCCCTCACATTTAGTCCCCTAGTTCCGGTGTATGCACCAGAAACATCTACCAATCCCGAAATAATGACTACTTCACAAATACTCGATCGGTACCCTTTTGCCGTAAAAGATGGCAATGGTAGAGTATTTTCGATTCCTCCAGCAGGATTTCAAGAAATATCCAACCCCCTAGCGATGCTCAATCAGCCCCGTTCCGAAAAAAATAATGAAGACAAAATAGTTGCGACATTTTGGGGCGAAGTGGATGTGTTACCTAAAGTTAAATTCAAAACAAGCTATGGCGTAGACCTTGCTTTTTGGGGTAAAGATGGATATGAATTTCCTAATTTCTTAGCATCACAAGGAAAAGATATACGACAAAGCTCCGCTTGGAGCGAGATGAACAGAGGCTATAAATGGCAAGTAGAAAACGTATTGACTTATAACCAAACGTTTTCTGAAAAACACAATGTAACCGTAGTGCTTGGACAATCAGCTCAAAAATATACACGTAGAACACTCAAAGGCTGGGATTACGATTTATTAGAAACCGACCCAGACAAAGCTAATATCAACTCGGGAACTGCCGACAGAGAACACGAACGTGTTGAGGGAGGTACAGATGGGTACGACTTTACTGCATTAGCATCTTATTTTGGTCGTTTAGATTATAACTTTGACGAACGCTATATGGTACAATTAACCCTCCGCCGTGATGGATCATCTCGATTTGGTCCCGATCATAAATGGGCTACATTTCCAGCTGTATCTTTGGGATGGAATGTGCTTAACGAGTCGTTCCTAAGCACTCGCCCCGATTGGTTCGATGCTCTCAAATTACGATTTAGCTGGGGACGCAATGGTAACGAGAATATAGGTAATTTTCGCTACACATCGCTCATGGATGGTGGGCGAAACTACTACTATGGTGGTGGGTACAGTGTAGCCGACAAAGGCAAAAATGGCGTGATGCAATACGGCACTTCCCCCGGAGCCATTGCTAACCCCAATATCAAATGGGAAGAGTCGGAGCAAATAGACCTTGGTTTTGATGCTCGATTTTTGCAAAATGCCTTAAGCTTTGGTTTCGATTACTACAAAAAGAACACAATAGGTATGTTGATGGAGCAACCCATACCCGACTATGTAGGGCAAGCCGCACCAATGGCTAATGCAGGAGATATGCAAAACTGGGGACTGGAATTTGAATTGGGATGGAAACATAAATTCAATGACTTCAATTATCATGTGTCTGCCAATGCTTCATATATGCGTAACGAATTGAAGAAACTGGGAAATGCTTCGGGTGAAGCCATTTACGAAAACGCAGGTGCTTCGGGGCTAGGCAGTTTCATTAAAGGGCAAAATGGCGAAGTGTGGCCTTATTTTTATGGATACAAAACAGATGGATTGTTCCAAAATCAAGCTGAAATAAATGCCTACACAAACAAAGAGGGTAAGTTGATGCAACCAAATGCACAACCCGGAGACGTACGTTTTGTAGACTTTAATGGAGACGGATCAATCAATGATACCGACAAAACAAAAATAGGAAAAGGGATGGCTGACTGGACATTTGGTTTAACCTTAGGAGCAGACTGGAAAGGCTTTGATGTGAATATGTTTTTTCAGGGAACAGCAGGCAATGACATTTTTGACTTCTCGCAACGTGGCGATATTCCTGCGATGAACCGCCCTTCGTGGATACTGGATCGTTGGAATGGCGAGGGTACATCAAACCGAATGCCTCGTATGACTGCCGCTAATCCCAATAGCAACTGGCGTTCGTCAGACTTGTACGTAAAAGATGGTAGCTACATACGCCTCAAGATGGGTCAATTAGGATATACTTTACCAGTGGCACTCACTCGTAAAGCAAGCATCCAAAAATTGAGAGTTTACATCGCAGCCGAAAATCTCTTCACCTTTACGGGCTATGACGGATTCGATCCTGAGGTAGCATCTGGCGATTACAACCGAATAGGTGTAGACAGAGGTGTTTATCCTCAATCCAGAACCATATCATTGGGTGCTAATATTTCGTTCTAACTTAACCTATACCATAGAGATGAAAAAATATACTATATTTACAGCAATCGCAGTATTGGCAGGGGCTTTGTTTATGACCTCTTGTGGCGATGATTTTTTGACAAATAATACAACCGAAAAGCAAGAAGCTGGAGCTCCAGCAACAGAAGGTGCAGTGTTGGCAAGTTTAGCCTCTACCTATCAAATACTGTTGTTAGACAGTTATGCGAAAGGTAACTTTAACAGCCTTATTCTAACATCCGATTTACGATCTGATGACTTGTACAAAGGAGGAGGCGATGCAGGAGACCAAAACCAATTGTACAGACTTTCGCAATTTACCTCTACAGGGACTGAGACATTGGACGGACTTTGGAGTGTATACTACTCAGGATTGTCTCGAGCTAATAATGTATTGATAAGTTGCGAAAATCCAGTGAATATCAATGCGAATAAACTAGAGCAGTACAAAGCCGAGGCACATTTTTTGCGTGCCTACTTTATGCACATTCTGTGGAAATATTGGGGCAATGTACCTTATTTCGAAAAACCTTTAGTGAACCCTCCTTATATGACTAAACAGCTGACTGCCGATGAGGTATATCAAAAGATTATGGCTGATTTGGATTTTGCATGTACGGACGGAAAGTTGAAAATGAAAATGACAGGCTCGGATGTTGGCAGAGCTTCACGTGCAGCTGCATTGATGCTCAAAGCTCGTGTTGTACTTTACGAGAAAGATGCGGCTCGCTATGCTGAAATAACAAATGACATGGCAAGTATTATAGCCAGTAAAGAGTTTCAGTTGATGGACGATTTTGGTGCAATCTGGGTAGATAAGGGAGAATTTTGTCCCGAGTCTATTTTCGAAAGTAATCAAATTCCCGAAGGAAAAACATGGGCCGAAAGTTGGATGGGATATGGTACAAATTTACCAGCCTTTATCTCTCCAAGTAGTTTGAACGATCCGAATAAAATATACAAAGGGGGTTGGGGATTTGCACCTGTTCGTAAAGAAGCGTATGAAATGTACGAAATAGGAGACCATCGTAGAGACAGTACGATTGTGTCATGGGCAAAAGGTATGTACTCGGCCCGTTTTCAAGATACAGGCTTATTTAATCGCAAATATGCTGCACGTGAGGGATATAACCCACCTCCAGGCGATCAGGATTTGAATTATGCAAACAATGTACGTATTTTCCGTTATTCCGAAACGTTGTTGAATTATGCTGAACTTGTGAAAATACACGGTCAAGCCGAACAACAAGGCGTTGTAGCTCAAGATTGTTTCAATCAGATCAGAAAACGTGCCTTCAAAAAAGATAGTCCACTAACTGCTACTGCCGATAATATAAAATTAGAACGTCGTCGTGAGTTTTTAGGTGAAGGGATGCGTTTTTGGGATCTGGTACGTTGGGGAGATGCTGCTAAGGCGTTGACCGAAAACAATACGAATTTCAACTCGGTACGAACTTTCGAAGAATGGAAAAAACATTTGCCAATACCTCAAGCCGAAATTGAGAAAACGAAAAATACCGAATTTGAATTAAAGCAAAACGGTCAATGGAATTAATTGAGTCGAATACAATAAAACAAATACGTATGAAAGCCAATATAAAATCGAGTATATTAAACCTATGGGCAGTCTTGACAGCTATGCTCATCATAACAGCTTGTAGCCCACAAGAAAACGACGATCACTCGCTGGGCGCACCTGGTACAGCCACGTTAGAGCAACTCTCGTTTACGGTTACACCCTCTGAGAACAAGAATATTATTACATTGACCAATACCTCGAAGCTTGCATCAATACATGCAATCATGTGGGATTTAGGTAATGGAGCCACTAGCAAAAATCAATCGGTAACCGTTCAGTATCCTTTTGAGGGCGATTATACAATAGCATTGACAGTGTATACTCCAGATGGAGCGAGTACAACCAAAAGTCAGACTATACATATCGATAAAACAGACTATTCGTTATTGAATAGCCCAATGTATAACAATCTGACAGGAGGAATAACCAATGTAAATGGCAAAACATGGGTATTTGACCAAACAGTCGAAGGACATTTTGGTATAGGACCGGCCAGTGCATCTTCGCCTATTTGGTGGAGTTCTCCACCCGAAGGAAAAGCCGAATGTAGCTTGTACAAGCAAAGCTTTACCTTTAAGCTCCAAGGATCGCAATTTATTTGGAAAAACGAAGGTAAGGTATATACCAACGAGGCTGGGCGTGTTGCCTTAGCCACATTGGGTTATAGCAAGTCAACCGTGCCACCTAGTGGCGATTATGATGTCGAGTATACACCTCAGTCGTATTCGTTTTCGTTGAACGAAATGGATAAAACACTTGTTCTAAGCAATGGTGCATTTTTTGGGCATTACACAGGAGGCAATACGTACAGCATTTTAAACATTACCGAAAGCGAACTTTACTTAAAAGTAAATAGTGTTGTTGAATCGGGCAATGCGTGGTGGTATCGCTTTATACCTAAACAATAAATAAGAAACATAAATCACATGGTTCGGTAAATAACACTACCGAACCATAATACACAGCTATAATGAAAATAAAACTAGTAACGCTAGCATGCTTAGCCAGTATAGGTATGGGATATGCACAGCACAGCAATGTTGATAAGCGAGTTGAGGACTTGTTGGCTAAGATGACATTAGACGAGAAGATTGGTCAGATGAACCAGTCTAGTTATTTTAGTATTGACGAAAAGACCATCTTGCTATTTAGTGATGATGACATGACTGCCTTCATCGATCGGATGGGCTTAGTGCAAGCAGGGCAAAAGCCTGCTTCGGCGATGAGTAGAGCCGAGAAAACGATTCTGATAAAAGCAGCTTCAAAAAAAATATTGGAAGAACAAACCATAGCACCTATCAAGAATGGGCAAATAGGGTCGTTACTCAATATTGTAGACCCTGTTATGGTAAACAGGCTTCAAGAAGTTGCCCTAAAAGAAAGTCGCCTTGGTATCCCCCTGATCATAGGACGAGATGTGATTCATGGATTTAAGACGATATTTCCCATTCCTTTGGGGCAGGCTGCATCATTTGACCCACAGTTAGTTGAAGATGGAGCAAGAGTATCGGCTATCGAAGCACGTGAGACGGGTGTAAACTGGACATTTGCTCCGATGCTTGATATATCACGCGATGCACGCTGGGGGCGTATTGCCGAAAGTCTTGGCGAAGATCCTTATTTGGCAGGACAACTGGGTGCTGCCATGGTCAAAGGATTTCAAGGTAAAGGCTTATCTGATCCTACGGCTATTGCCGCTTGTGTTAAGCATTTTATCGGATATGGAGCTGCCGAAGGCGGACGTGATTATAATTCGACAAACATCCCCATACACGCATTGAAGAATGTATACCTTGTACCTTTCAAGAAAGCAATAGAAGCTGGTGCTGCTAGCTTAATGACTTCATTTAATGACAATGATGGCATTCCTGCCTCAGGAAACAAGTATTTGTTGAAGGATGTGCTTCGTAACGAATGGAAATTTGATGGCTTTGTGGTATCAGACTGGGCATCGATGTCCGAGATGCTTGCACATGGCTATGCTAAAGATGAGAAAGATGTAGCCGAAATATCAGCCAATGCAGGGCTAGATATGGAAATGGTAAGTGGTACATACCTAAAACATCTGAAAGAGTTGGTAAAAGAAGGCAAAGTATCGATGACCGATGTAGATAACTCGGTGCGTAACATCCTTCGCACTAAATTCAGATTAGGACTGTTTGAAAACCCCTATGCAGATACAAAGAAAGCATCAACCGCCTATTCGCAATGGCATATGCAACAAGCTAGAGAGGCAGCTGTAAAATCGGCTATTTTGTTGAAAAACGAAAACATTCTGCCTTTAAAGCAAACACAAAAAATTGCAGTTATAGGACCTTTGGCAGATGCTCCGCACGACCAGTTGGGTACATGGATCTTTGATGGCGAAAAATCGCATACAGTAACGCCTATTGGAGCGTTGAAGTCTGAATATAAAAACATCTCTTATGTGTACGAACCAGCTTTAGCCTATTCAAGAGACTTGAAAACGGATAAGTTTGAGAAAGCCAAACAAGCAGCCGCCTCGGCAGATGTAGCAGTTGTATTCTTGGGTGAAGAGTCAATCCTTTCGGGCGAAGCACACTCACTCTCCAATATCAATTTGATAGGTGTTCAATCCGACTTATTAAAAGCCGTTAAAAGTGCAGGTAAGCCAGTTGTATTGGTGGTAATGGCAGGTCGTCCTTTAACCATAGAGCGTGATCTTCCGTATGCTGATGCCGTTTTGTATAACTTCCACCCTGGAACGATGGGGGGGGCTGCAATCTTTGATTTACTTTTCGGAAAAGCAAATCCGAGTGGTAAATTACCCGTAACGTTTGTCAGAGAAGTAGGGCAAATACCGATGTATTATAATCACAATAATACGGGTCGTCCAGCTCCCGACAAGGTGATGGCACTGCATGAGATACCGCTTGAGGCAGGTCAAACATCATTAGGAAATACATCTTTCTACCTCGATTCGGGTAAAGATCCTTTATTTTCGTTTGGATATGGATTATCGTATAGCACGTTCGAATATTCTAATTTGACTTTATCCAACAAAACATTCACAAAAGGGGGGGCGTTAACAATACAGGTAACATTAAAAAACACGAGCCAGGTTGATGGAACAGAAGTTGCACAACTCTATGTTCGTGATCTTGTAGGATCTATTGTGCGTCCAGTCAAAGAACTGAAAGGTTTTCAGCGTGTTGCTCTCAAAGCAGGAGAATCAAAAATAGTAGAGTTTAAATTATCGAGCGACGACCTTGCGTTTTATGGTCGAGAATTGGTGAAAAAAGCCGAGTCAGGCGATTTTAATCTTTGGGTAGGTGGCAGTAGTAATGCTACATTGAAAGCCGATTTTTCGTTAGTCGACTAATCTGTTTTGTATCCAACAGTAAAAAGGATCAGTCTGCAATTACAGACTGATCCTTTTTACCTTTAAACAACTTGTTTATTTCTTTATTTTAGCTTTATCCTCAGGTTTCATTTGAGGGTTTGCTGCTATTGTTTTTGGCTTTACCTGTTTTGGCTTTTTAGCCTCTCGTGAAATTTTTTTCTCTCCCATAATTGTATATAATATGTGTTTAGATATATTGTAAATTTGTTGTGAAGAATCTCAACTTAATGAAGCAACTATGAAACAAAACTGACTTGACCAGTTTGTCTTAGCGGTTTATGGCTTGTAAGCGTTGCTTCTAAAATAGCCAGAACGTCAGAATCGACAAGCTCATCAAACTTGCGAGCAAATAAATTATCACCAGCCAATAAGAAAGGAATATCTTCTTTTGTGAATGTCTTAGGGCGTAATTTAATATCGCCATCGGCTATCCAAATGATGGCTCTTTTATCGTCATTAACCACTGTACCGTTAAATGAAGTGTTCATCATAACCGTTTGGAAGAACGATTCATCAGCAATCAAGGTATTGCGATAGAAGCGTTCTATTTCCAGAGTTTCGTCGCATGTAGAGAAAAAATTGCAGGTGTGTCGCGTTAATATCATCCACTGCCCCCCAATATAGGGTGTCATTTTAGCCAAAAAGGGGCGTTTACGAATAGAGGTGTCTAAATTGGTATCTGACTCCACAAAATAGTTTTCAACACGATTCATCGTTTCGGGTCTTTCTAGAGCTTGATTTTTAATCTTTATAAAGTTAGTCTTTCTATATTTATCTAAATAATCGTGTATGTAGTCTTGTGATTTTAGAGGAAAATCTTGACCACTTAGGTTAATGAAAAAATCCCAGTCGGTGTACAACGATAGCAGTTTTTTAATCCCATTCAACTCTACTTGTACCATACTGTACCCACCCCATAATACGTTTTCGCTATCCAATATCGACACATTGGGATAGTCTATCAGAAAACGACTTACATTTTCATGAATCTTCTTATTGGCTTTTTTATCTAAATGTATCAAGTAATAATTATTAGGGTGATAAATAGCTTTAAAACACCTCTTAAATTGTTCAGGAAAGCGATGTACTAGAATAAAATAAGCAATCTTGATCGGTTTTTCAGGGTGCTTAAAATCTGATTCATCTTTTTGAGATGAAATAGCATCTTTTGTCATGTTATAATATGTATTAGTGAATAGAGTGAAAGAAATCGAGGCAGACAGCAAATGTTTATATGCTGTTATCTATATAGAAAAGCGATTTGTTCAAATATAGTCAAAATAAACGGGTTATCCTATTTTTACTACGGTCAATGGATCGATCCCGTTTTGTCACTCTTAGCGGTTACAAGAGATGAAAATGTTAAAATAAAACGATTTTGAAGTAGTAAAGAAACGTTACGAAGGAATTGATCAACGCAATAGTCTCAAAATAGTATCCCAATCAACAAATAACAAAACGAAATTCTGCGACTTTAATCAAGATACATCAAGTCGCTCATAATACTATCTGACACAAAAATACCATTTTTATCTAATCTGAAAGTTTGCCCGTCATATACAACCAAGTCGGAATCGATGTGTTTTTGAATATTTTTAGCGAAATAATCGTAAAAATCAATCCCACATAACTCTTCTACCGACACCCCCCACATCGTACGCATACGTGTAAGCACAAAATCATTATATTGTGTTTTCAGATCTAACTCTTCCTCTTCTATCAAGGGATGCTGTTTTTCGATAGCCTCAATATATTTAGGAATTGACGAGACATTCCAACACCTGTTGATTCTGTTATACGAATGTGCGGCAGGACCTAAACCTAAATACTCTACATTTTGCCAATATGAGGTGTTGTGTCTCGAAAAACATCCCTCTTTACCGAAGCTGGATATTTCGTAATGAATGAAACCAACTTCTGTTAGCCGATCTATCATCTTCGAAAACATTGCTAAACTGAGGTCTTCGTCAATAGCCTTAACCTCTCCAATATTGAGAAGGCGATACAATCGAGTTCCTTTTTCATAGATCAGATGATAGGACGAAATATGTTGAATACCCAAATCAACAGCTTGGTTTAATGTATCGTCCCACACCTGCATCGTTTGATTGGGTAAACCATACATCAAATCGATACTGATATTAGTAAAACCTATCTGCTGACTTGTTTTAACTGCATCAATAGCTTTCTCTGCCGAGTGTCTACGATTGAGGAAGTGAAGCATGTTGTTATCAAAACTTTGCACGCCCATACTCAACCTGTTGAATCCTAAGTCGAGCAACATACCAATGTAGCTTTCGGTTAAGTCATCAGGATTAGCTTCGAGGGTTATCTCTGCATCTGGGTTTATAATAAATTGTTTTTTTACAGCATCTAATATCGATTTTAAATCCTCCCGATCGAGCTGCGAAGGTGTACCACCGCCAAAGTATATGGTGTCGATAGTCTCATTACCTAAATAATCCTTACGTAGCACGATCTCTTTAGAGATAGCCTCTACATAAGGATTTTTCTGATTCATACTCGTTCTTGTAAAAAAATCGCAATAAATACACTTTGTTTTACAAAAAGGAACATGTATGTATATTCCTGCCATTTAGTTACTCTGCATACATCTGATTGATAATATCTTTATATTTTTCGGCCACCACTTTTCTTTTTATTTTCAAAGTGTTGGTCAATACCCCCCCCTCCATAGTAAAGGGTTCGGGCAATAAAACAAACTTTTTTATTTTCTCGTAAGATGCCAAATTTGCTTGAAGCATTTCGAGACGAGCTGAAATTGCAGAAATAAGGTTAGTGTTTTGGAGTAAATCTTCCATCGAGTTATACATAACCTGATTTTCTTTAGCCCATTCTTTTACCACTTCATAATTAGGTACAATCAAAGCACTTACAAATTTAACTTGGTCTCCTATCACCGAAACCATATCCACAAATTTATCGCTACCTACAGCGGTCTCGATACCCTGTGGAGCAATGTATTTGCCATTAGATGTTTTGAATAAGTCTTTGATCCGGTCTTCGATGACGATGATGTTTCCATTCACTAACTTGCCTGCATCACCCGTTCTGAAAAAGCCATCCTCGGTAAACGACTTTGCTGTTTCTTCGGGTTTGTTGTAATACTCTCTCATTACATTATCACCCTTCACCAATATCTCGTTATTCGATGGATCTATCTTGATCTCTACCCCTGGTAATACTGTGCCTGCTGAATGGATGATAAAATGTTTGTCTAGATAACAACTTACTGATGCGGTAGTCTCACTCAAGCCATACCCCATCAAAATGGGAATATTAACCGATTGAAGAAATATATTAATTTCGTCTGACAAAGGAGCTCCTGCACAAGGAAATATATTTCCTTTATCAATACCAATAACCATTTTCAACAATCGGAAAATCGTATTGTTATAAAAATGAAATTTGAGGCGATTACCCAGTGGGGCTTTCAAATCATTGTTATAATAATCGAGTTTGTATCTCCGCCCTGTTTTAAGAGCATCTGTATACAACCACTTCATAAGCCCTTTCGAGCTATTTATCTTTTCGCTAACACCTTGGTATACTTTTTCCCAAAACCGAGGTACACTACACATAATGGTGGGATGTATCTGCTTGATGGATTTTTGAATTTCTTTAGCATCGGTGTTTATTGCAATTGTCATACCCCTATGAATAGCAAAATACGTCCATGCTTTTTCGAAGATATGAGCCAACGGTAAAAAATTCATCGAGATATCTTTGTCTGATATCATAGTCAATCTGGCATCATGACTCTTGAATGCTGCAGTAAAAGCCGAATGAGGCAATACTACACCTTTAGGTTCGCCCGTAGTACCCGAAGTATAAAGAATACATGCAATGTCGGTATCTCTTACGTTTTTCATCCGAACTGAGACCAATACCTCGGCATCCGAATTTTGCCCAGAAGCTATAAAATCGTCATAGTAAACAGAGGTGTGATCGTCGGGATGCAGTTTTACGGCGGAATCGAATATGATTAGCTTTTTAAGGATACTCGAGTGTTGTTGTACTTTATAGGCATTATTATATTGAAATTGCTCTCCTACAAAAAGTATTTGAATATTTCCATCATTGATGATATACTCTAGTTGATGTGGCGACGAGGTAGCATATATTGGTATATTTACTGCCCGATTGGCATAAGCTCCAAACTCCACTAACAAATATGGATACATGTTTTGAGAATATATACCAATGTTTTCTTGTTCTTTGACTCCCATTTCGGCCATAGCCCAAGCGGTTTTCATCACAAACGTGGAAAACTGACTCCAAGAGATGGACTTCCACTTTTTCTCCTTGAAATCACGGTATCTAATCAGTGTACGTGATTTATATTGTTCAGCTTTTTTGTGAACCAGCTCGGCTAAAGAATAATAAGTCATTTTTATTTATGATTTATGATAATGTCTTACAAATTTAGGTTTTTTAATTCTTAAAACATATCTTATCGTGGTTTTTTATATTTGCCTATACATCTATTGTTTAAACAACTCTTACGTAGACACTCAAGGCTTTTCGATTAGCACGAAATCAATAAACAAGCAAAATATATTACCTTTGTATTTCTTAAAAAAAATGATTAATGGCAGGAGGCATGAAAAGTCTTGCCAAAGATACTGCCATATATGGGCTGAGTAGTATCTTGGGCAAATTTGTAAATTGGTGTTTAGTACCCATATACACTCAAGTACTGGCGACTGGCGAGTTTGGTGTAATGACTAATATATATAGCTTTACGGCTCTTGTTGCAGTAATTTTGACCTTTGGCATGGAAACCGGATTTTTCCGCTTTGCAAATAAAGGACAGCATTCCCCAACACAGGTATACTCAACATCATTGTTGTTTGTGGGAGCTATGTCTTTGACTTTTGTGGCTATTTGTTTCTTGTTTTTACAACCCATTGCTACATTTTTAGAGTACGAAGCCAATCCAGACTATATAGCCATGATGGTGGCAGTAGTTGCAATAGATGCCTTTACCAGTATCCCATCTGCCTATTTGAGATACCAGAAAAAGCCACTCCGATTTGCAGCAGTCAAATTAGGAGGAATATTTACGACCATATTTTTTACGGTGTTCTTCCTCATTGTTTGCCCTCAACTAAACGAAACCCACCCTTCGCTCATTAGCTGGTTTTATGAGCCGCAATACAAAGTAGGCTATGTCTTTGTTGCTAATATTATTGGCTCACTTGTATCATTACTTATATTGATACCTCAATTTATAGGATTCAGACATACCCCAAATAGAGACTTACTAAACCAAATGCTTAGGTACAGCTACCCCCTTTTGATATTGGGTATTGCAGGCATACTGAACCAGACGGTTGACAAAATACTATACCCTTATCTTTTTGAAGACAAAGGCTATGCTCTCGAACAACTTGGCATCTACAGTGCATGTTCTCGACTCGCCATTATAATGATGATGTTTACACAAGCTTTTCGGTTTGCTTTCGAGCCTTTCATTTTCGCTAAAAACAAAAATGAAAGCAACAACAAAGCATACACAGAAGCTATGAAATATTTTATTATCTTCTCGCTTATCATTTTTTTAGGGGTGATGTTCTATTTAGACATTATCAAATACTTTATTCGCAATAAGCAATATTACGAAGGCTTAGATGTTGTATCCATCATCATGCTCGGATATATACTGTTTGGGATATACTTTAACCTCTCGTTTTGGTATAAATTGATCGATAAAACATATTTTGGAGCCATCTTTTCAATTATAGGATGCACCATAACTATTGTATTAAACATCGTATTTGTTCCCCAATATGGCTATATGGCAAGTGCATGGGCTAGCCTGATATGCAACCTTGTAATGATGCTCATGTCTTATTATTTTGAGCGTAAATATCGCCCAATACCGTATGATATGAAGGGTATTGGACTCTATTTTGGACTAGCTGTTGCTCTATATACAACAAGCAGCTTGGTATCCATAGATAACGACTGGCTACGTATAGGTTTTCGCACCATATTACTGGGTATATTTTTGGCAGTAGTAGCAAAAAGGGATATTGCTTTATCCGAAATACCTGTATTGAAAAAATTAATCAAGAAAAAATAATTGCAACATAATATATAACATGAAAAAAATCTTTTTACTGATAGTAATTTCTCTATCAATCATAAAGCCAATAAGTGCAGACGAGGGGATGTGGTTATTGAAAGAGTTGAACAAACAAAGTGCCGCAAGAATGCAGGAACTTGGTTTTACATTTCCTATCGATAGTTTATATAATGAACAAAATCCGTCGTTAAAAGATGCTGTCGTTATTTTTGGTGGTGGATGCACTGGGGTAGCTGTATCAAAAGAAGGTCTGATATTCACCAACCACCATTGCGGATACGATGCCATTCAAAAGCATAGTTCGGTACAAAGTGATTATCTAAAAAACGGATTCGTGAGCCAAACCAAACAAGAAGAGCTATATACCGAAGGTCTTACAGTTTCTTTTCTGAAAAAGACCGAAGATGTAACCAATAAGGTAATGGTAGGTATAACCGATGAAACAGACGAAACGAAACGAAACGAAATCATTGATTCGCTTTCTAATCAAATTCTATCAGCATATCAAGACAACGAGTTTCTGAATGCACGTATTGTACCTTTTTATACTGGCAACAAATATTACCTTGTGGTATACGAGGTGTTTAAAGATGTACGTATGGTTTTTGCTCCCCCTTCCTCTATTGGTAAATTTGGTGGAGATACCGACAACTGGCAATGGCCACGCCACACTGGCGATTTCGCCGCATTTAGAGTATATGCAAACAAAAACAACGGAGCTGCAACATACAGCACTGATAATATACCTTACAAGCCCGTCTATTCAGTATCCGTATCAACCAAAGGATACAAAGATAAAGACTATGCAATGACTATTGGCTACCCTGGTAGTACCGAACGCTACCTATCTTCGTGGGGTATCCAGCAAATGATCCAGTCCGAAAACATCCCTCGTATAGATGTACGCACTGTAAAACAAGATATTTGGAAGAAAGCCATGAATGCAGATGATGCTGTACGCATCAAGTATGCAGTAAAATTTAGTCGCAGTTCCAATTATTGGAAAAATTCGATGGGGATGAATCAAGCCTTAAAAAAACTGCATGTCATAGAAGAAAAACAAGTCTTAGAGAATCGTTTAAGTAAGTGGATTGAGAGTAACCCTGCGAACCAATCAAAATATGGAGACGTATTACCAAGCCTTCAAGAGGCGTATCAATCGATCGACAAATCGGTATACATCGCTACTTATTTTGGTGAGACCTTCAACAATGGTATCGAAATAGTTCGCTTTGCCAACATGGTGAAATCGTCTGGAATAACAGACAACCTAGAGCTAAATGCTTATGTAAAAGATAAACTAGCCAATCCGTACAAAGACTATGTAGCACAACTTGACAGGCAAGTAATGCCAGCATTACTCAAGCTTTATGCTGAAAAAGTACCTGCCGAATATCTTCCGAGCATATATCAAATAATTAATAAGAAATTTAAGGGAGACTATGACAAATATGCGGATTGGGTATACAAAAACAGCAAGTTTACAGATATAGATAATCTATCGGCACTACTAACCAAGGGTACAGCGAAAGACTTAGAAAAAGACCCTGCCGTAGAATTAGCGAATTCGATAACAGAATGCAGATCAAAAATAATACAAGACCTTGTGCCTTATTACCCTATAGTAGACAAAGGGTCTCGTAAATTTATGGCTGCTTTGATGGAAATGGAACCAAACAAAGCGTTCTCTCCTGATGCCAACTTTACGCAACGCCTAAGCTACGGATCAGTAGGAGGTTACCAACCTGCCGATGCGATAACGTATAGTTACTTCTCGACATCGGAAGGGGTTCTTCAAAAAGAAAATCCTAGCGAACCCGAATTTGCTGTACATGATTATATATTAGATGCTCTGAAAGCTAGAGAATGGGACAGATATGGCGATGCTGACGGAACAATGCACATCGGTTTCTTGTCTAACAACGATATTACAGGAGGAAACTCAGGTAGTCCAGTCTTTAACGGTAAAGCTGAACTTATCGGCTTGGCTTTTGATGGTAATTGGGATGCCTTGAGTGGAGACGTTATTTTTGAGCCTAAACTACAACGCACCATCAGCGTAGATATTCGCTATATGTTGTATACAATAGATAAAATAATGAATTGTCCGCGTCTCATTAAAGAATTAGAGATACGATAAGCCATTCGCATAATTTATACACAAAAGTAGCTGTTCAATGATTTTGAACAGCTACTTTTGGTATCAGCCCCCTTAAGCAATACACTGTCTACCTGTACGAAGTCTCTCATCGTTATAGTACTGCAACCAGACTCCTACACAAGCTTACATATTATAAACCATCCTTCTCTAAAGTCGGGGTGTAAGCCCCATTTTGAATGGTTCTATAAAAATGTTCGCAAATACCCATACTTATCATAGAGTGCCACAATTCTGTCATTGAGTATATCTGCTACAATAAGAGCCAATTTATGTCCAGTTAGCTTGATTTTTTAATCCAATCAGTGTGTTGTCCACACTTTTAAAATAGTCTACTTCCACATCCTTGATTTCCTTTGTTTGCTATAGTATCGAAATATTTAAAGGATTTCGTCGAATAATGAAACATTATTGCTAAATATTGCAACATTTCTTAAACGGTTTTTTTATTATGGGATGTAGTTTTGCCCAATCAAAATATTCTCAAACTATTACTTATAATAACCATGAAAGAAAAACGAACTCAGATTCTAAAACAATGGTGTTTGCTATTATGCCTTTTATTGGTAGGCATATCAGCCAATGCTCAACGGTTTATAAAAGGGACGATAACCGATGTTAAGGGAGAACCCATTATTGGGGCTATTGTTCAACAAAAAGGAACAGCCGAGGGTATAGTAAGTGATATTGACGGAAACTATTCTTTAAAACTATCAGAAGGAGCCAAGGATACTGTGTCTTTCTCGATGATAAGTTATAGAACGGAGTTGAGAATAATCTCACCTCAGACTCTGGTTTTGGATATAGTACTAAGGGATGATGCTAAACTCCTAGAGGAAATTGTTGTTGTTGGTTATTCTACCCGTAAAATTGAAGATGTAACAGGTGCAGTAACCAACATAAAAGCAGATCAGACAAATATTGGAGGAGCTTCTACATCCGTAGATCAAATGCTCTCGGGACGTGTGTCTGGTGTTCAGTTTAAACAAACATCATCCCAGCCTGGTGGTGGTGGCAAAACTATTATTCGTGGACGAAATTCATTGTTCTTAAAAACAGATCCTCTCTATGTTATTGATGGATTTATTATCAACGCACCCGAATCACCTTCTGCTGGAAATATTCAATTTTCATCCCCAAGTAGGGATCCGCTAAACTCAATCAATCCTAACGATATTGAAAGTATTGCTGTACTTAAAGATGCTGCGGCAACCGCAATATACGGAGCTCAAGGTTCTAATGGTGTTATCATCATTACAACTAAAAGAGGTAAGCAAGGACAAATGAAAGTTGGATATGATGGGTATGCAAGCCTTCAGACAGTATCTAAAAGACTGGACGTACTCAATGCACAAGATTATATGAAATTATATAATGATTTAGGGCAAACCACATATACTGACGAGCAAATAAAAAATGGAAAAACGACTGATTGGATAGACGAGACTACGACAGATGGTTTCATTCAAAATCATAATGTAAATCTTTCAGGAGGTTCTGAAACCCTAAGATATTATTTCTCGTTAGGAGCTTTTAGTCAAAAAGGTATTTTGAAAAATACAGGAATGGATAGATATACGGGCAGAACAAATGTTGAGTACAAAAAAGATAAATTCACATTCAATTCAAACATTTTTGCATCGTATATTAAAGACAACAACCAGCCTACAAATGGCGGTACCCGAGAATCTATTATCTCTGGAGCGATGGCTTTTGCTCCAAATGTACCTGTTCGAGACACCAATGGCAAATACGCGAGCGATCCCAACAGTAATTTTAATGTAAACCCTGTCTCGTTGCTTGATATCAAAGACAATCTTTTTACGGATAAACTAAATTTTAGTGTAGGAGCTGCTTATCAACTACTTCCTTTTCTTAAAGCAGAGGTTAAAGGTACTTACGATACTCAGAACATGAACCGTAAACTCTATGTACCTACAACAACCGCCTATAATGGAAGTTTTTCTCACAGAGGTACAGCCTTACAGGCTTCTTACCGAAGTACAGGTGCTACATTTAATGGTCTTTTGCACTACGACCAAACGTTTGACGAAGTACATCACCTTACAGGTCTTGTCGGTTATGAATTGTATGAAAGAAATAACAATTACTTCAATGCCTTTAACTCGGGCTTTGGTACAGATGTAACTGGTGCCGATAACTTAGTTGGAGGAAACAGCCCTCTTGTGAACTCGAATAGAGATCGCAGAAAAGACTTGTCTACATTTGGACGTCTTGATTATAGTTATGCTGACAAGTATTTGTTAACAATGACACTTCGTCGCGATGGAGCTTCGGTATTTGGAAAGAATAATAAGTTCGCCTATTTTCCAGGTATTTCAGCAGGATGGAAACTTGATAAAGAAGAATTTCTTCAAGATGCAACTGCCATCGATATGTTGAAAGTGCGTTTGGGGTATGGTGTCTCAGGCAACTCTGGTATAGCTCCTTACCAATCGCTTCGGAAATACGACATTAATACAAATTCCATTTTAGGTGGAAATGCTGTTATAGGTGCATTTTTACCCGAGTTTAAAGACAACCCTGATTTGAAGTGGGAAAGCACATCACAACTAAACCTTGGCGTAGATTATAGCTTCAAAGGTCGGTTTAGCGGGGGATTAGATTTCTTTGTTAAGAGTACAAAAGACATGCTAGTTCAGTTAGATCTATTACCCGAAACAGGATATAAGAGGCAATGGAGTAATGCAGCTTCGATGCGTGTTTGGGGTGTTGAATATAGCCTCAACTCAACAAATATAAGCACAAAAGACTTTGACTGGAACACAACATTCTCTTTTTCGTGGTTAGATAATAAGATAACAGACTACAATGTTGATAATGCAAGTACCATAAATGCACTTAATGCAATGGGTATTATTAAAGGCGAGCGTACAAACTCTTATTATACTTATATTACAAACGGAATTGATAAAACATCGGGCTCATTTTCTTTCGAAAAAGATAAAGACTCAAATGCCGTTCGCCAGATCGTTGGAACCCCCGACCCTCGCTTCATATTGGGGCTGGGCAATACATTGCGTTACAAAGAACTTAGTCTAGATTTTTTCTTTAGCGGAAACTTTGGCAATAAAATGTATAATCAAATGAGAGCAATGTTTGCGGTGCCAAGAACAGATCATAAGACTAACTATTTGCAAGAAGCACAAGGTTATTGGCATGCTATACAAAGACCTGATGCTACTTTGCCTGCAAACAGAGCAAATAACGAAGGGAATTACCTCTATAACAATTATTGGATCGAAGATGCGTGGTTTATTCGCCTACAAAATCTAACACTGAGTTACGATTTATCAAAAGCAAGCTTTCTTAAGCCTTATTTAAGCAAAGCACGTGTATACTTACAGGGTCAAAACCTATTCTTGATAACCGATTATTCGGGGCTTGATCCAGAGCAGTCTAATGGATCCTTCATAGGTCAATCGTCCGATATACCAGCAGCTTTCCTCCCAGGGAGTGTTGATATGAACGCATATCCTTCAGCCAGAACATTTACTGTAGGTATTAATATAAGTTTCTAATTATAAACAAATAAAGTTATGACTAGCTA
>JBDLTH010000040.1:0-4214 GCA_039799165.1 Bacteroidota bacterium
ATTGTAAGGGTTATAATCTTCAAATTTCTCCTCGCTCAGCCGAAAAGGAATAAACACCTTGCCATGCCAGTTTATATACTCATCCACATCATCTTCAAATAAGCCACTTATCTCTGGTAAGAAGACTGAATCGTAAAACATATCTTCAGAATAAATCATTGACCCCTCTTTTAGTTCATCAAAAGCGCAAAAACGTAGATGCGATTCAAGAAAATGGATATATTTCAACTCCGTTTTATAAAAAGATGTGTGTGCTAAGATATTGTCTATAAAACATACATTTCCAAAAACAGATTGCTTAAAATTCACACCATAAAGCTTACCCCTAAAATTAATATTCTCCAAATAAGAAAAAGAAAAATTGACATGGTATAAATTACGATCAACCTCAATCATTTGCTTATTTTCTCTCATATCTATTCCCATAAATAGTTGCCCCATAAACTGGAAAGGCATCTTCTCTGCCAACAAGTCAAAGAGCTGGGTATAGCTTATCTGGTAGGTGGTGTTGAACAAAACAGGCTGTTCGGCATCGGACGTATCGTTGCACAAGGTATTGCCCACCAGCAGTGCCAGCCACTTGTCCATCGAAGTGCTATTGGTATACAACTCTCTATTGCTGAATAATAAAACTTCTGCACCTATTAGGTTAGTTTGCACCTCTGCCTTTGCCAATACAAACGAGTCGCTGGCATTTACGATTTCCTTAGCCAATTGGAGTATCTTATCTATATGCGTTTGATTGATGCACCATCCGTTGAGCAATATTCTTGGGGGGGTAGCATCCCTGTCTGTTATAGTATATTTATCTAACCAAGTAAGATCTAAATTTTCGGAGAGTAAGGTATTATTTTTTTCGATAGCAAGCGATGCCATTAGTGGAAACAATAGTTTTCGCTTTTCTATTACTTCATCGGTAGCCTCTTCGCTCACCGTATCTTTTAGCAATAGCAATAAATCTTTAAAAAACAAAACACTTTGCTCTGTGGGAATACCCAACATTAGCTTTGCTCTGGCTTCGTGTATATTCGTTTTTTTGTCAAGAGCATATTTGATAATTATTTTGAGGTAATACTCAGCTAAGAGTATTTCGGCAAACGATTGGTGTTGAAAATGCAGGATGTTGTCTTTTTCGCCAAAGTAAGAGTGCGACAAAAACTGTATATCTGTAATATCGCTGTTGTCTAGTAATTGTTTGTCTTCTTTGTCTCTGTCCTCGGGTTTTAGTACACGGCAAATATCAGCCATTTTCAGGGCTGCTTGCTTGCCTTTGTGTCGTTGTTGCATCCACAAAGCTCCCGTGGCATGCAATAGGTTGCGAAAACCAAGCTCGTCTAACAAGTTCACCTCACACAAGGGGTCGTTTACGTGTTTTGCATCTTTCGACAAAAAATTTAAGAAAGACAAATAAATACCTATTTTGCCTACTTTCAAAAAATCTATTTTGTTTAGTATCAGTTGATAGATCATATAGGCAAATATCGGGCGTTGCAATTCGCTTTTTGCCAACGATTTACCCTTCAATAGTTCACTGTATACATCTACGGTCTCGCCAGCTTCAATGCCTTTTAGTATTTTTTGTACAAAGGGTACATCAGATGCTTTCGGACAGCATTCGTTATTTTTTAGGCTCTGCATCAACCAGTTATTAAACTGCTCTTTCTTAAATCCATAGATCGAAATATAATGCTCAATGTCTCTTTCGTCTTCATTTTTGATACAGTGTGGATGGTGTCTCTCTAGGTGTTCTTCCAAGCACTCAGCAATGGGGCGACTGGTAATAAGAATGCGGTTGTGCCTGTGTTGGGTTTCATCTATATTTTGAATCTTTTTTACAGAGGCAATTACAGCATCTATGGCTGGCTTGTTTAGTTCGCCACTTTCGTCTAGGGAATCTATCAAAAAAATATACTTGTGGGTGTGTTTTTCAATATCAAAGCCATATACTTTCTTCAAGTAATTAGCGATTACCCCTAACCTTTCGGTCGATTTGTATTCTGTGTATGCACGCAAGTTGAAATAGATTGGGAAATAGCCTTCTCGTGTGTTTATATACCGCCGAGCCAACAAGGCTGCATAGTGCTTCATAAATACGGTTTTGCCTTTGCCAAAGTCTGCAATCACAAACAATATTCTTTCTAGTGCGTCCCTTTCTCCCTTCTCAAAATATTCATCTACCAGCTCTTCAACAGGTCTTAATGATTTTTCATTTTCAGTATCTTCTTCTTGATTTTGGTTTGGGTTATTTACAGAATGGGTGGGTTTCCATTTGCCAAAAGTTTGCTCGTACGTCATCTTTTCGCTGGCATGAAAGCCTATTCGATCTGCCTCTATCAGTTGCATCAATAGGTTTAGTTCGGCTTCGTCTCTTATATACGCCTTTATTTCCTCTAGGTGTGCTGAATAATCGTTGCCAAAAGTTTTTTCGACCGTTTCGCTAATCTGTGTATTAAAATGTTTGACAAAGCGTTCTATTACCGACTCTCTTATGCCCAAAGAACGAAAGATATTCTCTTGATTTTTACGCACAAGTTGTATTGCAGGATGATACTTCGGCTGAAAAACCATTACTAACTCGTCGGCGGTTATTGCATCTAAGCTTTTTACATTTTGTTCTTCAGCCACAGCAAGTACTTGCTCTGCGGTGTACTTAGCCTCTCTTAGTTCATCAATAGTACCCATCGATTGGTCTATTTGCAACTGTGCCGACATAAAATAAGCTTCGAGACCAAAGTTGGCTCGTTTTTCTTCTGATTTCTTTGCCTCATACTTATCGAGTAGAGGCTTCCCAAATACCTTTAACAGTATACCAACTGTTCCAGTAGAAGTTTCTAGTATATCTTGTTTGTTTTCACTTAAATTTTTGGCAATTAGTTCACCATATGTCGTAAGCATATCGGGTAGTGCCTCAACGAATTTCTCTCGTATTGTTTGGATTGCAGTAGCCATCCTCTTTTTTTATTTTGTTCGTATTAGATGTATCAGATTAACAAATGTAGTAAAAAAACAATCCCCCGCCTAGGTTGTAATAACCTTGACGAGGGAGCATTTTAGCGTATCTTAAAAAACTCAAGAAAAACGTATTTCTTAGTTCTTTTGTACTCTTTTGTATCCGTAAACAGCACGGTTGCCCAATTCTTCTTCGATGCGAAGTAGTTGGTTGTATTTAGCCATACGGTCTGAACGGCTCAACGAACCTGTTTTGATTTGTCCCGAGTTAGTAGCCACTGCAATGTCAGCAATTGTAGAATCTTCGGTTTCGCCCGAACGGTGCGACGTTACGCTGGTGTAACCTGCACGGTGAGCCATTTCGATAGCGTTTAACGTTTCGGTCAACGTACCAATTTGGTTTACTTTGATAAGGATAGAGTTTGCACAACCTGTTTCGATGCCTTTTTTCAAGAAATCTACGTTTGTTACAAACAAATCGTCTCCTACCAACTGCACTTTGTCGCCAATCGCATCGGTAAGTTGTTTCCAACCCGTCCAGTCGTTTTCGTCCATACCATCTTCGATAGAATCGATTGGGTATTTTTCTGACAACGATTGAAGAAATGCAGCTTGCTCGGCAGAAGTAAGTTTAGCAGCATCGGCTCCTTGAAATTTAGTATAGTCGTATACTTTAGCTGCTTTGTCATAAAACTCAGAAGCAGCACAGTCTAAACCAATTGTAATATCTTTGCCTGGTACATATCCTGCAGCTTTGATAGCTGTGATGATCGACTCAAGTGCATCTTCAGTACCTTTAAGTGCTGGAGCAAAACCACCCTCATCACCTACTGCCGTACTAAGACCTCTTCCTTTAAACTCTTTTGCTAGTGCATGAAACACCTCAGCACCCATTCTCAAACCTTCACGGAATGATGTAGCACCAATAGGACGAATCATAAATTCTTGAAAAGCAATAGGAGCATCTGAGTGAGAACCTCCGTTGATGATGTTCATCATAGGCACTGGCAACACATATGTGTTTGTACCTCCAATATGACGATACAATGGAATATCTAAGTAGTTAGCTGCTGCCTTAGCTACTGCCAAAGAAACACCTAGAATAGCGTTAGCTCCTAATTTAGATTTTGTAGGCGTACCATCAAGCTCGATCATTTTCATATCGATGTCTACTTGTTGCAAAGCACAATCACCAACTAGTGCTGGAGCAATTACTTTGTTTACATTGTCAACAGCTTTCAACACCCCTTTGCCTAGGTAGCGTT
>JBDLTH010000041.1:0-9794 GCA_039799165.1 Bacteroidota bacterium
TTGGGCTCGGTATTGGGCCCATCCTGCAGCTAATGCACCTGCATCTTTTGCCGAATCGGAATAACCGATCATTACCATTTGCTTATTGTCAATAACACCTTTGTACCAGCTGATTGCAAATAATTGTTGCATAATATCAGAAGCATTATTAAGGTCGTTCAATGTTTCGAAAAGTGGTGATACTGGCAATTTGTAAGGGCAACCAGATTCTTTAAGAAAAAGGTGTACAGCCAACACATCCGAGGGGGTGCGTGTCATCGAAATAACATATACAGGTATCACCCCTTGAGGCGTTTCGGCAATTACCTTGCAGGTATCCAGCACCTCTTTGGTTTCGGGGCTAGGCTGCCAATTGGTGGGTATCAAAGGTCTTCTTGACGATAATTCTCGAATCAAAAAGGCTTGCTTTTCTTCTTCAGACCATGCTTCATAATCTCCTAAACCCAGATAACGAGTGAGTTCTGATAACGCCTCGGTATGGCGTGTACTTTCTTGTCTGATGTCTACTTTTACTAACGTTACACCAAAGCATTTTACTCGGCGTAGCGTATCTAGTAGTTTATCATTGGCAATGCTTTGCATGCCACAAGCTTTAAGCGACTGATAGCATGTGTATAAAGGAGTCCAAAGCTGATCGTTGTCATAGATTATATCTTTGTCGAGGTATACTTGTTTTCCCTCGTGTACACTATCCAGATAGCTAACTGTTTTTTTGAGTTTCGATCTAAGTTGTTTCATCAGCTCACGATAAGGTTCTTGTACCTCGGCATTGCCTAAGTAGCTTCGGAACTCATCGGTACACGAGAACATGGATAATTCTTTGACCAAACATTCAATGTCTGCAAGAAATAATTTGGCAGCACGTCTGCGTCCTTGTAGCAACACGTCTTTTGTAACTATTGCCGTTACATTGGGGTTGCCGTCTCTGTCGCCACCCATCCATGATGTAAAATGGATAGGGCGTGCATCTACGGGAATGGTGTACCCAATAGATGCAACTGTTTGTTCATTCAATTCACGCAAAAATGATGGAACGGCTTTCCACAAACTATTTTCGATAACATCGTAGCCCCATTTCGCTTCTTCGTTGGGCGTTGGTCTGTTTTTACGTATTTCGGAAGTAAACCAGTATTGCACAATTAACTGTTTAAGTCGTCGCATGATCTGGTTCTTTTTATAATCTGCCATATCATCGTGATCTAACTGTTGTAAACAATCATTCACCTCGTTCAAGTTATTAATAAGCGAGCGTCTGTTGATCTCGGTAGGATGTGCCGTTAGTACCAAATCGATCGATATATTGTCAATCGATTTTTTGATCTCGTCATCATTTACGCCACCAACTTTCAAGGTTCTGTATACATTCGAGAAATCGACCCAATTATCTTTACCTCCTGCATGTTGCGATACCGAGTCATACTCTTCGGCAGTATTTGTCAGATTCAGAAATTGATTGAATGCTTGAGCTACTGGCAAAAAATCTTTATCAGGCAGATTCTGTAATGTTTTTACCAGTTTCTCATGAGCCTCGTCGTCTCCACAATGCGATGCCTTAGATAGTTGACGTAGTGTTTCTATTTGTTCAAAAAATTCATCACCCAGTGTTTCTTTGATGTTATCTCCGAGCAATCTACCCAACAAGGCAATATTGTCGTTCATCAATGTGTTTGCTTGACCCATTTTTTGTTCTTTTTTTTAGTGAATACTCTCGTTGTGCAAAGTTACTCGTTAATCATAGAGAAGAGTTCTTCGGCTGCCATACGTGGTCCTTCTTTAGCTTTACCGTCTATAGCCAAGCTTGTATGTATTTCGCCAATTTTTACGTTGTTTTCTTTCATCTTTGCAAAATATAGACGAACCAGTTTTTCGGTTAGTTCTCGTTCCTGTACAGGTCCAAAAGGATTTGCAAAATAGGATTTCACCAATCCTTTTTCGGTGGTTGTTCCTTTGGCCTTTCTCGCACCATCTTCAAATATCTGGATAGCTTTGTTCAAATCATCAATGAAATTCAGTTTTTGTGCCGTTTCAGTATAGTTATTAGCATACAAGAAATAATCGACCTTGTATCCTTTCGATATAACTTCGTACGTAGCCACAGGTACGGTTACCCGTGCATTTATCTTGTCAGGATTTGAGTAAATACCTCTGTCCAATTGTTGGTAGGCATAAGCTGGGTCAAGGTCATCTACACGTACAAATGCACCAATCTCGGTACCGTATCCTTTTATCGAACCATCAGCTTCTATTTTCAGATAGCCCATATCATCGAATATGATACGCATATGTCGGATATAGTTTTCGTTCAGCGTTCTGAATGCTTCTAAACTCTCCGATTTTCCAGCACCACTGTCGCCCATGATGATAATGTTGGCTTCTTTACCGTTTTTCAAAGCAATATTTACCATGGCTCCATGTATGGGTAGTCGCTCATTTTCTAATTGCTTTACATTATGAAGCGTCAAAAGCATCTTCTTCATGTAGCCAAAATAATCGATATCGTCGCAATAATTTGCATACCCAATCAAAATATCGTTTTTCTTGTCTTTGTAATAGAATGTACGTTTCTCCTCATGTCCGTCAGGATAACCAAATACGTAGATAATATCAGGTTTCTTACCCAAATATTCGCTTACACTAGCCATCTCGAAGAGGTTAGATAATCCTAAGCCGTGATCGATAAAGTCTCTATGGAAGTAAACGAAAGTAAGCATATTGCCTACCCATGCTGGGAATACGAAATAATTATCGTCATTGAGGCTGATGTTGGCAATCGGATTTGTAGAGTGTTCATGAAATATACCATCACGTGTATTTCGTTTGGTATATGTAATCAAGGGTGGTTGAAATACAACTGTGCTAATAAAGGGTACAGACGATAGTCCGTTATACTCGATAGGGCAGTTCCACGATACATCGTTAAGCGTAAGTCCAGCATTAGCCCCAGCTATCAGCTGACGGTATACACGATGTGTAAAACCCATAATGTTTTCTTCAATACGGCGGTATGTGGCAAGCACAAGATCATTGAATTGCGAATTGGCTTGTATGAAGCGTACATTTTGTAAACCATCACCAATACTGCTATTACGAACAATTGAGATGCGTTCTAATCGTCGCCAATAGCCATACAATAGCTCTATCAATTCGATAAATAGATCTTTGTCATGGAAGATTACCGAATATTTATGTTTTACTTTCACTATCTCTTGCTCATCGCAGACGGTCAAAAATTTGAACACCTCAATCAGTGAATGTGCAAAATCGTCATCATTATTATCAAAGTGCTTGATGTAATAGTCGTAGATGATAATATTGTCTTTTTTTAGTGCTTGTATAAAAGACTCAATAACTTTTTTAAATCCGTAACTGTTAAGCAATTTTTGACGGCTATCACAGTATTTTACAGAGAAATTGAGCATCGCTTTTCCTCTGCTGATTGTAAATTCGTTTAACATATTATATTTGTTTAATTATTTAGTCAAATTTTATTTGTCTTTGAAAAAGGACACAAGACGATAAGTGAGTAATTGCTTTTCTTTAGATCAAAAATCAGATCAAAAATAGTCATTTTCGTTTAGTTTTAGATCAATCAGACTACGTTTTTTTTATTTTAAAGGAAATTTGTTATTCTCTATTTTAACTCAAATACGACTAATGCAGTTGCCTCACTCATACATTCAAGACCAAAAAGAGGTACAAGACTTAAAAAGAAAATCCCTTTATCAATACCGATAAAGGGATTTATATAGGAGGTATGAGTTCTATTGATTGAAGGAGAGTCTGTCTTGAGTTCGAGTTTTGAAGGTTTAATTTGCGTTTATAGTACTCATACGCTCGTTGTGTTTGCATTTGTTGCAAAATAAGAGCATATTTGTAGCAAAGGGCATAACTAATTTCTCCTTTTTTTCTCCTTTTTTCTTGCTGCGTCTAGGCTTTATCTCTAATATCTCAAAATGCTTACACCTAGTGTTTTAATTATATTGTTAGAATTTCAGACTAGCACCTATCAGTGCATTGATACCCTGTAAGGTATACCCATAATATCTTTCATATCTTTGGTTCATAATGTTATTTATCTTACCATAAACCGAGAACCAATCAAGTACTTGGTAGTTTGCTCTGAAACTTAAGTCGTTGACAGAACTCATTTTTATCGATTGGCTATTTAAGTATGTCTTTCGTCCACCTTCAAACGCATAATGAGCTGTTAAGACAAGGTTATCAATAATATGAAAATCAGCATTAAGGTCGAAAGTCATATTAGGCAATCCCCATGCTCTTTTCTGACTAGGATGGGTATTTAGTCCACTATATTCTTTTACATTGTAGAAATAACCAACCACTTTCATCGAGACATCGGTATTGGGTATAAGGCGTGTATGGAGCGACCCTCCCAAATGTCCTGTAGTGAGGTTAGCATAGAGGGCATCACTGACATTTGCCCACGAAGAGGCAGATACTTGTGTATAAAGATGTTCGTTTTTGGTGTATTTGTATCCTCCAAAAATATCGAATTCGAAGCCTGCTATCGCACCCGATTTTATTCCCGTTCTCATATCATAATGGGTCTGAGAAATCGCTATCCTTCTGAATGGGTTTGCGTATTTGTTTTCTCTATGAATAGAAACCAAATTATTGTCATTCACACCTCCATCTACGTTAATGTAAAAACTATTTTTTTGAGCAAAGTTCCACAATAGCTTTAGTTTGGGAGCTATTCGTGTTTTGTCGTTGTAGTCAATGGCATAGTTAAGCTTAGCACCCACCTCTAATAGTATAGCATCGCCAACCTCGCCAAGGCTTATGTAGGGGTTTGCTTGTATCAAGCTGAGGTCGTAAAATTGATCTTTAGACGTTTCATACTGCACAGGATCGCATCCTTGATGAAAGATGCGTCCTCTTGCCCCAATTTTAAAATCATCGATATGCAATAATTGTTCAAAAGGCACTGCTACATCAGCCGTAACATCAATCAAGTTGGCAGAAATACCTCTGTTTGCTTTGTCAGGACCGTATTTTTGCGAGAATCGATTGTACTTGATGTTTCCCGAATAAAGTACCGAGTTCGTGGGGTTAGACGCTATGCCTGTTTCAAGCTCTAGTACATTTGCGGTTTGCTTATCTTTCAAACTTTTCTCAAAAGATTCGGTGTTTGCCAAAGGGTCTATAATGTAAGGGTTGCCATAATAGTTGAAGGCATTGTTGAGGTACGAACCCCTCAAGTGCCATATAAATGCGTCGAACGAATGCTTATAGGTGAGTTTGATGAGGTTTTCCATATCATAAGCTTTCACTTCATCCAATGGAGAATCTTTGAACAAATACTTGATACGTGCATTCGTAAAACTGTGGGTAGCAAAAATGTCAAGTTGGTCGTTTGGTGCATCTACTATCCTGTATCCCAAAGCCCCTTCGAGATTGGTATACATGCCTGCCCCAAATAGCAAATACCCTTTGTGTTTACTATAATCAATATTGGTTTTGATATCTCCCGATCCAGTATCACCTATGGCGTCGTTTGACAGATTGACGGATGGTATAGCGTTTTCGAACTGAATATTATATTGTTTTTTTTGAGGTTGATACAACGCAGGCAAGGTGTTTATCTTCGACGCATCTTTGATACTCGGAGTGTATTCCCGTTCCAAGTTAACGTGCCTGTTGAGGGTTGTGTCTTTGACTGCCGTTTGGGCTGATACATTCACAGATGCAGAAGTTATCCCCAAGAAACTTAAAAATGAGATTTTATATAGTTTATTCATTGCAATTTCTGATTTTTTTAATATTACTAGCCTGTTTCAACTCCCGTTTCATTTATTCAAAGCTGTCAGACGTGAAGCAATTGTAGCTGCTATATCATCTTCCGTCCCTGTATAATTTGCTTTCAAACTTTCAAGATATTGTTTTGCCCGAAACGTATCTCCTTTAGCAGCATAGGTGTCAGATAACACAATGATGGCACGTGCCATCCAGTAAGCATGGGGTGTGTTTTGCTTCATAAAACCATTTACTTGTTGCTCGGCTTTGTCGTACGATTTTGTTTTGTAATAGGTTTCCGCTAGTATATATTGAGCCTCTGCTCCGTAGATGCTTCGGGTGTCAGTAGCCACTTTTTGCAAATCGGCAATAGCTTTATTTGTTTCTGACGATTTCAAGTACGCTTTAGCTCTGTATAATAATGCTAGGCTTTGTATTTCGGGCGATGTTTTTTCCGAAGCCAATAACTGTGTTGCCGAGGCTATCACTTCTTTACTACCATGCAAGGCATTTGCAGTTTTCAAAATACCTACCAATGCTGTTGTTTTGTCATCATTGCTTACGGCAACACGATCCAGTTGCTTGTACGTATTGAAGGCATCTTGCCAGCTTCCTTTATTCATTTGTATGTCGGCAGTAAGAGCGAGAGCCTTATTCAAGTTTTTGGAACTACCTGTACTAATAGTTTTGTTAAACTCTGTAAGTGCCGTTGTATAATCTTTACCATCATAAGCTATCGATCCAATATAAAAATGAGCATCACCAGCAAAACGTCCATTGGGATACGATTTCAGGTAACTGTTCATGGCATTTATGGCTTCGGTAGGTCGCCCTTTCATATACGCATTTTCTGCTGCAAGATAAGTAAGAGAGTCTTGCCTACTAGCCGTAACTACAATACCTCCACCTAGCGAGTTTACATAATTGGCATACGCCGCTACATCGTTCATATCTCGGTATACACCTTCTAGGCTTTGTATTGCCATCTGTGCCTCTTCTGTGTTTTTGTGTGCCTGCACTACACCTTTATAAGCCGATATAGCACCCGTACTGTTGTTTGTGTTGTAATAGGCTTGTCCTAGCAATACACCCGCCTGAGGAGCAATGTTAGAATTGGGGTGCTGTTGCAATAACTGCTTGAGTACAGGTATCGCATCTTGCTCTCTATTTAGCATAACTAAGGCTCTACTTTTTTCGAAAAGAGCATCGTCAACATATTGCGAATTTGGATATTTAGACATCATAGCATCCAATGCTCCAATTTTTCCACTAAAGTTTTTTTGTAATCCCTGTACAAATGCACGTTGAAAATCGGCATATTCAGCACCTTGGTTTGTGCTTGAGCCTGCCTGTGCGTAGGCTCTTTCAGCATCAGCAAAGTTTCGGTTATACAAATAACAATCGCCCATACGATTCAAAGCATCAGAATACGTTGGTCTCTGTTTATTCTTTTCTAGAGTCGTGTACTGCCTCAAACTATGGAGTGCATTATTGTATTGCTTTAGATGAAATTGCGAATACCCCATATTATATAAGGCATCAGCATAATTTTGGCTATAAGCGTTCGATTTAGCAACATAGGTCTCATAATCCTTTATAGCAGACATATAGTTATTGGTCCGATAGTGCGTTTCGCCCCGCCAAAAGTAGGCTTCGTTTCTCGACTTAGTATCGTACTCTCCCATATTTATACAGGCATTGAAGTGTTGCGATGCAAGCTCATATTTACCATCTATAAAATCTTGAGCTCCTAATTGAAACAATAGCGTTTGCTTAGCATCCAAGATTTGTTTGCCTGGATTACGTATTTGCCCAATAGCATTAAGTGCTGCCTGATAGTTGTTTGTCGAAAGCAAAGTTCCAGCCAATTGGTTGTTAATCTCATTTACATATTTCGAGTTTGGATATTCGTTTAAGAAACGTTGCAACACAGTAATAGACTGGTCGAACACCGACAATGAGGTTTTGTGTACTAGCATAGCATAGTTATACAAAGCCACTTCGCTTATGGTAGGGTCATATTTAACCCTCGATGCAGCATCAAAAGCCATTAGAGCATTCGCATTGTCTGATACTTTTAGGTAGTTTTGCCCAAGTAGCATGTAAGCAGCCTGCCCCAGCTTATCGTCTTTAGATGCTGTATGCTGTAAAGCTTGTATCGCTTTGTTTGTATTGCCTAGTTGCGAATAGGATGTACCCAATTGAAACATATCCTCTCTGAAAGGTTTACGTTCCAATGCCATATATTGCTCATAACTGCTTATCGACTGTTGAGTATTGCCCATTCTGTAATAACTGTTTCCCAGTATGCGGTGTATTTCGGCAGAGTTACTATTAGTAGGATACTTATTCAGATAATTTTTTCCAGTATTAACCGCTCCCGATAAGTCTTTTTTTAGAAACATGCCTTGTGTGATGAAGAATAGCGATTGCTCCGAATATTCGGGATTATTTTTTAACCGATCGAATATTTTTAATGCAGTATCATATTTTCCTTCCCTAAAGTCGATATATGCCTTGTAATAGGTGGCAGCTTCAAAGTATTTGTTGCTGTTCTTAGCCAAAGATTCAAACTGCCGAGCAGCATCATTCCGATTGTTTTTTTGAAGATTGACATAGGCTGCACGAAATGTATAATCTTCTTGGTCATTCTTGCTCAGGTAGTCAATGTCTGACTGATTGAACCAAAAAAAAGCCTTGTCCCAATTTTTATTACCAAAATGAACAGAGCCAATATAAAAAGCGATATCGTTACGGTGATACGTTTCTGGATATTTTTCTAAATAGTCATGCAATACCTCAATTGCATGCCCACTACCTTTGAAATAGCTCGATGCAGCAATCATGTAATCCGCTTCCGAAACCAGCTGTTTATCAGAGGCTATTTGCTTAAACTCCGAAAGCGTATTTTGAGCCCCCACGTAGTTTTTGTCCAAAAACATGTCCTTACCTTCTCTAAAAAGACGATTTGGCAACTCATGGTTAATACCTTTCTGCCCATTTGTTGTACCAAGTGATGCTATAAAAAGGAATAAAGAGAGTAGTTTTACTTTCATATTTAATTTTTATCCGTTGTTTTTTATTATTGTCCAAGTTAAGAGTTAGAGCGTTAATCTCTTTATTCTCTCAACACCCTCTTTTATTGAGCGGAGACCAAACAAAGAGGAGTCAAGATCAGATACAGGTATAAATCGTAGCTCCGAAACATCGTCGTATGCCGTAAATGTTTTCCCATTATCAACCTTACATAAAAAGAACAAATCAGTAGTCTCCACCTCAAATCCAGAGTATACATATAAGTTAGGTATTGAAAACAGGTATTGTACAGACTTAACATCCAAGCCAGTTTCTTCCTTAACCTCACGCATAACAGCGTCTTCGCCACTTTCATTCATGTCCACAAACCCTCCAGGCAGGTCTAAAGTGCCTTTCGCAGGATCATTGGCACGAGTTGCCACCAGAATTTCGTTGAGATCGTTTATAATAACAGCTACCGTAGCCGAAGATGAATTGAAATAATAGGTAAAATCACAAGATTCGCAATGTTTCGATTTGAAATTGTTTTCAACAAACTTGTCAGAACCGCATTTGGGACAAAATTGAAATAAATGGAGAGGGTGCTTTTTTAGTTGCATGCTATATCTTAAATTAACAGTCAAGATGCAAATATAATTATTTATAGTATATCACTTATCACTTTTATCAAAGTAACACCTCTCAATATAGCATAAGCCATAAAATAGCAGATTTATAGAAAGCACCCCACACCCTCGATCATCTTTCGGAAAGAGAAATAATATAAGTTTTTGATATTATTTAAAGCCGTCATTTCACTTTCCTGGTAAAATAGATATAAAAGTCTACGATTAGATATATTTGAGGACTAGGATTTTATAAAAACATTTACGATTTTCCAAAAAAAAGGGTTTAAAATATTTGGAAGCTATATGAAAAGGGACTACTTTTGCACTCGCTTTACAACCGAGAGCGGTTATAAAAAGAGTAAAGCAAACTAAAACGATCTTTGAAGGAAATTA
>JBDLTH010000042.1:0-2880 GCA_039799165.1 Bacteroidota bacterium
GCTATTAATATGAATTTAAAGAATTTTCAGTGGAAAACAGACTTTAACTTCTATACAAACAAGGAAAAGATCACCAATTTGATTGAAAAGAACGATATGATTGGTTCCAATTGGTTTATCGGAGCACCGATTAATGTTATCTATGATTATGAGAAAATAGGTATTTGGCAAAAAGGAGAAGAGGCTGAAGCCTTGCTTTATAATGCCAAAGTTGGAGACTTGAAGTTGAAAGATCAGAATCCGCAGGACGGAACAGCAATTGATGCTGAACATGATAAAATAATTTTGGGACAGAAGAATCCTAAATGGAGTATGTTCATGCGAAACTCTTTTGAATTGCATAATTTTAATTTTGCGTTTGCTATTGAGGGTAAATTTGGGCACATGCTTGAATCTTCAGCGTTGGGTACTAATGTATTCTTAAATGGTAGCCGATATATCCCACAATCTGTTTTCGGAAACTATTGGACTCCCGATAATCCAACCAATAAATACCCAAGTGTGCGTTCGGAAGGTCCTATAACCAACATTCAAGTGCTTGGATATCGGAAAGCAACCTATCTGAACCTTCAGGAAATCACTATTGGGTATACATTTAAAAATATCCCCTTCATCAAGAATCTGAATATTTATGCACGGGTGAAGAATCCATGTTATATCTACAAAGCTGATAAGGACATAGACCCACAGGCTCCTGGATATGATATTTCTGCTTATAGAACTTATGTGGCAGGTCTTAATATTAACCTTTAAATAATAAATACGACAATGAAAGCAATATTGAAAATCTCAGTAGCCTGTTTTTTACTTAGCCTAGGTTCTTGTGCTGACTTTTTGGAAGAAGAACCTAAAGGAAAGATTGGAACAGAGTATTTGACTACTGAAAAAGGGATGAATGACCTTTTGACATCGGTATATGGGAGTTCAAGATCAGTTATTCAATATCTTTGTGATTTAGGAGAGATGGGTACGGATCTTTGGACATGGGCTGGAAGTGGTGACAGAGATCTCACTTGGTATAACACCAACAATTTACCTAATAAAGGTTGTATCAAAGATTTCTGGAGGTGTTTATATGAACCTATTAACAATATAAACTTCGGGTTAAGTAAAATTGATAATATTCCATTTGCCTCCGGAAAGCAGAAAGATTCTGCTACTGGAGAACTACATTTTTTTAGAGCTTGGTATTATTATTATATTATTGAAACATGGGGGGAAGGAGCACATTACGTAGTAGATCCTCTTCCAGTAGGCTCTTTTACGACTACAGGAAACCAAAAAAGTATTGCCGATTTTTATAAACTGATTCTTAGCGATATTGACATCGCTATAAGCAAACTGCCTGAACCTAAAAGTGTTACAGAATACGGCAGGGTGCATGTTGCAGCGGCAAAAACACTGAAATCCAGAGTACTCCTAGCTTTGGCTGGATACAATGATTATGCGAACAAGGATGTTTTGACAAGTTTGTCCGATTCTCGCTATCCAGATACAAAAGCTATTTATACGGAAGTGAAAAAACTCTCCGATGAGTTAATTAAAGATTATAGCTTTCGTCTTTTAGATAATTTAGATGACATCTTTGATGTTTACAATGAGCAGAATGATGAAATAATATTTTCCGTTCAGTTTACAACAAACACCTCATATAATACAGGTTTGTCAAGTGATAATCAGACCTACCCCCATAAATATTGGGTGTCTCCACACACTAAATCTGCTGTAGACTTGTCTAAAGTACCTGATTCCAGAGGGCATACTAAAATGTACGGCAGAGAGTGGCAGAAGAATATGCCTACCAGATGGTATCTGTCGAGATTTGGTCGGTTCGATAAACGCTTTGAGAGTACTTTTCTGTGGGCGTGGTGTAAATTGGAGTCTGATGATGATATTTCGGTGAATTATTTAAATCCTTCAACAGTAAACGTTAAATGTGATACTTTATTGGTTCGTCTACCCTACAAATATGAAGAGGACAGAAAATTGAAGCCTTATGTGATAAATGATATAGATGATATGTATGATCCTCTGACTGGACTACCAAAACCAAACGGTCGTGGCTGCTATAATACCTTGAAAAAATTCCTAGATCCCACTCGGCAGATACCTAAAGATGAGCGCTCATACAAGGATGTCATTATTTTCAGATTAGGTGAAGTTTATCTCAATGCTGCCGAAGCAGCTTGGAAATTGAATGACAACTCATCATCAGCTAAATATTTGAACGACTTGAGAAAGAGAGCCCTCGTATTGGGGCATGAAGCTGAAATGAATGTTGCTCCCACAGATTTGGATCTCAATTTCATTTTAGATGAACGAGCATTGGAATTAGGTGCAGAGTTTATACGTTGGTTTGATTTAAAACGTACTCGGACATTAGTTGATCGTACGCTGAAATATAACTCAGACGCAAAATCGGCCGCTGAAGGTAACCCTTATGGTAATGGTCAGTTGAATGAGATACATTATGTCAGACCCATACCACAGTATGAAATGGATAATGTAACCAATAAAACAGAGTTTAAACAAAACCCAGGCTATCCTTCGAAGTAATTGACAGAGTGAGTATATTATCTTTAATAAAGAATGGCTTTGCTTAAGTCTAAACCTTGATGGTTTACGTTTGAGCAATAGCCATTCTATTTGTAGAAGCATTTACTTTAAATCATCAGATTTATAAGTCGATATCTTTCTATATTGTATGCTTATATTGTCTTGGGCAAGTAGTGTAAAAGACTAATAAGACCACTCGCAGTAGAATTAGGGATAACTGTTATTAGATTGATTGTAGGCAGAGTTTAGTAGTTACTGCTATATGCAGGCTCTTCCTTGTTATTTAGTCGCCCCTTAATAACGTATTAATCAACATATATTCAA
>JBDLTH010000043.1:0-20269 GCA_039799165.1 Bacteroidota bacterium
CTTTAAAGATGTATATTTTTTTGCGTTGAGCTCCAGTTATTTCTTTCAATATACCCTCTTTTTCAAGATCGGCAATGAGGTTATATGCTGTTTGTGGAGCTTTGTCCGTAATGGCAATTACTGTACTCACCGTGATGAGGGGTTTTTTGTACAGATAATCGATCACTATTTTGGTATCTACGCCACGTTTTCCCAAGGTTTGAATGTATTGGTTTGTTGAGCGTTGTAGCTGAAATATAGCATCAAGGGTATCCACTCCTTTCTGAGCAGTTTCCATTACCCCTGTCAAGAAAAACTTGAGCCACTGATTGATGTCGTTGTGCGTTCTTGCCCGCATTAAGTTATCATAATACAGCATCTTGTTGCGTTCGAAAAAATCGGACAAATACAGGATGGGTTGTTTTAGAATGCCTTTACTTACAAGGTACAGGGTAATCATCAAACGTCCTACACGTCCGTTACCATCCAAAAATGGGTGTATGGTTTCGAATTGGTAGTGTATCAGTGCAATTTTTATCAAGTCAGGTATATTCTGTATTTCGTCATTGGCAAACTTTTCGATGTCAGACATATATTCGGCAATATCGTTGTGAACGGGCGGTATAAATATGGCATCGTTGATGCTAGATCCACCTATCCAGTTTTGGCTTCGTCTAAATTCGCCTGGCTGTTTGTGCTGACCACGTACACCTTGTAATAGTATTTTGTGGGCTTCACGTATTAGCCTAGACGAGAAGGGCAGCGTATGCAACAAGGTAACGGCTTCGTTTATAGCCGATATGTAGTTATGCACTTCTATCCAGTCGTTTCGTTTTTCGTCTAACACTTCCGATTGGTCTAGTAATGCCTCTTCGATGTTGGTCTGCGTACCTTCTATTTTAGACGATTGGGTTGCCTCTTTGGTGATGTGCATTTGTATAAACATCTCGATGTCTACGTAGTGCGAGTACATATCCAAACGTCCTAGTTGCCTGTCGGCTTTGCTAAGTAGCCCAATTATGTCCATGTCGTCAATCAACCATGGTTTGCATAACATAGTGGGTTGAAAACTTTTGTAGCAGTCTTGATTGATATAAGTTCCAGCTTTAAACTTTTTCATAACAATACTTATTCTCCTTTTTATTCTAAAAATAGGCAAAAAATTAGAATAAGCAAAATCTTATTCTAAAAAATGAGCAAAAATTAGAATAAGGAAAGTCTTATTCTAAAAAATAGGCAAAAATTAGAATAAGGAAAAGTTTATTCTAAAAAATGAGCAAAAATTAGAATAAGACCCATTTTTGTTGTTGATGTCGTTATCCGTTTATAACGATCATCGTTATGCGAAGTATGTCAAAGAGCCTGTAGGCACAGGGTGTGTCTGTCGAATAGTGGTGGTAGTACTGCACACACTTTTGTCTCTAAAGGATAGCAATAGCGGTGCAATACGACTGCAAATATGTGTTAAAAAAAGGAGGAGTCTACTTACATGCTTTTTCGAGCCGATGTGAGTTTCTGGTTGGTTTTAACAATACGCTTGATGCGACCGATGGTTTGGCTTACGTCTTCCGTTGCCAAGCCCAACTTTTCGGCTACCGAGCAGTATTGCTTGGTATCGGATTCGAGGTATACAACAAACATATTGTATGCGTCAGGGGCAAAGCGTTGTTTGATAAACCGAATGGTGTCGGCAATCAGTTGTTGTTGCTGTAATACAGCTTCGGTCATCTCTAGGTAGTTGTCGATGCTTTGTGTAGCCATCTCGTCGTTTACAAATAGTTGGGCTTGTTTGCTTTGCTTCATGCAGTCTTGTATGTAGTTGGTAAAATAGGCCCGATGAAAGTAGGCTTTATATTCCAATACATCGAGTCCTCCGTACAATATTTTGTCGTGAATACGTAAAAAAGTTTCACTCACAATGTCGTCGTTGTGCGTACCTTTGTGTATTAGCTCGGTCTTTAGCTTGCGGTGATTGTCGCCAAACCATTGAGCAAACGCATTTGCCATGGCACTGTTTTGGGCTGTGATGGTTTCGTTACCCGTTATTTTCAAGTACTTTTTTCCTTTGTTTTTACCTCCTGTGTTTCCTAATCTCATCTTTTTTAAATGTTAATATGGTTAAAAGAAAAATATATTTGTGCATCCATCAGTTCTATGACACTCTCGCCTGCTATCTATCCGTACAGTATCCACAGCGTCGGCTGATGTGGGCTTGAGCAACTCGCTTAATAGATAAAATACAATGGACAGTATGATTATCGATAGCACAACAACGAGCAGTTGTGCAGCGTCAATCAGTTGCTGGTATGTTTTTTTATTCATAAACTAACTGTTGCATAAGGTGTTTTGTATTTGCTCTATACGTATATTGCGAGCGTTTTGCATCAATTGGTTCTCGGAATGGTTATACGTATTTAGCATGTTTCGCAGTCTCGATCGTAGCACAGCACTATCGGCATCAATGGTTTGCCAATCTTCGTCTAGCACCTCGGCTTGCTTGAGTTGCACACTTGCCGATGCGATTTCAAATTCTACACACAGGCGTACCGGTAGTGTATCAAAACAGGTGTCTATGTCTTGCAAACAGTCGGGATGGGTTTTGTATAAACGGACTGATACGTAGTCTGTTAAAGCTCTCATTTGACATTCGTCTAAATAACATTGAATTTCTAGTGCTGCCATCTTCGTGATGTGTTATTATTAATATAGATAAGTAAACTTAGTTTGCTTTTATGTTCTGTTTTAATTTTTTATTTTCATTCATTTTGAAATTATTATTAAAATATTGGTTTATTTTCTATTGCCATTAGTAATATTTACCTATATTTGTAATGCAGTTAATAAACTCACTGCAAATATAAACAAAGTTTACTTATCACGCAAGCGAAAGTTTACTTTTATTTAATAAGGGCTGTTAAATACGATTATGGGAGAGTTAACTAGAATACGTGTAATAATAAAATGGCTTATGGGTCAGGGGGTTGCGAATAATCAAGAAGAGGTTGGGCGACTGATGGGGTATAGCAACAAGTCGTCGTTTTCGCAATTGTTGAATGGCAAGAAGCCTATTCCCTCCAGTTTTATCGATCGTTTAGTCGATTTGCATCCTCAGATCAACTCGGTTTGGGTACGTACAGGGGAGGAGTCTATGCTAAAAAGTGATGCTAAACCCTTGGTAGAGGTCGATTTTTTGAATGTACCACTTATACCCGTTTCTGCTCAGGCAGGATACCCAAAGGGATTTGGCGATTTCGATTATATCGAGTCTTTGCCTACTGTTCCTGTTATTGTTGACAAGCATTACCGCGGTAGTTATCGGGTGTTTGAGGTGAATGGTGATAGTATGGACGATGGCTCACGCAATGCAATTTATGATAAAGATAAGATATTGTGCCGTGAGATAAAGCCAGATCTGTGGCGATCTAAGTTGCACTTCAGAGACTGGTTTTTTGTAATTGTACATCGTACCGAGGGCGTTACTATTAAGCAAATAACAGAGCATAATGTGGATACGGGCAACATTGTTTGTCATCCGCTCAATCCTCTGTTTGATGATTTTATACTTAACCTAAACGATGTAATGGAGTTGTATAATGTTATTAAAATTGTAGATCGGAATACGAGAATATAAACTTAGTTTGTTTTGCGGCTTGTGTTTAAGTATGTTCCCTTTCTTGTCTTCAAGGTACAAATACTTTTTGAGTGGTGGTTTCTTGCCCATTCTCGATGCGAATAATATAGGTGTCTCCACTGCGTACTGACACTGTCATGTTGCGATGGTTTGCTTTTTGTTTAACAACAGCACGTCCATTCATGTCAAATATCATTACTTGGGCATTGTTTTCGAGCCTGTGGATATGAATTGTTTGATGGGTAGTTGTGATAATATAGCCTGGCTTTTTATTAGCCAATTCTGTTACATGTATTCTTTTTTCTGTAACGCCTTGGCTGTTAACCTGCAAAATGCTAATGATGCAGAATAACAATACAGATATGTAGCGAATTTTTTTCATACTCTCTCAAAAAAAACGTAGTAGCGTAAATAGTTCTAATATCAATAATTGCAAATATACATATATTTAAATGAATATATGCAAATATTAAGCTTTTTTTCTTATTTTGATATTTTAAATAAAACGATCTTTCCTCCAAAACAAAAACCAGTCAACACTTTTTAGAGTGTCTGACTGGTTTTTTACATTTAGGCTAAATGCCTTACACAATTATTTTATTTTGTGATATTGTCTTTATAGATAACACCATCTTTCATAATCAGCAAAAAGTTTTGCTCTGGGTTTTCAATCAGTTTGATGTTTTCTAATACGTTTCCATCAACAATAAGTAAATCAGCATAAGCACCTTCTTGTATAACGCCCAACTTGTGAGGGTATGGGTTACGAGGTCCTGACATAGCCAGTAGTTCCGCATTGCTCGATGTAGCCATTTTTAGCACTTCGAAGGGGGTGTACCAACGTGTCAGTTTTGCCAATTGAGCTCCTTGGCGTGTAGTCAATTTAGTATCGAACAGGCAGTCTGTACCCCAAGCTGTTTTAACTTTATGTTTTTTAGCCAAAGCATACGCATTGTCTGTACCACTAGTCATTTTTAATTGTTTAGCTCTATTGGGGCTTCCTGCAGGAACTGGTATTGCATCCTCATCGTCAAGAAACGCTTGCAAACACCACCAGATGCCTTTGTCTGCCATTATCTTTACCGTGGGTTCGTCAATTAACTGCCCATGCTCTATACATTTTACACCTGCACTGATGGCTGCTTGTATAGCGTGTGGGGTGTAGGCGTGTATAGTAACATACGTACCCCAGTTGGTAGCAGCATCTACAGCCGCCTTGTACTCGTCCGCAGTATACTGGCTCACGTCTAGCGGATCGTAGTCTGATGCTACACCACCACCACCAGCAAGTTTGATCTGCGAAGCTCCTTGACGCAACTGCTCACGTGTTTTAAGCAACACATCGTCATGCCCATCGGCTATTGCAATCATACCATTTGCCTCTAGGTAGGTCAACGAACCATCGTTAAGTCGAGGCACATCCGTTGGTAGTCTAAAGTCTCCATGCCCACCTGTTTGTGAAATCATCGATCCACTCGGATAGATACGAGGACCTTGCATCAAGCCTTCGTCAATGGCTCTTTTTAGAGCAAATGGGTTACCACCCATATCTCTTACCGTAGTAAAACCTCTGAGTAGTTGATTTTTGCTTGAGTTTGCCGAAAACAAACTGATGTACGAAATGTCTGAACTCATTGCCTCCATCATAGGCATAGCATCCATTGTGGTATGTGCGTGTGCATCGATCATACCAGGCATCAAAAATTTGCCTTTACCATCGATGATGGTAACCATGCCACTTTTGTTAGTAGCGATGGGGTCGGCCGATACTTTGCTGATGAGGTTATTTACAATAAGTACGTTACCTGTTGTAATTTTTTGATCTACGCCATTAAATATTTGGACGTTGTTTATCAATACTGTTTTTTGTGCCATTGCTACCAATGATACAGAAAGGAGTATCGAAAGAATAATTTTTTTCATTTTAATTAATAATTTATAAATTGAGTTCCGAAAATTAGCAAAAAATATTCAAATAGCATCTATTGTATCCGAAAAATGAATTTATTTTAATAAAAAGTGCTCATTTTTTTCGAAAAAGAGAAGAAGATGACATAAAACAAAAAATAAACGTAGATTTGTATTTCACCTAAATATAGGATTGTAAGATGAAAAAATATTGTTTCGCACTATTTATACTCGCTTCGCTAAGTCTAGGCAGTATACAAGCACAGGTAACCGACGTAGAGGCTAACCTCAACGAGTTGAATATAACGTTGCCACCAGCACCAGCACCAGTGGGTAATTATCTGCCCTACGCTATAAGTAATAATAAGGTATATATAAATCAGGTGGCTCTGAAAGATGGTAAAATTGTTAACCCTGGTAGGGTGGGTGATAATGTAACCAACGAGCAGGCTAAAGAGGCTACCGAGCAAACCATGCTAAATGTGATAGCGGTATTGAAGCAGGCTACTGGTGGCGACCTTAACAGGGTGAAGCAATGTGTGCAGCTAACGGGTATATTTTGTACTACGCCCGATTATACCAATCATGCCCATTTGATGAATGCGGCTTCGGATCTTGTGGCTCGTATATTTGGCGACAGAGGCAAACATGCACGTGCTACCTTTGGGGCTTACTCGTTGCCTGTAGGGTCGGCGGTAGAGATTCAGGCAATCTTTGAGATTGAATAAACTTGTGTTGATTTAAGGAAAATGATAATTATTATCTTTTTTTAATAAAACAAAATTGAGGTGCTTTTTGTTTTATACCCAACAGTAAGATTGATATAGGTAATAATTAGAGCAACACGTACAAAAATGAGAAAGATTGGGTTTGGTTTTTTATCACTTAGCATCTATGCTATGCTATTGATACTTTCCACTGGCACTATACAGGTGCAAGCTCAAGACAGATCGGCTCAAGTTCAAAGAAGTAGATGCTAGCGATATGCTAACTCGCTGCTACATGTAAAGCGTGTTTTTACAGACAAAATAAATGTATTCAGATTGGGGTCAACCTTCTATTTATAGGTTTTTTTATTGATGTTTTTTTTTAGTGAATTAGAAAGGGGATGTACTAAAACAGTACAGCCCCTTTTCTTTTGCCCTTGTAGGTGTTTTTAGCTATTGGTTTGGAGTGAGTTATGACTTTTTTATTAACTTTGCCTCATCAAAACTAAAAATATGAAAAACTTACATTTCAAATTACTCTCTTTATTTGCCTTATTACTCTTGGTGAGTTCGTGTGAAGGCGAATCGAACGACGAAAATCCTTCGACCTACCTGCCTGCTAAGATCGTTCGTACGGCTACTGATACTTACGGAGTGTCTCAATCTACTACCCACTATACCTACAATCAGAGTAAGCAACTAGTGTTGTCTGTAGAATCAAGTTTGCTTAATAATGAAATGAGTGCAGTAGACTCAACTTTGATAACTTATGGTTCAGATAAAAAAATAGATTTGATAATAAAAAGACTTAGAACATTCTCTGGTCAGGAGGAAAAACTCAATGAGCGAGATACACTAGTATGTGCTTATGCTTCGGGTAAAGTGTTTTTGACAAATACAAGAGAGAGTGGAACACGTTTTGCTTTTTTACTGGATAGCGAAGAGAAATTAATGGAACGAATAGATTATTATAATGGACGCTCATATATGGTCGAAAAATATACACACGATTCCAAAGGCAATGTGATAGAAGCAAAGGTACGTGCTAGATGGGGGAATATACTGTTTGAGCAAGTGCGTGCCTATGATGATAAAAAAGGTTATGCTAGCAGTATAAATATGCCTGCTTGGTTTTTTGATCATATAGGTATGTCTGTGAATTTTAAAAACAATATGATTGATCAAACCACTATACATTACGACGAGCCTACCCCTTACATATACAAAGCGAGTTGGACGTACAACGATGCGGGTTATCCTGTATCAGGAAACTTTTCATTTAACGATTTTGTTAATAGAACAGCTACTACAACTATCGACTATATACAAGTGCGATAAGCGTTACCGATGGTAAACTAACACTCTAAAAATTGGAATAAAAAATATGAAACGATTACATTTCAAATTACTCTCTTTATTAGCCTTATTACTCTTGGCGAGTTCGTGTGAAAACGAATCGAACGACGAAGCTTCTTCGACTTACCTGCCTGCTAAGATCGTTCGTACGACTACGGATAGTTACGGAGTGTCTCAATCTACCACCCACTATACCTACAATCAGAGTAAGCAGTTAGAGTTGTCTGTAGAATCAAGTTTGCTTAATAATAAAATGAGAGGAGTAGACTCAACTTGGATAACTTATAGGCCAGATAAAAAAATAGATTTGATAATAACAAAACAAATACTATTCTCCAGTCAGCCAGAGGAAACATTCTATAGGCTAGATTCACTTGTATGTGCTTATGCTTCGGGTAAAGTGTTTTTGACAGATACAAGAGAAAGTGGAGCACGTTTTGCCTTTTTACTGGATAGCGAAGAGAAACTAATGGAACGAATGGAATATTATAGTGGAGCCGTATATAGGAGACAAAAATACACACACGATTCCAAAGGCAATATCATAGATGTAGAGTTCCCTAGTAGATGGGGGAATGTACTGTTCGAACAAGTGCGTGCCTATGATGACAAAAAAGGCTACGCTAGCAGTATAAATATGCCTGCTTGGTTTTTTATACATATAGGTATGTATGATAATGTTGAAAACAATCTGATCAATCAAACCACTATACATTATGATGAGGCTACCACTTTTTCTTCGGTGTACAATGTTAGTTGGACATATAACCAAGAGGGTTATCCTGTATCAGGAAACATTTTACTTAGCAATTTCGATGGAACTACTACTACAACTATCGACTATATACAGGTGCGATAAGCGTTGCACATCGATTGGTTTATAACATACACAAGGGCTATCCGCATCAGCAGATAGCCCTTCTTGGTAAAATATCTTCACCATTAGTTTATTCGACCTGTACGCTTATCCAATTCGGAAGGTTGTATATAATTTATACATGCCCATGCCCAAACACGCCGCACCTAATACCATCAGTAGGGTTTGCCACCAATGCAGACGGTTGACGTATTGGGTATCTCCTTTGACAGGGTAGGCTACCTGAATAGAGTCGGTTACGAATACCGAATCACGTACCAGCTTCTCTTTATAAAGCGTTTTGTATCGGTACTTTTCTTTGTAGATGGTATCACCTTTCTCAAAAACGTGTAAGTATACCGAGTCGCTCAAATATATCGAATCTCGTAGATACCGATCGATGTATTGCGTTTTTACCGACTCGATGGGTACTGCTACGGTTTGGATTTTGCAACTTGCCATTAGGCACAAAACAAGAATTAGACTGATAGAAAATGAAAGGCAATGTTTGTTCATGGTTTTACTCCTTTAGCATAAAGTGTTTGACACCTGTTGTGTGCTGTATTGTACGATAGGTGCAAGAAGGTAGGGTAGAGGATGGCTTGGTCAAATACAAGATCCGAAGCCAGCAATTGTTCCAGTAAGCGTCTTGGGGTGCCGACACGCACATCGGCAGCCTGCCCCTTGCAATGTTGCGACGAAGCTACGCCCCCCACTGCCTTGTTGAGCTGTGCCGATCGGTATCCACTGTTGATGGTGAAGCTTTCGCCATACAAATTACGCAAGGGTTGCAACAGGTGTGTACAGAGAGCTTGCAGGCATGCAATGTGCCTGTCGGATGGGGTGTTGCTGATACCGAGCCGTTTGGCTGTGGGCGAGTGGGTAAACTCGTCGAGGCAGAAGTTACGAGACAGTCTCATCTTTTTGTTCCTCCTCGTTGCTTTGGGTTAATTGTTCGATGGTTTGGGGTAGTTGCATCAGTAGATTCTGACGTTCACGGATGAGGTCGGCAAGCTGTCGAGATGTTAAAATAATTTTGTCTCGCTCCTTTTTGTCGTACGATTCTAAGATCGACTTGATTTCGGTGATTGTCAAAAACAAACCTGCCACCATGGTAAAGTAGGGATACTCGATGATGAGCGATGCAATCACATCCATAATGGTGGCAATAAGCATCCAGCTGAAGTATTGCAAGCCTTTGTCTACGGTGCGTCGTAGCCCCATAGACGAACGTAGCTCGCCATGTATGCGTGCCTTTCGCAGTCCAAAAATCAGGTCTATCATCATTGCTGCCAATACGGCTGTGTAGATGATAACGAGATAGATGACTTTGTCTTCCAGCACTTCCCAGTTTTGGGTGGCGATCGATTTTATAAATAAGTGGTGCATGTGGTGTGTGTGTTAAGGGTGTGTATTATGGGTTCACAAACTGTTTTTCGTTGGCTGTCAGTACCCGATCAAAGATGGCTAAGGCAAGTATGCCTTCGTTGTGCAAATCGTCGGCAATGTTCCATACACCTGCTAGTTTGTCTATGACCACGTTTTGCTTTGTGGTTTTGAGGTATACCGAGCAGGGGGTGTCGAGGGTATAACTTAACTGATCGGCAGATCGGGTTGTGGCACTGGTGGTTGTGGGTATGTAGGAGGTCGCCGTGTCGCCATATTCTAATTGGTAACCTGTTGCTAACCAAGATTCTTCTAGTTGATTAGAATATTTCGCTATACCATATCTGATATTACTTGCTATTGTATTTAGCTGTGTAGATAGCCTATATAATCCATTCTTCAAGGGTTGGGATAAAGTTACTTTTTTCGGTTCGTTAGCACCTACTATAACCCCATGAGCATTATTACTTGATGATATTATGGGTACATGGCTATTTAACGTTTTTCCAAAAATAGAGAATGTCGATGCTAGATTGTCTTGGGTACTAACTTGTTTATAATAGTAATTGGATGTGGTTGTTTTGTTTATTTGCCCTCCTTTTCTGAAAAAATCAAGCCAATCCAGATCAATATTATCGTAACCCGAACCAACTCCTTTTTGATCATTTAAATGTAGTTCAAATCCACTATCACGGATGATATTCGTACTCTCTCTTTCGATCAATAGTTTAGCATCGGTGGTATAGTTTGCATAATCAAGCCTTGGCACATGCACCTCACTAAGCACCATATCCAGTTTGGCATCAAAGTATGTGGCTTCTGAAGCCCTTGCAAAGGCAAAGGCAAGGGGCATGCCCGTGTTGTTATCCATACCATACACATAGCCTTGCTTGCTTAGCCCCGGAACGAGTATAACCGAAGCATTATTTTTAACATATGCTTGCAAGCCCTCGTACCCCGATTGCAATAAATGGGTATCGACACTAGCATCCATTTTGTTGGCAGTACTCAGAAACGAGCCTATTGCATTGGGGTAGATGCGTTTATTGCCCCTGTATGCTTTGCTAATGGGTGTGTTGCCTGCAAAAATCAGTTTCATATTCGAGGGTATTCTATCAATATACATAATAAATGGTATTATCGTCCCAGTTGTCAAGCGTGTCGTATTGAGACTGGTTCAGTATCACATGTTTTAGCGTATCGGCGGTGTTATCTGGTTGGCTCATGTTGCTATACATTGCCAATAGTAGTTGGTGTACATTGCTGTGAGTAAGTACCTCACCATTCACGCTAATGGTGTTGATAGCCGCTGTGCCGATAGACCGATGTTTATAAAACAAGGTAAGCCCTTGCGAGTTGTCGTTTAAGGTATAGTAGACCCCATCTTTTGGATATGACGAGGTTTGTTTTCCTTGCCTAATGAGGATATGCGTGTCTGTTGCCGTTATTTGCATGGTTGTATGTGTTAATTAGATCGTCAAATTTATTTTCTTGCTGGCAAAAAGATCCACAACCGATGCCGATGGCGTAAAGTTGTTTCTCATTAGAGTTGTTCTATACGCATCCATGTTACCTCCTGTCATACCGTTAGCTATGCTTGTGAGCAGGGTATCGAACTGTGCTTGTGTAGCAAATGTGTTGTCTGTAATGTAGATACTCTTGCATGCCGAAAAATCGAGGTCGGTGTGTGTCAAATTTTTTAGTTGCCAATAGCTGAAATTGAATGATTCACCCATTTTTATGTTTTCGAGCGTGATAAGCGTTTCAGATGGTTTATCTTTTTGACCCGATAGTATTAGTTGCCCCGCATCAGCTATGGTAATGTTTTTCAACGTTGTTTGTTGATCCGATTCCAATGTTGGATACTCATTGCCATAAAAATCTAAGTGTAGCCTTAACGACATTACTGGATTGATAATATTGTCGATGCTACACATCTGATACCCTCCATATACGCTAATATCAGTACTACTGTATTCGCGTTGGACGAGCCGAATGTTTTTGATGTTGATGTTTTTTAAGTATTGATTACTAATGTAGATACGTTCAAAATCGCAATCTTCAATTGATACTGATTTTCCTAAATCATTGTTCCCTTGACTAATATTTAGAGAATCGAAGCACGACACACTTTGTATATTGGTTTCCATTTCTATTGTATCCACATCAATATATTGTATCGTAAAATCGTTACCTGGTTCGAGTATATTCGGGAAACCAGCTGATGAGATGCCCATGTCTAGTTTAATCGCACCTAGTTGAGGCTTTACGGGTTTGACCTGACAGTAAATATACCCATCTTGCTCCTTTTTTTTGATGGTTGCACCTTCCTGTTCCAGATGATATTGGTATCTTGGTTTAAAGGCAAGATTGGGTCTGAATGATTTCAACGACCACATAAATCCGTCCCATTCGTATATGTCGCTAGCAGGTGTATGGGGTGTGCCATCTGATGTGATATAGGCTAGGGTATCGATCAGTGCAGTTGAGGGCAACGATGCCACATTGCGTGCATAGATGGGGAGTTGGGTTGCCCCTCCTGGGTTGCCTGATGCTAAATAGCTTGTGAACAGGCTACCCAGCAGGGTGTGGATGTTGTTGAACGTAAGTGTTTCGCCATTTACGGTAATATCGTCAACCGAGCTTGTACCGATGGCATTATTGCCTTGGTATAGGGTTACGCCTTTCGAGTCGTCGTTGTACGTGTACGACAGTGTGTTAAGGGCGTGCGTAAACGTATCTTTACCATAGTGTATGGTGGCTGTATGATTGCTTGTACTGATTTTCATAACTGTTTTTGTTTTTTGTTTGTGAAAGGTGATGTTTTGCTTCGTTTTGCATCAAGGCAAAATGAAGACATAAAACCCAAGTCTAAAAGATTTATCTACCGATCGGTATAATGCTTATTCCTAGGCACAATCAATACTTGCTTGCTTAGTGCCAGCCATACCATTTATATGCTCCATCGTTGGCTGTTTGTGCTACCTCTTCCAACAACTTGCTTAGTGGGGCTATTACTTCGGTTTTAGTAGGGTTTAACCAACGCACAGCCAATCCTCTGAGCAATCCTTTGGGTAGTTCGCTTGTGCCTTGTGGGGTAGTCTGGTTTAGGCTTGTAACCAAAATGCGATCGTTTGCGTCATCACGCCACAGTTTGTATCCCAATTCGGCATCAGTCAAAGGGCGACAAAAACGGTAGTTACGTTGCCATGCTTTGATAGAGGTAGATGCTGGCATGTTGCTTGTGGTATCGAATACGATTTGTTGATTGTCTTTTGCCGATTTGGCTACGTTGATCCAAATAGCGGGGCCGATGTCGTCTTTTATCAGCATGTTGCTTCTCAAGCCAAAGGCTACACGCTCGCCAAACTGTATGATATTGCCAGCTACATTGGCTGCTTGCAGGTTTTGTTTATGCCCCGTAGGCAATAGACGCACGCCCAGTAGATCGTTGCATTTATCTGCCGTAAGCCACGATTTGAGCCACGGAAGGTCGGCATCGCTGGGCGATACAAACAGGTGATTGAGTAGGTTATTGGGCGATAGGTCTCTGCCTACCATGCCAAATAGTTGCTCAAAAGCAGCCCTGTCTGCCATGTCCCAGCCCTGTATCGGTTCTTGGGGTGTAATCCATCCAGTAAATGTATTTCCTTTTTCGATTTTGATATTCGGAAGTGCATCAAACGCAGTTCCGTTTGACGATACTACGAATAGCATCGAGATGGAGTAGTTGCCAATTTTAGCAGTCAAGCTATTGTTTGTGCCTGCATCTGTTGTGGCAATGTATTGGTTGTTGCCTTCGGCTATCGCTCCCCAAAAGGTGTGTATCTTGAACTCGTTGGTGGCTGCGGCTCGGGTCATTGTATAGGCTTGCTGTGGAGGCAGATTGTCTACGAAAAACGAGAGGGTGTTTGCATCTTTCACAATGGTATTTGTTCCCCCTACATTCTTTATATTGAGGTTGCTTACGGTGGCTTCCGAAAACAGGTTGGCGTTCATACCCATAGGTTGAGGGTTTTCGGTATACACCGCCAGTCCGTTGAGGTATCTGTCGGTAGCCTGCCCAGCAAAGGCATAACAACCGTTTAGTTCTTCGCTTTGCTGTTTGCTCATGGGTACGCCCGATTGGGTCAATAGCTCATCTGTAACCTTGTATAAGCCATAGGCTCTGTCGGTATTGTATGCCATTTTCCAGTTTTCTAGCATCCACTCATATTCGCCAATCACACGGGTGCGGTATGTACCGCCATTCCATCCTCCGAGCGAGAAGTCGTTAGCCAGTCCCGTATCCCAATTTTTGCTCCATATATTATAGCTTTCTCCATTCATTACCTTATTCAGGTCTATCTCCATCCACCTTGTTTGTATCGGTTGTTTGCCATAGGTGGGCAGTACGAGGGTTTCTACTTGCAAGTCGGCAGTATCGGTGCTTGTGGTATTTATAAAGCTTATCTTGGCTACCGATGCTATGGCTAAAGCTGTGATACGGATGGTATGCACACCTGCCTCGCCACTTGTAGGCGTTAGGGTGATGTGATCGGGTATATCGCCTACTGTCCACGCATGCGAGCTGTTGACGCTTAGGGTTGTAGACTCGCCAATGTCTAAGGCTAGCTTGTTGGGGCTTAGGCTTATGTGTCCCTCTATGCCAATGGGGCAACTCTCGGTGTTGCGGCGGCGTGTTTCGTTTCCGTCTAATACGGCACCTACATCAAAGTAGCTTTCTACTTCGTATAACGAGGGGTTGGGGTTGACTTCGCCTCGCAACAGGCGTATGGCTTGTCGGTTGCCACTCTCTGAGCAGGGCATATTGTTAACGTCGAGTGGTATATTGCCAGGTCGTCCTACTTTGTAGGCTACAAGGGCTTGTTGGTATCCTGTGTTCATTTAGTTTCGCATTTATAGTGGTCGAAGTTGGGTACAAATACGGCTTGCTCGCATGTGTCAAATAGGGGTTGATACAGGCTGTCGTATTTCAGTAGCAAGGCATCGGCATGTGTTTCGAATAGTGGGTATGCCGAGGTGGCGGTGATGCTGATGGTGTAGCCGTTGGTTTCGCCTGTTTGTCCGCTGAGTTGGGTAAATTCGAGCGATGCTCCTGTGTCTGAGCCAAAGGTAAAATAGGTGTTTTGAAGGGTGCGAAATACAATTAGATAACGCTTGTCTTTGGCTATGAGCAGGCTGTGTAGGGTATCGGCAGATAGGGTATGCACAAATGTGCTTAGGCTTTGTTTGTACAATCCATTGCTTTGCGTCTCGGTAAAGTTGCTTTCCGATACGGTTTCTAGGTTGATGTATTGCGATGCGGGTAGGCGAAAGATGTTATCTACAAACGGATGGGTGTATAGACTGTCTTGGGCAAATCGGTAGGTGAAAAAATCGCTGATGTCGAGCAACTTTATTTCGGCTATCCCCCCGGGGTTGTAGAGGCATGTGCTTCTTATGTTTTTGATTAGTTTGCAACTCATGCGGTTTTGGGTTTGGTGGTCTGTTTCCTTTAAATAAAGCGATAACTGTTTCTAATTATCGCTTTATGGGTGTGTCTGTCGAGTCCGAAATAAGGTGTGTTGTTTTACTTTTAAGGGGTTACAACGGCTAGTTCTACATTTTTGCTGATAGCGGTTTCGGCAGTTAGGCGTTGCCCTAGTTCCATTTCGGTACCAGCCAATACTACTGTCCAGCCGTTGGCATCGGCGTCTGCTGCTCCTGATGCGTAGTTAAATGAGGTTGCACTTAGTCCGTTGCGACGACCGATGCACACCGTACGTCCCGATTTGTCTACGACTACTGCCGTAAATTTGCCCATGCTCAGGGCATCGCCCTCGTTAAGCACACTGTAGTCGTATTCGCCTATCGTAAAGTTGAGTGTGTGCGTGCGGTATTTGCCTCCGTTGCCGTTAACGGCTAGGTCGTCTGTCCACGAGGCTGTGCCTTCTATAAAGTCTATTTTGTAGGCTTTGGCATTGCTTGCCAAGCGTATGTCGGAGATGTATCCTGTTGCCGAATCGGTTTCGTAGGTGTTTTCGGCGTCGTAGTTGAACAGGTATACGGCTTTTACGCCTGCTACTTGATATTCGCAGTTGGTTTTGGTTATGCTTGCTGTAAGATTACATTTTGCCATGTTGGTAGGTGTTTTTTTTAGGGAGATATTTTATTTGTTCTTTTTATTTAAAAAAAATGGGTTGTGTGTGTTATACGTTGGGGTTGTAGATAACGGCTTCGCTCTCGAAGGGGATGGCAAAACCGATGCGTAAACGCCCATCGATGTACACTTTGCTGTCGTTGGGTGCTGCAAATTGCCCAATGCGGATGTTCTCGAAATCGTTCATCAAATCCGTTCCTAATACAAAGTTGCTGATGTCGGCGGCTATCATGGTGGCATTGTCCAATCCTTTTACGGGTACTAGCTCTATGCCCATGTAGCTTACTTTGCTACCTTCGGCTACAAAGTTGGAGGCTACGGCTTGGTTGGCGTTGAGCAAGGCGGGCAATGCTAAACGCAGGCGTGTGTGTGTTTCGTACGCCATGTATATGGCTAGCGACTCGTTTTCCATGCCTTTGTGTAGTACGTCTTGCGGTATGGCTTCGAACAGTTTTTCGATTTCGTCAAGCACATTGGCTTTGGTAAGCACTACGCCTTTTATTTTGATCGATTCGGCACTGTCAGTAAGTACTTTAACCGCCCCGTCAAAGTCGTCGGCGTTGGTTGTGCTGTTGCCTGAGAAAATCTTTGTTTCGATTTCTTTACTCACTTCAGCAGACAGCATTTCCAACGTAGCTTCTTCGAGTGTGTCGGGCATTTCGAGGTTTTTGGCACCGGGTTTTAACATCCAGATGATGCGTTTTTGCTCTAAGTCATCGACACATTGCTCAAGGTTGATCTTGTATGTTTTTATCTTCAACTCTTTTTCGCTCAGTTTCATTACTTGCTCGGGTGTCCAAGCACAGTTGCGACCATCGGCTTGTAACACGCCACTGGTAAATTCGAGCAGGTTGAGTTGTGTGTTTTCTTTTACGCCTGTTACGGGTGTTATTTTGCCCGATTCGATTAGTTTTCCGCCAAATACGGCTTTCGTAAACCAGTCCATATGCGAACTGGGTTGGTAGCTCAACGGAGCCATATTGTACATGTTTGCCATCAGTGTGTATGGTTTAGTGTTAATTATTTTTTTTTGTTGATCGTATTTTTCTGCTTGTATACAGGTTTTGTTATTGCATACGGCGTTGCACTTGCATGCTTAGCGATGCTGCCATGCGTTGGGTATGGGGCAGTTGTGCGTATGCTTTGGTGTGGGTGTGCATCTGTGTACGGGGTTGTGTGCTGGGTGTGATGCGTTGCAGGGCTTCTACATCGGCTTTGGCTTGTTTGGTAAACTCGTCGAGGCGTGTTTGTAGCTCGGCTACTTTGGTTTCAAGCTCGGCTACTCGGGTGTTTAGATCGGCGGTTGGTTGGGGAGTTTTGCTTGCCAATGCTTGCGGTGCAGTAGCCTGTTGCGGGTTGGCGTAGCGTAGGGCAGAGGTTTTGGTTTCTACAAATTGCCCTTGTTGGTCTACCACTAAGGTGTTTCCGTCTGCCAATAGGTGTTCGCCAGCAGGCATTTGCTCTCCATCGATGGTTGCAAAGCCATCGGCATCTACGTATACTTCTTTGCCACTGCTTAGTGTAAAGGTGAGGTAGGTGATGCCGCTTAGGGTAGCGTCTTGTTTGCCAACGTTCTGAATGTCGAGAAAGAAATTGCTTATCTTGCTCAGTAGTGTCGGTTGCTCCTTTTTGTTCATGTGTGTGTGCGGGTTAATAGCGGGTTGTTTAGATGTATGTATCGGCTGTTTTATAAAAAATCCTTCGAGCGAAAATCCGTTGACGTTGCCAGTCAGCACTTGAGAGTCCCAATAGTTTTTGTCTTCAATTTTGTAGCTGCACATAAGTGTGCCTTTGGGCAGATTTTTAAATCCCAGTGCTGCCGACTTGTCATTCAACGGGTCTTCGACAATCCACATTTCGATGAGGTAATTGCCTTGCAAGGGCTGTGTGTGTTGGTGTGTTGTGGTGTGCAAGGCAATGTTTGTTCTCATCATTTTATGTGCAATCTTCTCGATTTGTTGTGCCGAAAATTGGATATAATGCTCGCCCTGTTGTGCCGAGTTGCGGTAGATGAGCTGCTCGGGACGCAAGACCACACCGGTAAGTATTTGTTTGTGCGAGTCGATATTCAGTTGCTCGGGCTGAAGCTCTTGTTGCAGGGCGATAAAGTGGCTTTGGTTGGCTGGCTGTTCTACAAACGATATGGCGTATATGCCCGATTGGTTGTCGGGGTTTTCGTCTATCAAACAGGTATAAATGGGTATATTCATTTTTCTTATTTTCTTTATATCTCATAGATAATTGTTTTTTATAAAAATGGGAAAGTCTATACATGTTTTTTTGATATGTATAGGAAAGTGGCAAAATCTATACATGTTTTTTATTTTCTATTTATGTTGTTTTTAATTGAAATAGAGTTACTTTTGTACATTATTTTTTTAAATTTATTTTTTTTATGAAATTTACCAAATTGTTTTATGTTTTCTTGGCAACGGTTTTGGTTGCAGGTTTTTCGGCATGTGGTAGCGATAATGATGACAATGTAAGTATTGTTGGTACATGGGCTTTTAGCAATCCTAGTGTCAATAGATTGATAGTAGTGGAGACTAATAATGCTAAGTTAACAGAGGCTATTCGTAAAGAAGTAGAGAACAGTTTTACGGAACGAGATTATACTTATACTTTTAAAGCTGATGGTACAGTTATGTATGATGAAGTGGGTGATGAGCAAGGTGTAGGACGATATGTGTATACGGGTAATAACTTAACTATAACGTATGCGAGTGATGATATTGAAAAGACTACAGTTGTGTTGTCAGGAAATAAAATGACGAGTACCTACGATAATATTGACGAGTATGATCGATCAGTAATAGTGAATTTGATTCAAAATGATCCAACACTTGTTGGTATTGATACTGCAACTGTATCTGTGTCAAAAGTGCATTTGATAAGTACTTTGTATCGTAAATAATATTTATTCGAATATTATTTGCTGAGATTTGATATAAAAACCGCCCTGTTCCTTAGTTAGGAATGGGGCGGTTTGCTGTTGTAAGGGGGAGGGGGTGGTATCAGGTATTTGTCCAGTCGCTCACCTGCACGAGGTTTTGTTGCACATGGGCAATGTCTACTACCGATACTACGGGTTGCATGTTGATAGACTGTATGGCTTGCACCAGCCTGTCGGTGTGGTAGGTGTCAAGGGCATCTTGTGTGGGTAGTTGTCCTCCCGATGCAAACATGGTTTTGAAGTTGGGGCTTTCGGCATATGGGCTACTGTTGTTAAAGTATGCGTTGAGGTCTGAGGGTGCAAGTTGTCGGCGTTGACTGTTGATGTAGTTGACTAGTCCTAAGTTTTTCTGTGTGCTTATGCGGTTTATTACGTATTCGCCCCCTTCTACCTCTATGTTCGATCCGTGTATACGCATGCCTCCTTGTGCGTGGCGTTTGCCGTTGAGCAAGCCTCCGTCTTCCATTTTGGCTAGTTGACGGCTCATTACGCCTATTTGCACAGCTCCTGCTGCGGCTACTAATGCGGCTAGTATGGGTCCTAATATGGGCCCTCCTTGCCCCCATGCTTTGGATACGCCTAGGGCTATGTTGGCGGTGGCTTGTACAATTTGTTGTGCCATTTCGGCTCTTTTCTTTTTCCGTTCGGCTTTATCTACTTGTTCTTGTGCTTTTTTCTTTTCGTCGGCTAGTCGTTTTTCTTCATTGGCTAGTTCTTTGTTGGCATCCATTTCACGGCTTAGCTGTTCTTGTATCACGGCTAGTCGTCCGCCTTGCGATGTTTTGGCTTCTTCGTTCAGTTGTTTGATGCGGTTGTTGCTTTCTTCTACTTTTTCGGTAAGTTCGGCATGTTTTTCGCTGATGGCTTGGTACTTGGCTTGTGCGTTTTCGAGTTCGTATGACAGTACGGATCCGATGCCTTCGAATATACTGTTTACGCCTGTCATTATTTTTTCAGAATATTCGGCTATTTCCGTTAGCATTTCGCCAATGGAATTGTGGGTAATGCCTTTCATTCCTTCCAAATTGTCTTTCAGTTTGCTTTCGGCATCGGATATGCCTTTGTCGAGTTTGCCTAAGGCTTCGTCTTTTTCGCTGTTTTTTTCTTTGTATTGTGTCGAGTCTTCTCCGTATTCATCTTTGATGTTTTTGAGCGAGTTGTTGTATATTTCTTCGAGTTCTTTCTTGTTTTCCTTGGTTTTCTCTATGTATTCTTCAAACATCTTATTGGCTGTTTGCAGGTCTTTTTTGATGGTATCAAGGTTTAGTATTTTTAGTCCTCCATCGGTATTTTCGTTTGTTTTTTTGACGAGTTCGTTTGCGTCATTTAGTAGCTTTTCGGTTTCTTTTAG
>JBDLTH010000044.1:0-10250 GCA_039799165.1 Bacteroidota bacterium
ATTCGAGTTCGTGAAATATTTTTTCTAAATTTTCTTGATTGATGTCTTTTCTTAAAAAATCGTCTTTTTCGAAATCTATATCGACATCTATTTTTATTGTTGCTAAAAATTTAGAAAAAAGAATCTGTTCTTTATTTTCCTCTAATTTTGTTTTTAGACTTCCTTTTATTTGATCTGTGTTTTCTAATATATTTTCGATTGTGCCATAATCAGCAATTAATTTTTCGGCAGTTTTAGGTCCTACACCAGGGCATCCCGGAATATTGTCCGAAGCATCACCCATAAGACCCAACAAATCGATCATCAGTAGGGGTGAGTTGATTTTGTATTTTTCCATTACAGCCTTATCGTCTAATACATCAAATCCCGATCCTGCAAATTTTGGTTTATACATGAATACTTTTTGACTGGTAAGCTGACCATAATCTTTGTCAGGGGTCATCATATATACTTCAATACCCTCTTGTTCAGCTTTTTTTGCAATGGTACCTATTACATCATCTGCTTCATAATTAAGTACTTCTAGCCTTTTAATATTGTAGGCATCAATTACATCTTTGATAATGGGTACCGAAAGTTTAATATCTTCAGGAGTTTCTTGTCGTTGAGCTTTATATTGTTCATACGCTTCGTGTCTGAAAGTAGGACCGGGTGGGTCAAACACAACTGCAATATGTGTTGGGTTTTCTTTTTTGAGAACTTCTTCCAGCGTATTTACAAAACCAAAGACAGCCGAGGTATTGAATCCTTTTGAATTAACTCTTGGGCTTTTTATAAAGGCATAATAGGATCGATAAATGAGGGCGTATGCGTCTAAAAGGAAAAGTTTCATAAGAAATTCTGATTAAATAAGTTCTATTTATGTGTAAAGTTACAAATAAATGCCTCTTAACGCTTATTTATTTATAAATTTGCATTTCAACAAAATTAGATATGGATAAAAAGCTTTTGATAGCTAAACCAATTGCTTCGGAACTGGATAAGTTCAATTCTTTATTTAAAGAATCGATATTTAGTAACAACTCAAGGATACAGGAAATTATTGATTATATAATGAAATCGGATGGTAAACGGATACGTCCAATTTTATTGTTACTTGCTGCTAAGGCTTGTGGTACTATCAATGATACAACCTATCTTTCGGCTGTTACTGTAGAGTTGTTACATACTGCCTCATTGATACACGATGACGTGGTGGACGAGTCTAAAATGAGGAGAGGAAACGCCTCAGTCAATGCTATTTATGATAATAAAATGGCAGTATTGGCAGGCGATTATTTCTTATCTACAGCTTTGATAAAGAGTATTTTGACTGGCAATATGGAAATTATCACTTCAGTCTCTAACCTTGGGCGTAGTTTGGCAGAAGGAGAATTGAATCAATTGTCTCTTGCCAAAGAAGTTATATTGGATGAAGAACAATATTTTGAAGTCATTAATAAAAAAACAGCATCTTTGCTTTCGATATGTATGAAAGTAGGTGCTATATCGGTTGATGCCAGCTTGCAAGATATTGAAAAATTTGAGCAATTGGGCGAGTATTTAGGTATTTGTTTTCAGCTCAAAGACGATATTTTTGATTATTTTAGCAACGACGTAGGCAAGCCTACGGGTAACGATATAAGAGAGGGTAAGGTAACGTTGCCTCTTTTGTTTTCTTTGTCAAAAGCAGACAAAAATATTTCAGACAAAAAGCTAGAATTGATAAAATTAGGCGATTTTTCTGATGCTGTTGTTGAAGAATTATTGAGTTTTGCAAGAGAGAATGGTGGTATTGAATATGCTTATCAGAAGATCGATTTTTACAAAAACAAGGCACTTGCAATTATCCAAACTTTGCCCGATGGCGATGTAAAGGATGCTTTATTTTCTACGGTTGATTATCTTGTAGATAGAACGAGATAAAAAAAGTCGCTAAATTTTTAGCGACTTTTTTGTGTCTTATTTTTTTAATCTTTTTGATTTATATTTATAAGAAGTTTATTGCTGGATTCATATTCAACAACAACATTTTCATCCCAATATTTTTTTACAATGTCATTTAAACCATCTGGTACTTTTAATGTAATTGGTTTCTTGTTTGATATAAGAATCTGGACTGTATTTTTATTTGCATTTGCAGCTTTCAATATACCTTCTTCAGATACTACTGCAGGCAAGTTTTCTGTTTCTTCTTTAGTAGTTAAAACATTGATTTTAATTATTTCTGAAATAGCCTCTTTACTTGACGTTAGCAATGTTTTTTGTTGAACTCCTCCAGAAATTGATGTAATACCGAATAAATCAATTTTATCACCATCAGGAGCTAGTTCTTTAGTCAAAGACATAAAGTTAGAGAAGTATGAATCATCTCTAATATTTTCTTTAATATCTCCAATTTTATTGTCATTGAGCAAACCAATATTCTTAGTTATATCTTCAATAATTTCTTCAAATTTACCAAATCCAGATAAAATATTGCTACTTGGTTCTCCAAATCTTATAGTAAAAGCCATACTCGCTGCTCTAAGTGGAGATATGTAAGTCTTGCAATAGTCTTTGTACTCCTTGGGTATAGCTCCCTTCGTTCTAAACGGTTTACCTGTTTTTCGTTCAAAGGTTCTTATTGTTAAGTCATTGAAAATATCGATCCTATTTATAACTTCTTCAGCTTCAGCAAATCCATAACCAACTGATTTCCCTGCTATAACCAATTGAACTTCATTTTCTGATAATTGTATATTATTAAGCTCTAAATGTCGCAAGAAATTAACCGTTTCTAATAAGTCCCTTAATTCTTCAGCAATTTCAAATGGAGGTTCTCCACTTAATCCTAATGCAATTAACTTTTCAGCCTCTCTATTATTATTACAGTTCAAAGCAAGACTTGCAGCACTTCTTAATAAAATTGAAACATTTGGTTCTTTTTCTTTATTGAAATATGTACCCATTGCAGCCTTTCTCTCATACTCAAAAGCTTCTTCGTAGAGATGCAATGCCTCTAGAGTATTGCCTACAGCCTTTTTAATATCAGCCAAATCTGCAATCTCCATAGCTTTATTATGTAATTCTATAATATTCATATGCAATCTCTATTTTTTTGAGAATATACTCTTTAGCTTGCTAAATTCAATAACAGAAATATATGCAGGCAATAATGTATTATCTGACTGATTTGTTTGAAGTTTCTTTTGTTTGAAACGAGATTCAATGGTATTTGTTTTTGTTTCATTGAATATTCCAGATATTTCTAATCTAGCCTTAAACACGTTATCTTCATCACCTAACCAATAATCAACCCCAGTACCTTTTCTAGCTCTTTGAATTATAGTGAATCCTGTAGACTGTTTAGCAAGCAAAGCGGATAAACAAACAGCTCCATGATCAGTACAATATTCTTGATCTTGCCATGTACTATCAACTTGATCATCAAAATAATTCTCCCACAAAAGCTCTTTTTGTGTAGAAATATTATTGATTCCATTTGAAACCTTTAGTATAGATGGATTAGAATGATTATGTCTATGAAGACAAACCATACAAGCCTCATATAACTGATTGCCAGAAACAGGACTTATACCAGGCATACCTTTTTTTATTTCGGTTATATCTATGTTATCCATCACAACTATTTTAATTTGATAGATTTGCAAACATATGAAAAAGATAAAATATAATTACATATATTGGCTAAAATTTAAACAGTTATTTTATGCTATCCAGCAAGTTTGCAGCTAGCCTGCTTGCACCTATTCTGAATAATTTGTTGTTGCACCATTCTGTTCCTAGCACTTCTTTTACAATTGTGTAGTACTTCACTGCATCTTCTGTGTTAACAATGCCACCAGAGGCTTTAAAACCTGTTTTCAGACCTGTTTTTTTGTAGTATTCTTTAATAGCTGTACACATGACGTATGCAGCCTCTAAAGAAGCTCCTTCGTATACTTTGCCAGTTGATGTTTTTATAAAATCAGCACCACCATAAATAGATAGTATCGATGCCTTCATTATGTTTGATGCTGTTTTTAATGCACCCGTTTCGAGAATAACTTTGAGATGGGCATCACGGCAAGCGTGTTTTATTTCTTCAATTTCTTCTGCTAATTCTTCGTAATTTTCGTCTAAAAATAAGCCTAGATTCAGTACAATATCTATTTCGTCAGCACCATTGCTTACTGCCAATGCTGTTTCTGCTACTTTTACTTCAATAAACGTCTGTGATGAAGGAAATCCACCCGATACACAGGCTATTTTTACACTGTCAGCAGTAAGTGCTTCTTTTACAACTTCCGCAAAATTAGGAAACACACAGATGGCAGCAACGTTTTCGATGTCGGGGTAAGTGCCTTCAAAGTCATTTACTTTTTCGGTAAATTTCCAAACATCTTCTTTAGTATCTGTTGTACCTAGGGTTGTTAGATCGAGGTATGTGTATAATTTTTTATATACATCGATGGTGTTGTTTTCAACAAACTTTTCGGCGATTATTTTGGCTGTTTTGGCTGTAATATCGGCATCTTTTAGGTTTGTATTGTATTGTTTCAATACATCCGCATATTTGCTTGTTTCGCTCATTTATCTAAGTTTTTCGTTATTTATATGTCTATCTATATCTCGCTTTGTTTTTTTCTCCATATTGTTTTTGAATGCTCGGGTGAGGTCTACGCCTGTTTGATTTGCCAAGCACACCAATATCCAGAGGACATCTGCCATTTCGTCGGCTATATTTTTATCTAAATCTGTTTTTTTGAATGACTGATCGCCATAGGTTCTAGCCATTATGCGAGCCAGTTCGCCTACCTCTTCGGTCAATATAGTCATGTTGGTAAGTTCATTAAAATACCTTACCCCATATGTTTTGATCCAATGGTCTACTGTATCTTGAGCTTCTCTGATTGTTATATTATCCATGTTGATCTATTCTTTTTGATTCGAATCTATAAGTATGGTAACAGGTCCGTCATTGATTAATTCGACTTGCATATCGGCTCCAAAAATGCCTGTTTCAATTGCTTTTCCCAATGTTTTTGAAATGTACATGCAAAATTCTTCATACAAGGGTATTGCCGTTTCGGGTTTAGAGGCTCTTATATAAGATGGTCTATTTCCTTTTTTGGTGGAGGCATACAAAGTAAATTGCGATACCACAAGTATTTCGCCATGTGCATCTTTGACAGACAAATTCATAATACCATTTTCATCGTCAAAGATACGCAAATTCACTATTTTATTACATAACCATTCAATATCTTTGGTGCTGTCTGTGTCTTCTATGCCTAAAAGTATCAGCAAACCTTTGCCTATTGATGCCCTTGTTGTGTTGTCAATTGCTACCGAAGCTTTCTTTACTCTTTGTAATACAATACGCATAATTTTGTTTGGTGTTGATATTTATTTTTTCTTCATAAAAAAACTGCACAGCTTTGAAGATGTGCAGTTTAAAAATAAAACGATCTGTTTTCTTAATCTTCTTTTGGTAGATATTTGTTGAGTGTTTTCAGCTTTAGCGATAGGTATACACGTAGAACACCGTAGCTAACAAAGCCAAACGATATAATGTATACTGCAAATAGACCTGCTACTACTGGTTGAAAAAGCAAAATAATAGCTGTAAATATGCCTAATACAGATAGAGCTAAGAGCCATCCCCATCCGCTCACTTTCAAGGTTTGTAAGTCAAGAGACATACCAACTCCCCACATGGATTGTAGCATGATTCTAAATGCAATTAGATAACATAACATGAGCGGGACAAGTTGCATGTTGTTAAGAAGGATGATTCCAAATATAACATCAATAATACCCATTGCTAAAGTCCATCCCCAATTGCTAATTCCTTCTCTGTTGGTGATAGCAAATACTACTTCTAAGACACCACTACAGAAAAAAGAAATGACAAAAATAAGCGATAGGGTAGCAAATGTGGCGAGTGGAGTGAACATACATATTATTCCCAGAATAATAGAAATTGCACCTACAAGTAGCGATATCCACCAGTTTTTAATTGCTTTTTTAAAAGCTGAAAGTAAAGAATGTTTTTCCATGTTTTTAGTTTGATAAGTGAACACAAATGAACGGTTTTAAATTCGATTTATCAATCTTAGGTTTATGTTTTTCATTTTTAGTTAATGCTTACTCTCTGTTTTTTCAAAATGATCGTATATAAGGTTTGCTTTACTTTTTCCGACTATTTTTTCAATTTCGTCTATTGTAGCTGTTTTTACCCTTTTTATACTCTTAAAATGTTTAAGCAGTGTTTTTTTTGTTTCTTCACCAATCCCTTTTATAACATCTAATTCGGATGTTATTTGAGCCTTACTTCTTCTGTTTCGATGAAAAGTGATCCCAAATCGGTGTGCTTCGTCTCGTAAATTTTGTATAACTCTCAATGTTTCAGAATTTTTGTCTAAGTAAAGAGGGATAGAATCTTCGGGGTAGTAAATTTCTTCCAATCTTTTGGCAATACCTATTATGGCTATTCTTCCATACAGGTCTAGTTCTTTGAGCGATTCGCAGGCAGCACTTAATTGCCCTTTTCCGCCATCTATAACGATTAGCTGGGGTAGTGGTTCGTTTTCTTCTCTTAACCTCTTGTATCGTCTGTAAACAACCTCCCTCATTGTCGAAAAATCATCAGGCCCTTCTACGGTTTTTACAATAAAGTGGCGATAGTCTTTTTTTGCAGGTTTTCCCATTTTGAATACAACACATGCCGATACGGGGTTGGTTCCCTGTATGTTAGAGTTGTCAAAACACTCAATGTGTATAGGTAAGTCCTTGAGCTGTAGGTCGTTTTGTATTATTTTTACAATTCGCACCGATCGTTGTTCAGGATTTAAAGTTTCAGCTTTTTTTAGTTTATCTATTTTATACTGTTTTACGTTAAGTTCCGACAATTTTAACAATTTAACCTTATCTCCTCGTTGGGGAATGGTAAATTCTACGTCTTTTAGTTTTAGGTCGGGGATGAAAGGCACTACTATTTCTTTTGACGATTTTTCGAACCGTTGAATCATTTCTAATATACCCAAACCTAGAAGCCCTTCCTTTGTTTCTTCTAGCCTCTTTCGGTATTCAAATGTGAATACTCTAATAATTGCGCCGTTGTGTACACTAATATAGTTGATGTAAGCTGCATTTTCGTCTTCGTCATAGGCGTATACATCTATGTTATAAGTTATGTTTGAGGTTACTGTCGATTTTTGCTTTAGGTTTTCGATCAGTTGATATTTTTCCTTTAGTTTTTGGGCTTCTTCATATTTTAGAGCTTTGGCACATGTTTGCATTTCTTCAAAAATGGCATTGCTTGCAATCTGTATATCGCCTTTGAGTATTTGTCGAATGCTCTCAACATTTTTATTGTAATCTTCGAGCGATTGTAAGCCCACACACGGTGCCATGCAGCGTTTGATGTGATATTCGAGGCATACATTAAACTTCTTGCTTTGGATGTTTTCGGGTGTGAGGTTCAGTGTGCATGTTCGTATAGGGTATAGCTTATGTAAGGTATTTATAAGCACTTTCACACCAAGTGTATTGCCATAGGGTCCGAAATACTGTGAACCGTCTTTTGCAATATTTCTTGTTTGTAAAATACGAGGGAAGTACTCGTTCTTGATGACAATCGATGTATATGTTTTATCATCCTTGAGTAGTACATTGTAGCGAGGTTGATATTCCTTGATAAGGTTGTTTTCGAGAAGAAAGGTATCGTCTTCTGTTTCTACAACAATGTATTTAATATCACATATCTTGCTGACTAGTATTCTTGTTTTGGGACTATCGGCATGTGTGTTTGTGAAATAGGATGAAACTCGCTTTTTGAGATCTTTAGCTTTACCTACATATATAACGCTACCCTTGTCATCATAATATTGATAACAGCCAGGTTTGTTCGGAATATTCCGAACAATATTTTTCAGATAATCATTCATTCTATATCTAGATAAAGCGTTTTTGTTAGATATCGTATTTGATAAGCGTTTCTATTTCTATGTCTTTGGGGAAGTGTTTACGACCATCCAACTGCTCTAGCTCTATAATGAAATTGATGTATATTTTTTTTACACCCATTCTTTTTACAAGCTTGTATGCTGCAAGCATTGTTCCACCTGTAGCCAAGAGGTCATCATGAATCAGTACTACATCGTCAGCACTTAAAGAGTCTTTGTGTATTTGAATGGTATCTATGCCATATTCTTTTTCGTAACTTTCTTCTATAGTTTCGGCAGGAAGTTTACCCGGTTTTCGGATGGGGATAAACCCAGCATCAAGATTGACCGAAAGGATAGGCCCCATAATAAAGCCTCTGGACTCAATGCCAACTACTTTTGTTATTCCTTTATTCTTATATATATCTGTAAGCACTTCTGATAGATCTTTCAGATTTTCATGTTCTTGGAATAGGGTAGTAACATCTTTGAATTGAATACCGGCAATCGGAAAATCTGGGATGTTTCTTACAGATTCTTTTAGTTTTTGAATTTTTTTGTTTGGCATAGTTTTCTAACTGTTTATATAGTAATTGTTTATTTTATTTTATTATCACCGTTCCACGTGAAACCTATTTTCGTTTCACGTGGAACAAGGTTGTTATCTACCAAGTAAGATTAGCAATATCGAAATGTCATTTGGAGATACACCCGGTATTCGGCTTGCTTGACCTATCGTTTCAGGGTTGATACTTGCCAGTTTTTGTCTCGATTCGATAGATAGCGATTTGATACTCTCGTAATCAAACTTGTCTTTTATCTTGATGTTTTCGAGTCTGCTTATCTTTTCAGCAATCAATTGTTCACGTTTGATATACCCTTCATATTTCAGTGTGATTTCTAACGACTCTATTATTTCTTCTTTTCTGTTTGGTGTTTTTTCTATTTCTTTTTTTAATGCAGGTATTGCTTCAATTATATTGTTTATGTTTACCTGTGGTCGTGTAAGTAAATCTTTTAGTTTTACACCTTGTTTTAGAGGAGCAGTACCCAAGCTCTCTAGTGTTGCATTTATATATTCAGGTTTGAGAGAGTAAGACGACGTAAAGTCGATTAGTCTTTCCAATTCTTGTTTTTTATTTCTGAGTAAATCTAATCGATCACTTTTTGCAAGTCCTATATTGTACCCTAACTCTGTTAAGCGTGTGTCTGCATCATCTTGACGAAGTAATATTCTATACTCGGCTCGTGATGTAAACATTCTATAAGGTTCGTCAACACCCTTTGTTACGAGATCATCAATAAGTACACCAATATATGCTTGATCTCTTCTTAGTGTAAATTCAGATTCATTATTACAGGTTCTGTGTGCATTTATACCCGCAATCAGTCCTTGACCACCTGCTTCTTCGTAACCCGTAGTTCCGTTGATTTGCCCTGCGAAAAAAAGATTTTTGATTAGTTTGGTCTCTAATGTATGCTTTAATTGCGTAGGATCGAAGAAGTCGTATTCTATTGCATAACCAGGTCTGTATATGTGAATGTTTTTGAAAGCAGGTATTTTTTGAAGTGCTTCTATTTGCGTGTAGAGTGGGAGAGACGACGAAAAACCATTTAGGTAATATTCTTGCGTGTTTTCTCCCTCTGGTTCTAAAAATAGTTGATGAGAATTTTTATCAGCAAAAGTTACTATTTTAGTTTCTATACTTGGGCAGTATCTAGGTCCTATACTTTGTATTTGCCCATTGTATAAAGGAGAATCAGAAAGACCATTTCTTAAATCCGTATGCACCTCTTCATTTGTATAGGTTATCCAACAACTGAGTTGTTTCAATCGTCTAGGCTCAAAATCAAGATACGAGAATTTATGGAAATCGTTTTCTCCTTTTTGTTCTTACATCAAATCAAAGTTTACACTTCGTCCATCGATGCGGGCGGGTGTTCCCGTTTTCATACGATCCGTTTTGAAGCCTATTTGCTTCAATTGTTCTGTTATTCCGTACGATGCAGGTTCAGATACTCGACCACCTGTGAGTTGCGTTGACCCAATGTGCATTAAACCATTCAAGAAAGTACCGTTTGTGAGTACGACCGATTGGGCATAAAAGCTTACACCCATTGCTGTTTTTACCCCTTTCACCGTGTTTTCTTCAATGATCAGTGAGATCACCGCATCTTGCCACATGAACAAATTGTCGGTGTTTTCGATGATTTCTCTCCACTTCACGATAAATTGTGTTCTGTCGCTTTGTGCTCTTGGACTCCACATCGCTGGTCCTTTCGATCGGTTAAGCATTCTGAATTGGATGGCGGTTGTATCGGTAACGATGCCCATTTGTC
>JBDLTH010000045.1:0-15142 GCA_039799165.1 Bacteroidota bacterium
TGTGAAGATGCTCAGAAAAAGAAATAGTACAATACTGTATTTTGTCATAATCATCGAATCATTAGCGTATCGGAACAAACTTGTCGGTGCCTTTGCGTATGCCTAAACGCATGTCAAAATAGCAATATCGGTAACGTCCCCCACCACTCTTTATCCAAACAATGGCACTCGGAAAACCTTTTTTCTTCTTTGATTCAAGGGTTACCAGTCTGCCATCGGCATAAAACACCAGCTCGTAGTCTTCGATAGGCTGCCATTCGTCAGCTTCGGCTTCTTTTATATCGGCAATGTATTCTTCCCAAAGCTCTTCCCTATATGCTGAGGACTGATAGAGGGGTACACCTATATCGTAATGCTTGGTTTCGAGCATTTTTCGTAGATCTTCAAACTTGTGGTCGACCATCAGCTGGCGGATGCGTTTAAACTCTGTTACTAGCTTTTGCTCAATATTGGGTACTTTGCGTAGATCGATGCAATCGCTCCAACCAGTTACCTGATAGGGTACTTCAGCTTCAAATTCGGCTTCGTACTCGTAATACGGCAAGCCTTCTGCAGGGACGGTGATTGCAGGCATTTGCAATACACTATGCCAGGGGCGCTTGCCTGCGGGAAGGGCAAAGTCTTTGTAAATAATCTCGAGGTGAAACGGCTTTTGTTCGGTTATTACCTGCTCGCCGGGGAATGGGTAGATACGCAAGCTTACTTTGTTGGTGCCGCTGCGTAAGATTTCGGTATTGATGGGTTCTATCGTGCTTCCGATGCGGCCGGGGTAAGTCATCTTCTCGGTATAGACATCGTTGATACGCAGATCGAACAGGCAACCGTGGTTGCCAAAGCGAACATAGTAGGCAGGGCGGGTGGTATAGGTAGCTAATAAAGAATCGAGTACGAGCATGGGGCTTGCGTTTTTAGAGGTGGATACATTATTTTTAGTATTGTTTTGGCAACTGCATAGGTTGGTGTTTGCCAGTATGCACAAAATGCAGAGTACGGTGTACAGTTTGTTTTTTTTCATATTGCATGTATAGTTAGATAGACGTTAGCGAATAAAAAATCGAATAAAATCGTTCTCGGGCTTGCCCTTTTGGCTCACAAAATTTATTTTGTCGAGCAATGTTTTTTTGCCACCAAACAGGTACACCTTGTTCTCTATTTTACAGCTCTCTATTTCATCATCTGGTTCTGAGGCATCCCCTCTCCCTTTCTCTTTCACTACTTTTTCTTTAAATATACCTACTTGCAGCTCGTTCATACCTGCTTTGAGGTCTCCGTATATTCCTTCTTTGGGGGTGTCGGGTTCTTGCCCAGCTGCAAATTTACGTAAATATATTTTTACAAACACACCTGTTTCGCCATCGGCTCCGTATGTTTCTATTTCTATACTCGCCGATCTGCTGCTTTCTTGCGATGCCTCGAGCTTTACCGACAGATCCACTTTGCCTTCTATGTACAGCTCGTTTTTGCCTTTGAGCGATGCTGTGTTGTAAGACATATCCGAGGATCCACCAATAGTGCCTTCAAAGGTGATTTCGAATTTGGTCTCGATTTGTAAAAAATTCTCCATCAACCAGCGTGTACCTTCTATAAAAGCCTTTATCTGAGGTATTTTACCTGCACAAGCATACAAATCGACAGTACCTTTAATACCTGCCAATACGCCTTTCATGGCAGCTGCTAGGTTTAGCCCAATCTGACGCTGATGGGTTGTTGCCGCCCAAGATGCTCCAAAAGAGAATTTGGGAAACATGGGCCCAATATCGACTGTTTTTCGACTGGCAAGTAAGTCTAGAAACCCTTGTTTCTTTCGATAATACTCTTCCATATAGAATTGAGATTCTAAAAAACTACCAAAAAAACGCCATAAATTAGTCAACGCTGTTATAAGGTATCCAGCACCTCCATCAGTAAAAGAGTCCAAAAAATCAACAGCCTGTTCTCTAATTTGTATTGCTGCTCTTAGCTTTATAGTTTCGAGCATTTGTTCTTTTGCATTATTGAAGGGATACTTTACGGAAAAAGAAAAACTTTGGCTATCGTTATCCCATGCGGCAGCAAAACTAAAACCACAGTCTAGTTCTATTTTTCTTGTTTTTTCATTTACTTTGCCCGTTATGTGAAATCCCAACGACCACTTGATGTCGGGATATATCAGCTCGTCAACTCGTACATTGAAATGTCGGCACGAGTGCATGACCAACTGTTTTTTAATGGGGGCGAATGTAGGCCAAAAATACACGAAAGGGTTGAATATTTCTACATAAGGATAGTATACTGAATGGCGGTATTCATAATTTTTGCCTGATGTGTTCTTCAACTCTATTTGCTCTCGATTAGAGCTAAGCTCATATTTATGTATTTTGCACTTATCCAAATCAAAATTTTTAACTGACAACACAAGGTCTACTTCTTCACTACCTGCCACTATCGGATACACAACTGGGGTCTTGTCTCGTGTTGCTTTCGAATAAAGTTCATCAAATACAACTACACTATTTTCATATTCCTCCTTTTTTGGGGGGTCGATGAGACTTTCTATTTCGAATTGCTCGCCGATCCTATTTTTCATTTCTTGAAACAACTCATTCAAAATGGAAGGCTTATCAGATATTGTTGTAAGTTTTACTTCTGTAAACTTACAAGGCATAAAATTGTTATCGTTGACCTGTATACCATATACAACAACTGGCTCAATCTCTGCATAGGCATCTGTTGTTGTAAAGGACCACAAATAATCGTTAAATGCGATTTCTTTGACTAAGTATTGTCTGTATTTTCTAAACTGGGTAATAACTTCTTCTTCATTGTCTCTAGTTATAACCAATTCTATTTTTATGTTTTTTTTATCATCTTCAAGGTATTCATCAGGAATATTAGCCGAAAACACAACACTATCGTCGCTCACAATCGTAGTGTATGTGGAAGACAACTGCTTCTCGTTAACCTTAAAGGCATAGAATATAGTCTTGTTATTAAAACCGGTAGCAGACACCACAATACGCACTCGTCTGAGAAGTAAGCGATGCAGAATATCACCTAGAATGATTCCATTGGCATCTTTCCAGAATATCGATTTTATAGAAGTCTCTTGCTCAATATATATGGTTCGTTCCAAGGTGTTTTCTTTAAGAAAAGGGCTGGATTGAAAAACTGTATATTCGGGCATCATACTTACTTTCTGAAATGGGTGTTTTTTTTCTTTAGCATCGCCTCTATAGACTGCTTTTACCAATACCTGATTGCCACATAGGCTACTTGGGATATTTACGATTACGGTTTCGCCTCCGATGTAGGTTTTCTTCGAAAACCCGCAGCTTATACTCCAAATTACTGCCTTATAAGGTGTACCTAATAAGGACAAATAGAGTACAACGGAGGTTTCGGAGGTTTTTATTTTTACAGTATTGGAGTCATTGGGTTCTAATCGTATTTGTGGTTTTTTATTAATCATACACTAGCGAATTTCAGAATTTTTAATTTGTGCTGAAGATACAGTCCCAAAATCGTTATCTATTGATCTAACCATAATTTCTTCTCTTTTTGTAATAATAGGCTCAGACAAAGGGTTAATTTGCTCCATAATTTCGGGTTGAGCCTCTGTCATGGTTTCGGGTACTACGGTGGCTTGTTGTCCGTGGTATGCAATTTTAATTTTACCTGGAACAGAGCATACATTACATATCGCCTCCGACTCTTCGGTGAGTATGTGTAGTTCCATTTCTTCGATCTGGGCAGCTTCGTACATTTTACTCCAAACCACTTTTGCCATGCAAGGTGGAGGGGTTTTGTACTTGGGATCGTTACATAGCCCAAAATTCATATTAGCTACAGCATCGTCTTTTTCTGTAGCTACCAGTTTGCCTCCGTTGGCATCTACCAGCGTTTGCGATGTTACGTTTATCGGTATTCCCGTAGCTGGTGAGTTGTTGCCAACGGACTGACTGCAATATACTAATCCGTTCTGCACTAAAATATGTTTTTCGCTCATAATTTAAGGGATTATATAGTCTTGAAAACGTTTCCAAAGAGATTTTTCATTCTCACTATTTAGTTCTTTTTCCATCTCCTTACCCAGTTGTATGGTATCTTCGTCGTTGACAGAAGTTAGGGGATATTCGCTTAAGTAGTAGCTCTCCATCCTTGTATCGGACAAGTATTCTCCATTTTCTTTTTTCAATAAAAAGTTTGCTTTGATTGAGTCTATTCGACAATGTTGATCCAGTCCATAATCAATATGAATATTTCCTTTTATCTTTCCAACATGATAATCATCTGTGCCTTTTATTTCTCCATAATTAAAAAGTTGCTCATCCGTAAATTCACCTTCGAATATAACATTGGCTTCGCCTCGTTCTTGAACCACTTTTTGAATGCCTTTTGCCTCTAATGAGTTTTTGAATGCCACCAAAGGAAATTTATTTTCTATTGGTACTTCGATGCTCGTAGAGCATCGATATTTTAAAGAAAAGAAGGTTTGGAAAAATAAATCTTTGTTGAGTAAGTTGAGTATTTTCAGATCGTCATTCAGATTTTTTTCGGTTTCTCTTATATAATCTTCTGCCGATTTGCCAATAAACTCCCTTTGGATGGCAGGTTTCGATTTTTTCCAATTTTCTCGTACCGTATCATTCCTCAATCCAATCAGATTTCCTTCGGAGGTACAAAAAATGATCAGTGGATAAAATACTTTATTGCATTCTTGTGCTAGGCGGTATGAATGATCGTCGGCAGCTGTACCATTGATATATATATGATGTTTATACAAATGAAGTATATGGTATTTTTGCATAAATACGCCAGCATAAACAACACTCGTTCTGAACTGTATACGACTGGTCTTATCGCCCTTTGTGATGTATATGTTAGAACCATATTCGCGAGACATTTTTGACTTAGGAAAGACTAATCTTTCGATGCTATGTTCTTGCATAATCTATGATAATCGAATTTTCTTTGAACCACTTTTCGTTTCAACATTCTTTTTAGAGTACAAGGTCATGTTCTCTTTCTGACTGTGTATTTCAACAACATCGCCTACCTCTTTGATCGACTCAGAGTATAAAGAATAATCGCTGTTGGCTGTCGTTGTCATATGTTCTGTAGATAAAGCAATGTTTTGACTTGCATTTTCCTTGATGTTTGTGGCATTTATTTCTACATTTTCAGTTGCATTTATATTGATGTTTTTAGCATTAAAAGTCATCGTTTCTGTAGCATTGATGGTAATGTGCCTATTGGCTGTTATTGTTATGTCATTGCTTGCCGAATCGATATGAATGAGGTTGTTTTTTCGATCTTTGATGGTAACACTCAACGACTCTTCGGCATCATCAAGTGCAATGGTGTGTCCGCTTCGGGTCTTTATTGTTTTGAGGTGGTTATTTACAAATCCGCCTTGGGCTGTATCTACCGAGAACAAGCTACCCGTACAGTAAGGTCTTGCTGGATCATTATTTTCGAATAAAACCATCACCTCATCACCCTCTTCTGGTATAAATACAAAGCCTCGATTTTTAAGTACATTTGCTGTTCCTCCAGCATCAGGAGATTGTACTCTAATCCAATTGGTCTGTTTACTCACATACTTCTGCCATTGAAACTGAACCTGTATCCGTCCTTTACCTAGAGGGTCTGCATTACTTAGCACTGTGGCTCGTTGGGGTGCAGGAATTGGCAACGCTACGGCGGCTATGGGGATATAACCGAGTGCTGCACGTACGCCCGAGAAGGTGTTGGTATAATGCCCTTCTTGGCTCACGGTATGTATAACCTGAGTTAACACAAAAGCCCCAGGCGAAGTGCTTATTTGGGCGTTACCAGGGAAGCTCACCGTTATTACCCTGCCCAATCCGATTTTGCAGGTATGAGTAGAACCACTCAGAACCAACATGTCAGCTACCGTTCTGGTTCGCTCAATATCGACCATTCTGAGTAATGAGTCTGGATCATGCACCAAGCCTTCCAAAGGGGTACTAACCTCAGAGGTATAAATACCTTCCGATTTTTTTAATGCTGGTTGCAGGTAACCCGCAGCTTCGGGTACAGACTTTCGGGTCGATTTTATTTTTTCCTCGTGATAGGCTTCGAGGTAATTGTAATGCTGAAATCGAGGGGGTAATAAACTTGCTCTTAAACTAAAATCGGTCATGTCTATATCATACTTGATGTCCACAGGATCATCTAATGTCGGCTTTCCGAAAAACACATCAGAACCATCTTTACTGTAAAAGCACTCCCCATACAAGTAGCTCATTCTATTGAGAAAATCAAAACAGCTCTCGTTGTATTGCATCTGAAAATCAATTGGCTGAACGTATTCTGGTTTAGCTGTAACCAATGCTCCATTGCCCGAATTTTGTACTGACTCGTTTACAATTTGCTCCAAAGTTTTATGCACAAACGAATCCATATTGGGCTTTCCAGCAAGTTTAACCGTTTCTGATATTCCTTCTATCACAATATGATTGTTTAACCCATGGTATCCGGTAAGAGAAACATTACTCACTAGTCCATTGAAGACATTGGTTTCACCCGTTAGTGTGTGCTTCATTATTACAGATATACTTTCGCCTATAAGTTTGATAATCTTCACAGGATCTTGCATCCATGCTTTATCTCCAAAAGCATCATGATCGACCACTACTTCTAAACGGTGGTGAGCATTCATCTTTTGGGTGAGTGTCATTTTTGAATACAAAACAATACGACCTGCTATATTTATGGTAACTTTTACTGAATTTAGATTCATCCTAAGGTATATTATATGTCATTAAAATTTTATGCACATTTCAGTTTTGTGTTTGAAGTCCTTTTGTATATATCTGGAAGGGGGCATCTGTTCCTCTCAACTTCAAATATATGCTGAGTCTGTAGATTCATAGTATATCTAGAATATGTAAAGTTGACTTATTAAAAACGGGTATAGGCTTATTGCTATTTTCATTAGACGTATGCAAAAGAAATAGCCTAAAACTATTATTTACAACAAACACATCCTAAAACTCATGTACTTCTAATATTAGACTTGACCTTGAACTATATATTATTGTTGTTCAAACTTGGTCTTCTCACTACATTCTTGTCTCTCTTAAACTGAATGGCTAAGTTAAATATATCTTTTCACTTTTTCGATAGAAAAGTGAGTTATTTAACACACACCCTTACACATAAGGTATTTATATAAAACCATATGGAGTTTAGGTATACGTTTAACCATTTGCCAGATGTTAAACGTATACCTAAGCTTGAAGAAAAATAACTTTTTTCGGATTTTATTATTTACAATACGTATTTGCAGTATGTGTTATATTGTTCTATTATTTTCGAGTTTCAACTGATGATAGTATTTTTCAGAAACACGCCTACTTACATCAATGTCGGTAAATACCTCGAGTAACACAGAACCTTGTGTTTGCGGATCGAAGAATTGATCGAGCTGTTTGTCAAACGTTTCGTTGTCTAATGCTGACAGGTAATTAAGCCCTGCCGCCAATGCCCAATGCTTGGTAGACGTAGTGTGTTCTGCTGCAACATATTTACGAAGCGATGCCGAACTATTAAGTGATGGCAAGAGATGAAAAATACCACCACCTCGATTATTTATCAATAATATACGTATATTGTTCGTGTTCTGTAGATTCCATAAAGCACTTAAGCCATACGAGAAACTGAGATCTCCCACCAATAGGTAAACCGTGCTTTTACTCACCGATGCCAATCCGAGGGTGCAAGCTACTGACCCTTCTATACCGTTTGTGCCTCTGTTACAGTATATACGTATGGGAGCTTTAGGTAAAAACAACTGTGCATTGCGTACGGCAGAACTATTGGCAATATGCACATGCGTGTGTTGAGACAGTGCTTTTATAAATCGCCCTGCAACTACCATATCCGAGAAAGGTATATCGAGGCTGGGTTCTGCTATTTTTATTGCATGTTGTTTCCATATAGCTACAAACGGGTTTTGTTCTTCCCTTTGCACTTCGAGGCATAGGCTGGTTAAAAAATCTTCGCCCGAACTTTCGATGAGATCTGTCAACGATTGAAATAAATCTACAACCTCTGATGAAGGGGAAACATGCCAATGATTGAGAGGTTTATGCTGACGTAAAAACTGCTTTAACCGTTTAGATACAATATGCCCACCGATGGTTACTACAAGATCAGGCGTGTATGTAGGCTGCTGGTCTTCGGTGATTGACGCTAGTATGGCATCGAAATTCGATATAAAAGAAGATGACCAACAGTTTGATACATGCTCTGCAAATATGATACAGCTATTGCTTTGAGCGAGTTGCTCAAGTACAGGTACTAGTTTTGTTGTATCAATCTGCTGACCTACAATAATAATACGCTTGGGTAACTCTTTCCACTTTGCAGCAAAAGGTAGTACGTCTATTTGTTTTTTATTATGAATAACATTAATCCGCCTAACTTGGGGTAATTCTTTTTCTGAATAATCGAATAGTGGTTCGGAAAGAACAACATTGATATGCACAGGTCCTCCACCATCGTTTGTACAGGCTATAAGAGCCTCATTACATAGACGGTTACAATACCATTCGTCCGAACTGGTCTTTACCTCGGGTAGGTGTACCGCCTTTTTCACCAACGACCCCAAGGCATTTGCCTGTGGTAAAGTCTGCCCATCCATCTGCCCAATCCACTCAGCAGGAAGGTCTGCTGATAGTACCACAAGTGGCACTTGCTGATAGAATGCCTCTGCTACTGCAGGTGCGTAATTGAGCAGTGCTGTACCTGATGTACAGCACACAGCCACAGGCTGTTGCAAACGCTGAGCGATACCTAAAGCATAAAATGCAGCATTGCGTTCGTCTACAATTACATGGCATTCGAAAAACTGATCTTGCGACAATGTATGCAATAGGGGTGCGTTACGAGAGCCTGGCGAAACTACAATCTGTTTTATACCATACGATTTCAGAAGGGCAACTAACTGTAAGACATTTTTCTTGACTGAAAACATATACTGATATCGTTTTTTTAGTCAAAGGTAAAATTATTTTTTTAGTTTTAGGAGGTGGCACACTCTTTGCGAGCAGTTTGATGAGATACCAAAGCTTATTTTTGAGGGAATGATGTACTGATTGTATTGGTTGCCGAAGAAATTTCTATAAAACAGACAAAGCCTACTGGTACATCCCAATAGGCTTTATCTTATATTAAAACGAATGTGCTTAGAATTAATCTTCTACGCCAACCATCTCGGGGTCAACCATAATACGTCCGCAATATTCGCATACAATGATTTTTTTACCCATCTTAATATCCATTTGTTTTTGAGGTGGTATTTTATTGAAACAACCACCACAGGCTCCACGCTCGATGGGTACAATAGCCAAGCCATTGCGTGCACTTTTGCGGATACGTTTAAACGCTTGAAGCAAACGTGCGTCAACCTCGCCTTCAACCCCCTTAATGTCTTCTCTGAGTTGTTCTTCTTGCTGTTTTGTTTCAGCCACAATTTCGTCTAACTCGTCTTTTTTCTGTGTCAAATCGGCTGTACGCCCAACTAAGAACTCTTTGCTTTTTTCGATTTGCTCTTTCATTGTTTTAATGTTCTGCGTAAACTCACGAATGCGTTTTTCAGACAACTCTATTTCGAGCGTTTCAAATTCTATTTCTTTGCTCAAATGATCGTACTCACGGTTGTTGCGTACATTATCCAATTGCTCTTTATATTTCTCAATCTTCAATGTACAATCTTGTATTTTCTGCTTTTGCTCTGTCGCTACACCTTCCGACTCTTTCAAATCAGCCTCGTATTTTCCGATACGAGTTTTAAGTCCTATGATCTCATCGTCAAGATCGGCTACTTCAAGTGGCAGTTCGCCACGAAGAATTTTGATTTTATCTACTTCTGATAACTTGGTTTGCAGATCATAAAGTGTTTTCAACTTATCCTCTACTGTAATTTCTTTTTCTACCACTTTTTTTGCCATATCGCTTTAATTTTTAGATTTCAATCATAAAAAAATGCAGTAGACAAACAGCTCGTAAAGCTTGTTTATTTACTACATCATCGTACGTAGGCAGGAGTATGTCGCTGCTTCGATACAAACGAGACCAATTACTACAGAACTAGTTTCTGTGTGCAAAAGTACTCTTTTTTATTGATGTTTCAATATCTTTTGGGTCTTCTATCCAACTTCGATTACAGATATTTTACTGGATTGTGATCGAATTGAGACTTGTTGAGCTCAACTTCGGGGTGTTTTTGAGACAACAGATCAAAGAAAATATCTTTGGTGCATATCTCTGATTCGTAATGCCCTACTGTTGCCAATAGTATTTTATCTTCGACATCGTAAAAATCATTGTATCGAGCTTCGCCAGTAACAAAAACATCTGCACCATAAGCTATTGCATGCGGAATAAGAAATGCACCACTCCCTCCACACAAAGCTACATCTGTTATTTTTGAGCCTCGGTATCGAGAGTGTTGTATGCTAGACAAGTGCAACGTATCTTTGAGGTGATACAAGAAATCTTCTTCTTCCATTGGTTGGGGCAAGGTACCTACAATTCCACTACCTGCCTGCGACCATGTATTGCTCAATATATAAAAATCGTATGCAGGTTCTTCGTAAGGATGTATTGCCAACAAAGCTCTCAATACATCTTTTTGCTTATAGGCTGGCAAAACTAATTCGATCCGAATTTCAGACTCAATGTGTAATTGCTCTTTCTCGCCTACAAATGGATTGGTATCTGCTCCGGCTCTGAATGTACCTTCACCGGCAATATTGAAACTGCACGCATCGTAATTTCCGATATGTCCTGCTCCTGCATTGAATAATACGGAACGAACACTATCGGCATGTGCTATGGGGACAAAAGTTACCAACTTTACCAAGGCTTTTTCTTGAGGGGTTAGAATACGTACTTGTTGCAAATTGAGCATCTTTGCCAATTGATAATTGACTCCGCCTACTGCATTATCCAAATTAGTGTGAGCGGCGTATACCACCACATCGTGTTTGCAAGCCTTGATCATACAACGCTCTACATAGGTACGCCCTGTAAGCGATTTAAATTTTTTGAATGCCAAGGGGTGATGTGCTATAATTAGGTTACACCCTAATCGCAAGGCTTCGTCCATCACCTCTTCGGTAACATCGATACATAGTAGTACCGATTTTAGTTCTTGATTGGCATCGCCTACTTGTATGCCACAATTATCATAACTTTCTTGTAATGCTAATGGTGCTAATTGCTCGAGTGTAGACAGAATTTCTTTTATCTTCATTACTTTATTCGTTTAGGCTAAGCGTTGAACGTTGTTAATAAACAAATTTACAATTTCTGTTACAATAAAGAAAATCTCTTATCATAAAATACTAAAAGCTATAAGCATATCCAGCGGTTATAAGCGAATTGTTGGTACTGGGTCTGTCTAGTGCCGATCGCCATTGAAAACTATAAGCAAGTGTTATATTATGACGTTTTAAAGGGTTGTACGAAGTATTGAGACGCACCATAAAGACATCGGATTGTTTGACGTTTTCGAGTGTCGACGTATTATACGATGCCGAGCTAGATACATTCACTTTCTTCTTCAATAATTGAGACGAAGCTCCTATGGTTGGCCCCCATGTAAATACATTTCCGTTACGAACGCGTGTATTATTCATATTCAATGCTCCATTTACAGACAATCCTGTTTTCAAAAAACTGAGTGTGTAAGACGATGATGCATTGATCATCTCGGTTATGCTTCCTGGGTGATATATGCCACCTTGCTTATTGGCTGCATCCTGATAGGAAAGATTTATGTTCAGATTATGCACTTCGGCTGTCGATTTTTTTGTCGCAATATTCAAGTTTAGATTGGCTGACTGGCTCAGCTGCACATAATTGAGTGTATCGAGTTTATCTAACGTTATTTCTTGATTAATCAATTCAAAATCAGAACGTACATTGGTATATGTCTGAAAATTGGAATAAGATAGATTGGCTACAACTCGCTCGCTCAATGTTCCCACTATGTTCAGTGACCCAATCATGCGAGATGTTTGGCTGGCTTTGCTCTTCGATAGGTTGTCCCGCTCATATCCCAAGCTTAGACTTACGTTCAACTTATTCTGCAATAACGATTGGTATCCGTTGACTGTTATATTTTCTAAATCATTGGTAAAATAATAGGCTCCTAGTGTTTTATAATCGGGGTCGATACGCTCGTAAGCTATCCCAAAACGACTAGCTTCTGATACATAATTAGCTTGTAGTTTCAAGGCATTGTAATAGGACGATGACATATTACTACCTGTCCACAGACCTAATATGCCATCTCGCCCATCGTCGGGCATACGTGTATCGTTGGTCATCAAACTCAAACCATATTCTCCAGCCAATTCTATAAACTGAACAGGTTTGTAAACAAACGAAATGCTTCCTGCTAGATTTTGTAAGGGCATAACTCCTAAACTATCGGGGGCTACGGGAAGCGATGTCAATTGATCTTTTGCTGCAAATACATTGAATGTTACTTGATATTTTTGGCTTATTCTACCTGCTTTGAATCCGTATCCCATCCGTTTGTAAGTAGGTGAAAAAGAGGGGCGGATGCTATCGTATTCTACTGCTTTTTGCAGTCGTCCATACATGGCACTAAACTCCCATCCATCGGGGGCTAACTCTACGCCGATGCCTGTAAACATATGCCCACTAAGGGTGTATGGCGAGAATGTCATAGATACGTCTCCTATGTGTGCGGTAGCCCACTTATAGGAAGGGTGAATACTCAATCGGTTGGGACTAGAAGGCAACTTATAACTTGTACCCGAATTGGTTAAATTGAACGAGAATGGAAGATTGACTTGTCCGTAAATATTAACGTTTACATTACCATTGAGGTAATAGATAAAAGGGTCTCGTCCTGAAAATCCATTGCCTGCATTGAGTACTGAGTTTGCGGAGACTCCTCCACTCATTTTGAGTGGTTTTCCTTTTCCAAAAACATCCTTTATATCTTCTAACCTAAAACTTTGGGCTACTGAATGTGTGATGCCGACTATCAAAAATACGATGGTCAGTGCTTGTTTAATCATTCTTTTGTATTTTTATATCTACTACTATGTACGAATTTTCTTTGCCTCCTTTTACAATTTTGTTTACTCGGATTGCCCCTTTACGTGCATCAGCTGTCTCAAACAATACGATATGGGGTAATATTGATCCTGTGAAGTATACATCGTCGCTACTTCCTACTCCTAACAACCTGTTCTTGAGATCGGCATCGGTGGTCATAGCCTCAAACTGCTCTGATGAAAATGCAATATTTTCAGTTGTCAGATTATTGACAAAAATGCTTGGTTTGGCACTGGGTATATCGCTTAATGGTGTTGCTGAAAGCTTGTTGGGCGACACGAAACGGTTGTATGTAAACTCAGCATTCATACCCAAAAAGGCTATATCGATAAGCTCTCCATTGGCTTGGCTCAACATTGATGTTTTTATCACTTGCCGCAACTTGGTTGAATAAAAAGCTCCAATACTTTCTTGTGCTGTATTGATACCCAATTTCACATCTTTGTGTGTACGTAAATTCGTATTGGCTTTGACAGTTATTACTTGCGACACTTTTTTAGATTCTTTTCCGTTCCATACGTTTAAATACACAGTATATATTCCTGCTGAAGCAAAATAAATACTAGCATTTGCGTCGGTAGGATTGGTAATAGTAGCCCCTTGGCACTCCCACATCAAATGTTCTACTCCGCTAAGTTGGGTGCTGAAGGTGGCTCGAAGTGGTGCTTCCATATCATCGATGTCTTCGAATGAGGGTATGGTATTGAAGGTGGCACCTAAAGCTGCTCGCACTTCAATGTCTTTGCTTTTGGTAAACAAGGCTGTACCATTATCCACAACTAGTACAATGGTATATTTTCCTTCTCTTGGATACACTACTTGAGGTGGTTGACTACCTTGGAATGAGGCTGGCTCTCCACCCTCGAATAACCATTGGTAGGACATTCCTCCTACCGACTGATTGTTTATGACATAACGGGCAGGTGCGTAATTATTTACATCAACCTGTACATCAAATTGGGCTACCACCACACTATCTACGTGTACGGTATACTCCTTGGAGGCTTGATCGCCCGCATTCGAAGCCTGCAAGGTAATCTTATGGTTACCAGGGGTAGTAAAGGTTACTGATCCTGGATTTTTCAGCGATGATGTTGCAGGTTCACCTCCTTCAAATGTCCACAAAAACTCCTCTGCATTGCGTGTCTTGTTTTCGATCGTTACAACGATAGGTGATGTATGGTCGTCTTTGGTGTGCAACACAACCGCTATTTCTACAGGGATGGTTTGTTCGGTATGGCAACCAAGAAACAATAGGGTGCATACGATAAAAAATAATTTCTTCATTTATATAAATTAAATTCTTCTGTGTTTATTTTAGCTTTTGTTTATAGTCGGGCTAGGGACTTATACTCTTACAAACACACAGACAGGAAAGCTTCATTTGTATTTTTTCATTCTTATAAGTATCTCCTCTAATATCAACTTCTGAGTCAATATTAATATATCATGAGTATAGTAATCTTTTTTGTCCCCATAAATAGCTAACTTATTCAAAATATCAGGCTTCCCTTCTGTAAATTCCAGTAAACATATTACAGAATAGCCTTTTGGTAAAAAATTTATCTCATAACTTGGATTTACTGTTATATATATCAATATAGATCTTGCATACACATACTCTTCCATTTTACGATAAGGTATAATGACATCAAAATGGGTTTCAATCGGAATATCGGCATACTCAGCAGCACCAAATAATAATAATTGATCATTAGCTGGATGTGGAATATTACCTTTCAGTAAATCTTTTTTTGTGGGTATATCAAGTAACGATAGTTTAGAATTTTCCTCAAAAAAACCATCCCCTTGCAAATCTAAAAAAAATTCACCTAGTTGATTCATAATGTTTTAAAATTTTCTTGTAAAATTCAAATGATTTTTCGAGAGAAGACACTTCTAACGTTTGTAGTAAATGAAGTCATCTTGACTTTTTGTTTTGTTTAACTTTTTTGAGTAAAATCACCATAAATGCAATATAATTGAAGCTTTTCCAACTAGAAACAGTGGTGTCAAAACGATTTAATATTGTTCT
>JBDLTH010000046.1:0-11475 GCA_039799165.1 Bacteroidota bacterium
AATAGTTTCTATATTGCGTTGTCTTCTTCTCTATTGCTACTACCGCATCTCTGTATTTCTGTTCATCTTTCCGCTTGATTCTTAAACGGTAAACTCGATCCAGAACACGTAATGTTATAATAAAATGATCATCCATTGCTTTGTATTATTTTACTTTTTCAACAAGGATATACATTTTTCTACATCTTGCACTAATTTTGACAACCTTCTTTTTGTTTTCGCTACACCTTCGGCCTCCACTCCTGCCAATGTTTTGACAAACCTCAGGTTGTCGTATTTAGACTTTAATTGTTCTAATTCGGTATTTAGAGCTGTTAGCTCTTCGTCTTTAGTTACAATCTGATTCTTCAATTCCACATTTTCTTCTTTCAAAGAATCATACAAATACATCAATTGACGCATTCTGAAGTCAAGTTCATCAAGTAACTTTTCTTGCCTTTCTGTCATAAAACAATTAAATCAACACAAAAATACAGTTATTTGTGGATAAACAAAAAAATACACTTAATTTTTATTATTTAAAAACACGCCATATTGCATTTTATAGCCACGAAGTATGTTTAACGAAACAAATCGCTCACATTTAACTTGATAAATAAGCTATTTAATTTATCTTTGCGAAAATAAAATAGATCTAAGTAAAGATGAAATCTATTGTGAGTGTAAGCCTCCTTTTCTTTATCTGCATAATAGCTCATGCCCAAGAAAAAGAAGTTATACAAAAAGGTGAGGCATCATTTTATGCAAAAAAATTCAATAATCGAAAAACCGCAAGCGGTGTTATCTATAAAAGTAATACCTTCGTGTGTGCAAGTAATTCGTTCCCATTTGGCACAAAGCTAAAGGTTCGAAACCCTTTAAACAAGAAAGAGGTGGTGGTAGAGGTTATTGATCGTGGTGCTTTCAAAAAAGGTCGTATTATAGACCTTTCGCTCATTGCAGCTCGTCAATTAGGCATTATCAATCAAGGAATAGCTACTGTTGAAGTTTCAAAATATACCCCATCCGATTCACTTACAAGTTTGGCTAAAGGTAAAGATACTGCAACAAAAGAGGGTAAGTTGTAACATCGACTAAAAAATCAATACAATTAAATAAAATACTACACTATAAATTATGGAACAAAAACACCATCACAGCGGTCTCACCGAAGCTCAAGTACTGGAGAGCCGTGGCAAGCATGGAGAAAACATTTTAACTCCCCCAAAAAAAGATCCGTTGTGGAAACTCTTTTTAGAAAAGTTTGAAGACCCCATCATTCGGATTCTTCTCATCGCAGCGTTTATATCATTAGGTATAGCAATAGTAAATCATGTTACAGGCAAAGGTGCACACTACGAAGAGACGATAGGTGTATTTTGTGCCATATTTCTGGCCACAGGCGTAGCCTTCTGGTTTGAGATGGATGCAAATAAAAAATTTGATATACTAAATCAGGTTAACGATGACGACTTGGTGATGGTTATTCGAAACAACCACATCAAACAAGTACCTAAACGTGAAATAGTGGTAGGCGACATTGTGCTACTAGAAATAGGTAATGAAGTGCCTGCTGATGGAGAATTGCTAGAAGCGGTAACGCTACAAATGGACGAATCGTCATTGACAGGTGAGCTTAGTATCGACAAAACAACCAATCCCGACCACTTTGAAGAGGGTGTAACCTATCCGTCCAACTGGGCCTTGCGTAGCTCGAAAGTTATAAACGGACACGGAACGATGCGTGTTACCAAAGTAGGTGATGCAACCGAGTTTGGGCAAGTAGCCGAAAAAGCAACCGAAATGGTGGAGGGCGAAACGCCCCTAAACAGGCAATTAGACTCACTCGCTAAATTTATTGGTGTAGTGGGTATGTTATTAGCGGCTCTCACATTCAATGTATTATTTATTAAAGATATATTTTTTGGTGTCAATGACTATTCGCTCGGACAACTTGGTCTTGTAGGGGCAATAATCATTGGGGCAATCGTAGCCCTTATAAAGGTATGGATACCTATTATATACGATGCCTTTGAACTGATGGGCAAAGAGAAAGAGCTACCCGCCGCCGTAGAAAACGGAGGTTGGCTAAAATGGATGGGAATAGGTATACTCACCTCTGCTGCACTGGTTGGTGTAGGATTTGCTTTTGGTGTAAATCCGCTAGAGCCCACCTCGTGGGTATCGCTCGAAACAGCAGGGCATATACTCCAATACTTTATGGTAGCCGTTACCTTGGTAGTGGTAGCTGTACCCGAAGGCTTGCCTATGAGCGTAACCTTGAGTTTAGCCCTTAGCATGCGTCGTATGCTAAAAGCAAACAACCTTGTACGCAAAATGCACGCTTGCGAAACGATGGGAGCTACAACGGTAATATGTACCGACAAAACTGGTACACTGACTCAAAACCAAATGCAAGTAGCCGAAACCAACTTTTATGGTTTGACTAAACAAAAAGTGGGAATAGACGATGCTGGAAAACTGGTTATCGAAAATATATCAGTCAACTCAACAGCATTTCTTGACTACACAGATACGCTAAAAGCCAAAGCCTTAGGCAACCCCACCGAAGGGGCTTTGCTACTGTGGTTGCATAGCAAAAACGTAAACTACTTAGATATTCGTGAGAAAACGGAGATTATAGATCAACTACCTTTCTCTACCGAACGTAAGTATATGGCTACAATCGTAAACTCGCCTAGCCTAAACAAAAGGATATTGTACATAAAAGGAGCTCCAGAAATAATAATGGGTAAATGTGATACAATAGAAATACCAACTGGCGAGAAGCCTTTGAGCGAGTTTAAAGAAAGCATCGAAAAGCAATTGTTGAAATATCAAAACCAAGCCATGCGTACACTCGGTTTTGCATACAAGGTGGTAGACGAAACATTCTCGATCAAATCAATACCCAACGATCTTATATTTATGGGTATTACTGCCATATCTGACCCTGTACGCCCCGATGTACCCGCAGCCGTGAGTGCTTGTGTAAATGCAGGTATTGGTATCAAGATAGTTACAGGAGACACTTACGGAACGGCTCGTGAAATAGGTCGCCAAATAGGTATCTGGAAAGATAGCGAAGACTCGGATCAACAAATTATTACGGGTGTAGACTTCGAAACCCTATCAGACCAAGAGGCGTTGAGCAGAATAAAATCGCTAAAAATAATGTGTAGAGCACGTCCTACTGATAAACAACGCCTCGTGCAACTATTGAAACAATCGGGCGAAATTGTAGCCGTAACAGGCGATGGAACAAACGATGCTCCTGCCCTAAACTATGCCGATGTGGGGCTGTCGATGGGATCGGGTACATCCGTTGCCAAAGAAGCCAGCGATATTACGTTGCTCGACGACTCGTTTAGCAGTATCGCAACTGCCGTTATGTGGGGACGCTCGCTATACAAAAACATACAGCGTTTCATCCTGTTTCAGCTAACGATCAATGTTGCCGCCCTCTTGTTGGTATTCCTTGGTTCGATCTTCGGACACGAATTGCCATTGACTGTAACTCAAATGCTTTGGGTAAACCTTATTATGGATACGTTTGCTGCAGGTGCTTTGGCTTCATTGCCTCCAAACCCCAATGTGATGGACGAGAAACCGCGTAAGAATACGGACTTTATCATAAACCCTTCGATGCGTACTAATATATTGACCGTAGGGCTCTTATTCGTAGGCTTGTTGATGGGGATGCTATTCTATTTCAATACTCCCGAGCATATCGACACATTCTTTAGCTATGTAGAAGGCGATAAAACGAAATATTTCTTGTCCTATTTCTTTACCGTATTCGTTATCCTTCAATTTTGGAATATGTTTAATGCCAAAGCCTTTGGGACAGGTAAGTCTGCCTTTGCAGGTATGAAAGACAGTTTAGGCTTTATAGCTGTAGCAGGAATCATACTCGTAGGGCAAATACTAATCGTAAGCTTTGGTGGCGATGTATTTCGTACCGTACCTTTACATCTTACCGATTGGCTTATTATCATTGGTGCAACCTCGGTTGTGTTGTGGTTAGGTGAACTTGTACGCCTATTCAAAAAATAAGCTGATTTGAGCAATATACATACAAAAAGAGCTGCTGGAATTTTAGCAGCTCTTTTGCGTAAAGAGAGCAAATAGAGCATGCGTAATTCTTAAAAAAAACTTAATGCCTCAAAAATCAACTTAATATTAACATTATTTATCCAACAAATTTATACCTTAGACGCCTAGATTATTTTATAACAACTAACTCAATTAGAAAAATGAAAAAAACGGTATTAACTTATGCTTGTGTATTGCTTACAGGAGCTATTCTTTATTCTTGCTCGCCTAGCGACGAAAAACTTCAAAAATCGGCTGAGACAGCACTTACTACGGCTAACGTATCGGGTGTATCTTCGGCTGTAAAAGGTGGAGTAGCTACGCTTACAGGAACAGTAGACTCTGAAGAGGCTAAAGTAGCTGCTGAACAAGCTCTAAAAGCAGTAAAAGACATCAAATCGGTAACAAACAACATCGAAGTGGTACTTCCTGCACCTCCTCCTGTTGTAATCAGCCCAGACGATTCGTTAAGCACAGTTATCAATGCGGCGATCACAGCTGCAGGCTTGAACGGCATTACAGTAGCCGTTAAAGCGGGCGAAGTAACATTGACGGGTGATGTAAAAAAAGCAGATTTGAAAAAAGTAATGCAAGTTGCTAACGAATCGAAACCTAAAAAAGTAAACAATCAATTAAAAGTTAAATAATGGCTTTACAAGAAAAATATGCAAAGTTGATACAACACGCTCAAACATCAGGTGTAACCGGTTTGAAGGTTGTAGAGCAAGAGAATATATTGTATGTTAACGGAACGGCATCAGCATCAGTAAAAGACGCTATGTGGGCTATCTACGACCAAATAGATCCTGATATGCGTGCTGGCGACTTGGTGTTAAACATTGAAGTGGCTGCAGGTGGCGAAGAAATATACGAGGTAAAGGCTGGCGAAAACTTGAGCAAAATAGCGAGTAAATATCCAGGGATGACCTGGAACAAAATTTACGAAGCCAACAAAGATCAAATCAAAAACCCAGATGTTATACAACCTGGACAAAAACTAAGAATACCCCTATAAACCACGAAGGGTGTATCTTTTATAAAAAGCCATAAAGCAGACTATTGTTGTAGTCTGCTTTATTTTTATTTGGTACCCTGTGGTCGGTATTTGTTTAATAGCTGGGTAAATCGGGCATCGCCCCTGATACCATCTAAAAGGGTATCTTCTTCTATATAGGGGCGTGTAGTATTGCCTTTTTGCAAAGCCAACTCAAACCAAGTAAAAGCATCTTCTACCTCGCCCAAAAGCGCATACAGGCAAGCCAAATTGTAACTTGCTTCCATCTCTCCTAAGTTATAAGCAGTTTCCAATTTTTCTTTTATCCCTTTTTTATGTTTGGGGTAATCGCCCTCTAGCCTTGCCAAAGCCAACAAAGCACTCCCCCAGTTATTATAAGCGTTAGCATCCTTCGTTTTTAAACGGATTGCTCGTTTGTATTTATCAAACGATTCTCGCAATAAAGACTTATCTCCTTTTTGCTCTGCCAGATCAGATAAAGCAACAGCCCAATTACCATAAGCGACAGCATATTTGGGATTTAAACGGATTGCTTCCTTGTACTTGTCAATCGACTCTCGAAATAAAGCTTCATCCTGTTTTTGCCTAGCCAAATCAGATAAAGCTATACCCCAATTGGTGTAAGCACTAGCTTTGATTTCATCAGAAGGGTTTAGGTCAATCACTTTTTCGTATTTTTCAATTGCTTGCTCAAATAAAGCCTCATCCTGTTTTTGCCTAGCCAAATCAGATAAAGCTATACCCCAATTGGTGTAAGCACTAGCTTTGATTTCATCAGAAGGGTTTAGGTCAATCACTTTTTCGTATTTTTCAATTGCTTCATGAAACAAAGCCTCATCGCCTTTTTGTAAAGCCAAAGCCAACAAAGCAGTACCCCAATTACTATAAGACATAACATCCTCGGGCTTTAAACCGATTGCTTCCTTGTATTTGTCAATCGCTTGCTCAAATAAAACCTCATCACCTTTCTGCCTAGCCAGATCGGATAAAGCATTACCGCAATTGTAGTAAATTTGAGTAACCTTAGGATTTAACTTAATTGCTTCCTTGTATTTGTTAAAAGCATCTCGAAATAAAGCATCGTCGCTTTTTAGCCTAGCCAAAGCCAACAAAGCACTACCCCAATTGGTGTAAGCACTAGCTTTGATTTCATCAGAAGGGTTTAGATCAATCGCTTTTTCGTATTTTTCAATTGCTCCATTAAACAAAGCCTCATCACCTTTTTGCTTTGCCAAAGCTAACAAAGCAGCACCCCAATTGTTATAAGCCATCGCTTTAAATTCATTGCTGGAGCTTAATGCTATTGCCTTTTTGTAATAAAAACAAGCATCGTCTAGCTCGCCATCCTGCTCTGCGTTGTATGCTTTAAAGAACCAGTCCTCAGCAGTATAATCTGCCTCAGGTTTATTTTTTCGGGTGTCTTCTACTCGTTCGGCTATTTCTACCTTTTCCTGTGGTTCAAGCTCTTCGCCTGTTTGCATTTTTTCAAGTATAGATATTGCTTGAGTTTGATGTTCTTTTATATTCTCTAAAATTATTTCAGCTCTTTTTTCTAACTCATCTATTCTGCTCTCTGCTTTTTCTACATCACGTACAGATTTTTCTACATCAAACATTGCTTTTGATACTGTCGATTGGGCATCCTTTTCTATTCGTTCCAGTTGCTTTTCGGCATTACTTTTTAATTTTTCTAGTTGCTGTTCGGCACGGGTTTCTAGTTTTTTCAGTTCTTTTTCGGTTTCCTTGGCTTTTTTATACGTCAAATAACCCAAAATCACAACACCAATACTCACTACTGTTACAATTACACTGATTACCATCAGAATATTAGACATAGAAGTCCGCTCTTGTTCTATAAGTTTGTCTTGCTGTTGTATGCTTCTATCCAGTTGCTGGCTAGTAGCGGCTAGGTCGTTAGCCAAAACATTCAGTTGGTTTTGTTGCAGTTGCATGTGCAGGTCTACCTCGGTTTTGGTATAGCCTGTCTGTGCAAAGCTGACTAAGGATAGGGCTAATAGCAACAAGAGGGGCAGTAGTTTGTATATTTCTTTTTTCATAGAACCACGATGTGTTTTGTGTACAGGCACAAATTTAGTATTTTTTTGAGTAACTGTTTGAGCCTGTTTAAATTTTCCAAGAATATTTCATTAACGATATCTTCAAATACTATTTCGCTATAAATTATGCTCTTTTTTGTAAAATATTCTCTCTTATTTTGCTCAGATAGCTTGCTATCATCGCAAAAACGTGATTCTATTTTCCGTAAAAAACCTCTATAATTTATTTAGCGAGCAAAATTTAAACAGGCTCTATATTTTTCAAGAACATGATTTTAGAAAATTTAAACAGTTACTGAGACCATCGGGCTTTTATTTCGCCTCCACTTGCAATGCTTTGGCATACGCCTCTAGCACCCGTTTGCGTGCCAGCTCGTGGTCTACAATAGGAGGTGGGTAGTCGAATGTTTGCAAATGAGGCAACCACTGATGGATGTAGGCAAGCTGTTTGTCAAACTTTTCGGTTTGCAAACGGGGGTTGAATATCCTAAAATACGGCACGGCATCGCATCCGCTACTGGCAGCCCATTGCCATCCGCCGTTGTTGGCGGCAAAGTCAAAATCGAGTAGCTTGTTGGCAAAATAAGCCTCGCCCCATCGCCAATCTATCAACAGGTGCTTTATCAGAAACGAGGCAGTTACCATCCGCACACGGTTGTGCATGATGCCCGTGGCATTGAGTTGGTGCATGCCAGCATCTACGAGGGGGTAGCCTGTTTTGCCCTTGCACCACGCCTCAAATTCGGCTTCGTTGTTTCGCCACGCTATGTTGTCGTACTGAGGTTTGAAGGCTTTTCCCTCGCATATATGCGGAAAATGCCACGCAATGGCATGGTAAAATTCGCGCCATATAAGCTCGTTCAAAAACACTTCGCTCAGCTCCAAGGCTCGGTTGACCAATTGGCGTATACTGATAGTGCCAAAACGGAGGTGGATGCCCAAATTGGAGGTGCCATTTAGTGCTGGATAATCACGAGTAGTGCCATACGCACGAATCAACTGATCGCTAACTTCGGCTGGTGGAAAGGGAACACCACGTGCCGAAAATCCCAAATCGGACAACGAGGGCATATACGTCTGGCGATGTTGGTAAAAGTTGCCGTAATAGCTACTGCATGGGTACGCCTTGGTATGATAGGGGGTGAGCCGTTGTTTCCACTTGCGACTGTACGGCGTAAATACGGTGTAGGGTGTATTGTCGTCTTTCAGTACCTCGTCTTTGCTCATTATCACGTGGTCTTTGTAGCTATGCAAAGCAATGCCTTTAGCGGCTAGTAATTGGCTCACACGTTGGTCTCGCTGGCATGCCGACAGCTCGTAGTCTTCGTTGGTGTACACTGCTTGCACAGCATACTGCTGGGTAAGTGCTTCGAAAAAAAGTTCGGGCGTGCTATGCCCTATTTGTATGCTACTGCCTAGCGGTGCTAACTGCTCTTGCAACTGCGTCAACTGATGGTGTATAAACTCGACTTGAGCATTGCTCCCTTCTTCGAAACGGTTGAGTATCTCCTTGTCGAACAGAAATACACACAACACAGGCACGCCACCACGAAAGGCGTGGTAGAGTGCTGCATTGTCGTTGAGCCTGAGGTCGCGCCTTAACCAACAAATGGATATGGGTGTGTGCATAGATGTTTAGTGTTTGGTATCTAATTAAATCAAGCCTCTTTATCTATCAATAAAAAATATTCTACGCTTTTATGTTTGCCCATTCGGTTTCGCCTACAACATTGTTTTCGGTCAAACGCTTGTGGTCTTCTGCGGTATAACCAACTGCTTGGAGTATTTGGAGTGCATCGGATCCAATACGAGAGGCTGCTTGCGGACGGTCTTTGGCTTTGCCATCAAACGCAAACCATGTAGGAGCAAAACACTCGGTTTTCCATCCGTCTTTTTCTCTCAACTGAAATCGAACAGTAGTTGTTGGATTTTCACGGTGGCGATTGGCTAGTTCTTGGCACGTTTGCACAGGCACGCTCAAAACACCTTGCTGGTTGAGTAATGATAATGCTTGTTGTACAGATAATCCCGACAACTCGCTTTCCATTGGCTTAGTTCCTTGCACAAAGATCCAACCGTCTTGAAGTTTATAAACACGCTCGTTCTCGTTGCGTCCTGTGGCATAAGCACCTCTTGCACTCACAGGTTCTTGTGTTTGCTGAAACAAGAGCTGAGTTAGTGTGGCTGCTACTGCCAAAGACGATCCTGCCCAGTCTCCTGCCTTATCGGTTCTTTGCTCTCTTGCAAACAATGCACACAATCCCGACCAAGCTCCTAAATAGCCACACAAATAGTCTACACAAGATGCTACACCATGGTAGGTGGGACATCCTTTAGGACCAAAACGCTCCATAATGCCTGTTGCTCCTTGCAGCGCTGGGTCGTAACCAGGATAGTTATGACGTGCTGCAACTTTCTCGCCTCGGTGTGCGGTTACCTGAATACCTACCGCATGGGGGTTGATCTTCTTGAGTGAATCGAAATCCAAGCCCAAACGAACAAATTGTGCATCCAGTTTATTGGCTACAATGAGGTCTGCTTTGGCTACAATATCTAGCATTATTTTATGCCCTTCGGCAGTATTTGTATCTAAGATGATGCTCTTTTTACCGACGGCTGATTCGCCCGACCACGTTAACATAATGGTTGGGGAGTGTTGCGGGTTCATTGGTTCGATACGGATCACAGCTGCACCCAGCTCTACAAACATTCTGGCACAGTTTGGTCCAGCAACCACATTGGTAAAATCGACAAGGGTATAACCTTCCAAAGGTAAATTGGTTTTGCTGCCTTGTTTAGGTATCTCTAATTGGGTGGTGCGTGGTGGCAAACTATCCATACATTGGGCAGCCTTGAGTGGCGAATAGGGTTGTGCACTGTCGACCCATGCCATGCGACCTATTTGGGGTTTATTGCACCCTTCGACTTGAGCAAAAATACCTGCCTCGTGGGCATGGGTATCGTTTTTCCACTCTTCCCACGATCGTACTACCACACAGGGTATTGAAACGGCATTCAGTTCATTTTCCCATTCTGCTGCGGTTTTGGTCTTGAAAACCTCTTCGAGCATATCAGCCAACTTGCTTGTCATGGCAAAGTTAAGAGCCATTGAGTCTGCTAAATTTATTCCAACGGTTTGTTTTGCTGTAAGGGTGTAGCACGATTCATCGATCATGCCTGCTTCAAATACTTTATCTAATAAATTGAAATGTTCTAAAAGGCGGCGGGTAAGCCTTCGGTTAGGCTCTGCCAATGGCAAAACCATCTTGTTGTCAGCGGTATGGTATACGGCTGCAAAGGGAGCAAAACGCTGTTCGAGCCACAACTGCTTGTCGGCAGATGTGCTGGCTTCTTTTACTATTTGCAAAAAATCGTCCTTGCTCAAACCCTCGGGAAGCCCTCCTATTGTAGTGGGTTGCAAATGTTCGGGAATACCCGAAGAGGTTAACGACAAAGCCCCAATAGCCGATAAGCCTCCTGCCAATCGAGAGCTAATCAGCTCACGTCCATAGCCATTTCGGCTGCGATCGATAAGGGCAGCTGCTACCGAGATCGCTCCATTTACACCAGCATAGACCGAGCATAAAGGCAGTGGTGTATAAATAACTGGACGACCTAATATACGACTCGAAACGCCCATATCGGTAAAGAAGCCTACGAGTGCATTCAATAAGTCTTCGCTACAATCTTCGCTCAATTTGCCATAAACATGGTCGTCGGGCAATGCTGCTGTAATTCTCAATACAATTTGTGTGCTTTCACGATGCACAGGTGCTGTTCCGTCTACAATGATAACATCTGCACTAGACAAGTCTTGCAATGCGGTAAGGGGAACTACTATTTTGCCTCTGTCCAAATACTCGTCTACGCCTTGCCCCAATTGTGTAGCATGTGCCGTAAAAACTTCGGCTCCTTGATCGGCAAACAAATGCCCAACGAGCCGTCCGGCTAGTGTGTTGCTTTTTTCAATAATTCTTACATTTCCAAATGGTAATTTTGAAGTTGTCATACTTTGATTGTTAAAAGGTTATGTTTAGTCTACGAATATACAACAAAAAACGGGACTTTAACATTTCGCCATTTACCAAACTTGAACAGCATGCTCACCAGCCTTAGGCTTGAACTTGATCCATTATGTCTTGAATCGTGCAATTTTTTGCTAGTGCATTCAAAAATAGTTGTTGGCATCGAGAATCTTGAAAAAGCAAAGCCTTGGGCAACTCTTGGCTATAAAAACTTGCTTCTTTTTCGTTTAATTTGCCCAATGCTCTAAAAAATCGGATTATACTATTTGCTTCTTTAATACGACTGTTATTGTAAGGGTTATAA
>JBDLTH010000047.1:0-4774 GCA_039799165.1 Bacteroidota bacterium
ATAAAGGATTACCCACTCAGTCTGGCTTAGGGATACCGATGGCTACCGATATTGCTTTTGCGTTGGGTATCTTGTCATTGTTGGGCAAGCGTGTGCCGTTTTCTATCAAAATATTCTTAATGGCATTGGCAGTTGTGGACGACTTAGGGGCTATTGTTGTTATTGCACTTTTCTATACCAAAGGCTTGGTTCTTTTTTATTTAGGCTTGGCTTTTGCTGTTTTAGCAGGTCTTCTCGTGATGAGGCGTTTTAAGATATATGCAGTTACGCCTTACCTCATAGGGGGGGCTATAATGTGGTATTTCATGCTCAAGTCAGGTGTACATGCTACTATTACTGGTGTTTTAGTGGCATTTGCCATTCCTTTTATTAAAGAAGATGGGCAACGATGCCCCTCTTTTTATCTGATGCACCGTTTACATATCCCAGTATCGTTTGTTATTCTTCCCTTGTTTGCATTGGCAAATACCGCAGTTACACTTTCGTCAAACTTTACAGAAGTTCTTAGCCAACCCGTTTCGTTGGGTATCTTATCAGGCTTGGTGTTGGGTAAGCCTTTAGGCATATTTTTGGTGTCGTTCTTGGTGGTTAGTTTGGGCTTGTGTAAGTTGCCACAAGGCATCAGCTGGAGTAATATAATAGGTGTAGGTTTTTTGGGAGGTATTGGTTTTACGATGTCTATTTTTATAACGTTACTGGCCTTTGACGATATACAAGTTATCAATACAGCCAAAATAATTATCCTTTGCAGTTCTTTATTGGCAGGTATTATAGGATATAGTTACCTGTATGTTACACTAAAGAAGACAGGGAACGAATAAAATATGTGGTTAACTTTAGCATTTGTTTCGGCATTCTTTTTGGGATGTTATGATATTAGCAAAAAGATGTCGGTTCATACCAATGCAGTTATCCCTGTATTGTTTTTGAATACCCTTTTTTGTACCTTATTGTTGTTGCCGTTGTTGTTGGTATCTCAGTTATTACCATCATCGATACAAAATACCATATTCTTTATACCTTCTCTCGATTTAGAAACGCACTTTTTTATAGTATTCAAATCCATCATCGTGCTTTCGTCTTGGCTTTTTGGCTATTTTGCAACAAAGCATCTACCTTTGACTATTACAGGACCGATTAACGCTACACGTCCCGTAATGACACTGGCAGGGGCATTACTTATTTTTGGCGAACGGCTCAATATGTACCAGTGGGTAGGTGTATTGCTTACCATTGTATCGTTTTTTTTGCTGTCGATCAGTGGTAAAAAAGAAGGAATCAATTTTAGGCATAACAAGTGGATCTTGTTTATATTCATAGCCGCAGTATTAGGTGCAATGAGTGGATTGTACGATAAATACCTCATGCAACGATTCAATTCTACTGCAGTACAATTCTGGTACAATCTGTATCAATGTGTTTTGATGTCTGCAATTATGGTCTTGCTGTGGTATCCCCGACGCAAGACAACAACTCCTTTTTCGTGGAAATGGAGTATCCTTTTTGTCTCGTTATTTCTTACTATTGCCGATTTTGTTTATTTCTACGCCTTAACTGATTCGGATGCCCTTATTTCGGTCGTATCGATGGTTAGACGTAGCTCGGTGATTGTGTCGTTTATTGGAGGTGTATTCTTTTTCCATGAAAAAAACTTAAAAGGGAAAGCCATTGATTTGGTGTTAATTTTTATAGGAATGTTTTTCTTATATTTGGGTACAAAATAGAATCTTCGAACACAATGAAAAAATCAATCACTATATTTCTGGCATACTTTGTATGTCTCGTTTCGTATGCACAGTCTAATATATCGTCTTTGCTAATCAATATGCCTGATAATATGCTTGTGGGTCTGAATGCCGATTTGCGTAAGGCACTTGTTGAGTCGCCCGATAGTGCAAGTGTAACTGTTCTAAATGCAATCAATGAACCTGTGGTGCGAACGGCTTTTTCTGCTGACTATATTGCTCTGCAAACATCAGAGGCAGGCACGATGCAACTAAAATTGTTGCCATTGGTTAACAATACAGATATTGTAGCTGTAATAACTACAGTTTGTGGTGATGCGTGTGATAGTAGCATCGATTTTTATACAACGACATGGCAAGCTCTACCTTCTGAAAACATGTTTCCTCCAAAGCAGAAAGAATGGTTTATCTCTGCATCGGCAGATCGAAATTCTGACGATTTTAAAAATGCGGTTGTGGCATTGGATATGACTCCGATCAAACTTACGTTTGCACCAGATAATACTACTATAACTGCTGTATACGATTTGAAAAATTATTTAGCAGACGAAGAATACAAATTAATCGAACCTTTTCTATTTAAAGAGTCCAGAACTCTTAGATGGGATAAGCTTTCGTTTAAAGAATAAATAAGAATGAATAAAGGAACTGTCTTCTCAGGCAGTTCCTTTATTTTTTAATCTATTAAAATAGATTACTGGTTGATTTTGAATGTCAACCCATGAAAAAAAGGTTTTTTATTTTGTTTCCTTCACACTGATGGCAACTCCGCCACCTGCAGCCAGTCTTTGTTTAAGCTTAGTTGTACTGCTTACTGTAACAGGTTTCACCATATAACTTTGTGGGTTGGTTTTCCAATCCGCATCTTTTCCATCGGCATATACCATTGCAGTATATTTTTTGCCAGCAGGCAAAAAGCTAAAGTCGATGGTTGCTTCACGTGCATTCTCGTCAGTAACACCACCTACAAACCATTCGTTTTTGCCTTTAGCTTTACGGGCAATAGTTACATAATCACCAGGTTCAGCTTCTAAGATATACGAGTTGTCCCAATCTACGGCTACATCTTTGATAAACTGAAAAGCATCAGGAAATCTGTCGTAGTTTTCGGGTAGGTCTGCTGCCATCTGCAAGGGGCTGTACATGGTAATGTAAAATGCCAATTGCTTAACTAAGGTTGTACGCACCTGATTGTTGTTCTCAGGGTTGTAATACGTAAATATGGTTTGGAATATACCTGGTGTATAATCCATCGGACCACCCATCAGACGTGTAAACGGAAGTATGGTTGTATGCTCGGGAGGAAGACCACCCATCGATTCAAATTCTGTGCCTCGAGCCGATTCTTGAGCGATCCAATTAGGATAGGTGCGGCACAAGCCAGTTGGGCGTACGGCTTCGTGTGAATTTACCATCACTTTATAATCAGCGGCAGTTCGTGCAGCACGAATGTAATGATTTACCATCCATTGCCCATCGTGGTGTTCTCCTTTGGGTCTTATCCAGCTCACGTATCCTGTTTTTACGGCATTGTATCCGTTGTCTTGCATAAATTTGAAGGCATCTTTCATCCTACGGTCATAGTTGGTTACTGCTCCCCCTGTTTCGTGGTGCATCATCACCCGTACCCCTTTGCTCTTGGCATAATTTTGCAATGCTTTTACATCGAAGTCGGGATACGCCGTTACAAAATCAAAAGGCTCTTCTCGGTGTGCGTTGATCCAGTCTTCCCATCCTTCGTTCCATCCTTCTACTAGTACTTGGTCAAAGCCATGCTTAGCCGCAAAGTCGATATATTTTTTTACGTTTTCGTTATTGGCAGCATGTCTACCATTGGGAGTCTCTTTTGTGTAGTCGGTTACCCCCATCTTGATATGTCTATCTTCGGTGTAGTTCCATGTGCCTCTACCTGTAAACATTTGCCACCATACCCCAATGTATTTGGTCGGTTTAATCCACGATACATCGGCATAGTTGCAAGGCTCGTTGAGGTTGAGGATAAGTTTAGATGCCAATATATTGCGTGCATCATCACTTACTACTACTGTTCTCCATGGCGTTTGTGCAGGCGTACTTATATCGCCCTTGTTACCCCACGCATCGGGAACAAGGTGTGCATTTAAGCTTAGTCTTTTGTCGTCAACATTCAATTGCATGGCTGGGTAATCTACTAATGCAGCCTCGTGAATATTGATATACAATCCATTGTCGGTTTTCATCATCAATGGGGTTTGTATAGCAAGTGTGGGGATAGGTTGTTGAGCCAGTACGTCGTGTGTTGCTTGCTTCATAGCACCCGCAATACCTGTTATCTTGGTTGTGGTGTATGTGTACTCATTGGTGTCATAATCACCAGGAATCCAGAATGTTTTGTGGTCGCCAGCTAAGTTGAATTCGGTTAACTCTTCTTTGATAACGAAAGTAAACATCTTTTCTTGTTTTGGAAATTCGTATCGAAAGCCAAGCCCATCGTTAAACAAGCGAAAACGAACTTGTATGGTTCTTTCGTTTTGAGACAAGGTAACCAACATTTCTTTGTAATTGTTGCGGATCACTTTTTCTTCGCCCCACACAGGCTCCCAATTGCTATCTTCGGAAGTGTATGTAATATCTACTACTTTGAAATCTTTTTCGAGTTGCTCGGTTAGTTTGGCAATTGCAAATCCGAGTTTACTTTCTTTGATTACCTCTTTGTCCTTATAATTTAGTTTATAAGTAGGTACGCCTTGGTCGGCGAGCCTGAAATTGACGGTCAAGTTGCCATCTGGTGATTTTAATTCTTGTGCATTGGTTGTGCTGTACATAGCTAACAAGCAAAGGAATGAAACAAACTTTTTATACATAAAAATATTATATTTAGTTGATCGGGTATATACTTCTATATAACAGCAGATCTTTTTGTTTTTGAAATTAGTGTGTTGGGAAATAAAGGTCGATTTATTTCTTCTTAGATACAAAAAAAAGTATAAAATCGTTATCAAAGTACTCTTTTGGTGAGTAATCTACAATAAAAGGTTGCAAACGTTTGC
>JBDLTH010000048.1:0-19512 GCA_039799165.1 Bacteroidota bacterium
CAATCTACCTTATTGGCTAAAATATAAAGAGGATGTTTTTGATTCAAACTATCTTCCAATGAGAAGAACAAGCTCTTCTGAGAATCTGTTTTACTTGGTGTCAACATAATAAATCTGCAAGAAATGATACCTAAAGATACATATTCTTGCAGATTTACACAAGTATTTTGTCAGATAATACATTGTATATGTGTTAATTAAGCTGCTGTTAAGGGGCGATTAAGCTAGTATACGGTTTAAAATAAAAGGAGTAAAATCAAAATTTACTCCTTTTTGTCATATCAATCAAATTAATAAAGTTGTATCATAACTTCAAATCCATAATCAGAGAAGGGAAAATCCCAATCAGAATATTTAAAATAATAGCTATAACAGCTATTATAGCATATCGTTTAGAAGCAACAAAAGGTTTGTCGTCAATAGGGTCTTTTGTAAACATTACATTGGCTGCACCAAAATAATAGAATATAGCAATGATTGAGTTTACGATACCGAACATAACAAAGGCTACATTTCCTGCTTGGAACATCTCACTAAATACAAAGAGTTTTGCAAAAAATCCAGCAAAAATAGGAATACCACCTAACGATATTAGTGAGCAAGTAAATACGCCAGCCAGTAGCGGATGTTTTCTGGCTAGACCAAATATATTAGATATATCTTCATTATCTCTGTTGTGGCAAACAGCCATAATAACTGAAAATCCTGCGATAGCTGCCAACGAATAGGCTGCTGTATAATATAGTGTAGCATTTCCGTTGCCATTCAAATAAAGTAAGTCCATCATCATAAATCCAGCATGAGAAATACCTGAATATGCCATCATACGTTTCAGATTGGTTTGTCGTAGAGCTGTAATATTACCTACCGACATAGACAATATCGATATTATGATAAGAGCCATCTGAACGCTTGGTTCTAGTAATGCAGACATGAGATGAACAACTTTGTATAGGGTTGCTATTGCAGCTACCTTAACCAGCGTACTCATCATTGTAGTTATCAGCGTAGGCGATCCTTCATATACATCGGGTGCCCATAAATGAAATGGAACTAAAGATGCTTTGAATAATAATCCCACAAGTATCATTATAAAACCTAGTTTAAACCAAACTGGAAGAATAAGCTCGCTTTGGGACGCTGTTTTAATAACATCAATGTTGAATGAACCAACTGCCCCGTATACTAAAGCGATTCCGAATAAGATAAAGCTCGAAGCAAAAGCTCCCATGATGAAATATTTCATACCAGCCTCATTACTCTTCAGGTCTTTAGGGTTACTTGCTGCCAATACATACCCAGATATTGATAAAATTTCGACTCCGATAAAGAACATTGCCAGATTTCCGAACGAAACCATTGCTATAGCACCAGCCAAAAGAAAAACTTTTAGAGATACATAGTCTGCAATTTTATCTAACTTATCCTCATAGAATTTAGGACTCATGGCTATAATAAAGGCAGCCAGAATTATGAATAGTATTGAGAATGACTGCGAAAATCGCGTTGTCTCCACCATATTGTATATTTCGAACTGAAAGTAGGGTTGTCCCGAACAAAATTCCGAAATAGTTATACCTAAAGTTGCAACTAGTCCCAGTAAAGTTACTGGCACAAGGATTTTTCTCAAATTTAAGATCTCCAATAAAAGGCATAAGACGCCTATTCCTGAGATAGCTACCAATGTTATCATTATATGTTTGGCTTAATATTATCTATTAATATGCACTAAAATTTCTTGTAAACTTGGAGATACTATATCTACAATGGGTTTTGAATAGATACCAAAGAATAGTAAAACCGCAATTAATATACCAAATACTAGCCCCTCGATTAAGTTTAGGTCAGTAAAAGGTTTTTTTGAAGTCGCTCCCAGCATCACATGTTGGTACATTTGCAACATGAAAAATGCTCCCAAAAACATCGATGTTCCAATAAGTATTGCATACCATATACTTACTTGATATACACCATACATAATGGTAAACTCTCCGATAAAGTTTAAAGACAATGGTATGGTTATCGATGCCAAAATCATGAGCAAAAAGCAGATGGTGAAATTAGGTGCTTTTTCTTTTATACCACCCATCTCGTCTATCTGAATTGTGCCTATACGTCTGTATATAATTTCCGCAGAATAAAATAAGCCTACAATGCCAAATCCGTGTGCTATGATTAGAATAACTGCACCTAGCAAGCCATCAAATGTTAAGGCATATACCCCCGATGCAATAAACCCAACGTGGGCCAGCGAAGCATAAGCAAAGAAGCGTTTCAGATTCTTTTGCCTTAGAGCGATTATAGAACCATAAACAACTCCAATAACAGATAATGTAAGAATGGTATCTTGAAACAAGTGTAAGGCATGGGGTGCAATAGGTAATTGCCAGCGAATAACACTATATAGACCCATTTTAGACATCAAAGCACCCAACAGAAGCGTTCCGATAAGGGGAGCTTTTTGATATACATTTGCTTGCCATGTATGAAACGGGAAAATAGGAATTTTGATAGCATAAGCTACGAAGAAACCTAAAAACACCCAGATCTGTTCAGTATCAGTCAAATTAGCATTATAAAAGTCAGCTAAAAGAAAACTACCTGTTTTTGAATATAGATAGATGATAGACGACATCATAAATAACGATCCTGCAAATGTGTAAATGAAAAACGTCATAGCAGCTTTTCGTCTTGACGATCTATCGCCATTGCCCCACATTACGATAATAAAGTAGATTGGAATAAGCGAAGCCTCCCAAAATACGTAGTAAAGTAAAGCATCGCTACTCAAGAATACACCTGTCATGGCAAATGACATGAACATAACCAAGCTGTAAAGCAATTTTTCGAATTGTACTTTATACGATATGGTAGTTAAGATTATTATAGGCAGTAGGAGCGAGCTGAGTAGTATCATTAGCAATGAAAGCCCATCCAATTTCAACGCAAATGTCAATTTCGGATTACTTACCCAGTTTAACTCTAATGTTCGAACTAGCCCTCCTGTCGATTGATATTCTACTAATAACATAATAGAACAGGCAGCAGCTATAACCGAGAACAGCATAGCTATCTTTGAGGCATATTTATTGCCTGATAAAAAAGTAGCAATTGAGCCTGTTAGCAGAATTAGTAATATGATAGCGATATTCATGTTTCTTTTAGATTATTTATACAAGAAATAAAAAGGCAAGGATAGAACAAAATCCGAATACAAATGCAAACAGATAGAAACCTAAACTGCCGTTTTGGAAAGCCTTAGCCGATATAGACAAAAGCCCTACCAGTTTTCCGAATCCAAATACAAGCGTATTAATCAGTTTCTCTATTGTATTGTTAAATAAATCGGATAATATATATATTGGTTTTATAAACACAGCATTGTATATTTCATCAATATAGTATTTATTATACAATACCTTAGCTACACCTGTAATCTTATTATCATCCTCGGGTATTTCTCTTTTCGTGATGTATTTGTTGTAGGCTATTACTACACCTATGATAGCTATACATGTAGATACAGCCATAAGCACCCATCCTGTATTGCTTAGAGCATGCGTCTCTGTACCTTGCAGGTTAATGACAACAGGTTCTAAATAATGATGTAACCAGTTGTACCCAAAAGGAAGCCCTATCAATCCACCTACCGTTGCCAATACCGCTAAAACGATTAGAGGCATAGTCATCGAAGCAGGCGATTCGTGCAAATGATGCTTTTGTTCGGCAGTACCTCTAAAATCATTAAAGAAGGTTAGAAACAACGCTCTGAACATATAAAATGCAGTAAGCAACGATGCTAATGCAGCAATAACCCACAAGAACGTATTGTTTTCGAAAGCAGTCAGTAATATTTCATCTTTCGAGAAGAAACCTGCAAACGGAGGGATACCCGATATCGATAAGGTTGATATTAAGAATGTGGTAAAGGTTACACCCATCACTTTCTTTAAACCGCCCATTTTTCGCATATCTTGCTCACCACCCATGGCATGAATAACCGATCCTGATCCTAAGAATAAACAAGCCTTGAAAAAAGCGTGTGTTATTACATGAAATACAGCTACATGGTAGGCACCAAAGCCCAAAGCCATAAACATCAGTCCTAGTTGCGACACGGTAGAGTAGGCAAGTACTTTTTTAATATCTGTCTGTGCAAGACCTATCGTAGCAGCAAATAGTGCAGTGAAAGCTCCTACTATAGCAATGAACAACCTTACATCAGGAGTAAGATCGAATAAGAAATTGAGTCGGGTTATCATAAAAATACCTGCTGTAACCATCGTTGCAGCATGTATCAATGCCGATACAGGTGTTGGACCTGCCATGGCATCGGGTAGCCAAGTGTATAATGGAATCTGAGCACTTTTGCCCATAGCACCTAGAAATAGAGCCAAACCAGCGATGCTCAAAAGAGCTGTTGAATGTAGGTCGTTAGTTGTAGTAAGAGCGTCCTTTAACGATTCAAAATTTATAGTATTGAACAAATATGCAAGGGTAAACAAGCCAATCAAGAAGCCTAAATCGCCAATACGATTCATAATAAATGCTTTTTTAGCAGCATCATTATAAGCTTGGTTTTTATACCAAAATCCGATGAGCAGATAAGAACAAAGACCTACGCCCTCCCAACCGATGAACATGATACCAAGATTGCCTCCTGTTACCAATAATATCATAAAGAATATAAATAGGTTGAGATACGAAAAAAAGCGATCTGCATTTTCGTCATCCTTCATGTAACCAATCGAGTACACATGTATCAATGCTCCAATACCAGTAACGAAAAGTAGCCAGAGTAACGATAGTTGATCTAACACCACTTCAAAACCGATGCTGAAGGAGCCTAACTTGATCCAATCAAAAAAGTGTTTGCTTACAGGTGTTGCATTCGCAAGTATTTGAACAAAAAAGAACAATGAAATAGCAAAACTTATGCTTACTGCCGCAGTGGCAATGACACCAGGTAGTGATCTACCTATTTTTTTACCTGCTAGCAGGTTTATTAAGAAGCCCATAAAAGGGCATGTGAGTAGTAATATAATCAATACTGTTTCCATCCAAAATTATCCTTTCAAGTTTTGTAATTTATCAATATCGATAGAACCGATATTTCTGAAAATCGAAACCAATATTGCCAAACCTACGGCAACTTCAGCGGCTGCAACAGCCATCGAAAATATAACGAATACTTGTCCGCTAACATCTTGATGATAAACCGAAAAAACGGCTAACAGCAGATTGGCAGCAGCTAACATCAACTCTACCGACATCAGCATAACGATGGTGCTGCGTCGGTACAAAATACCAAGTACACCTATGCTAAACAGCAATACCGAAAGGTAGATGTAGTTGTTAATTCCTACTTGTTGTAATATCTCTGGCATATATTTAAGCTTTTTTCTCTCGTTTTGAAATCAATACAGCACCAATCATCGATGCAATCAATAGAATCGATGCAAACTCGAATGGTACCAGATACTCCTCAAGCAGTACCTGCCCGATAACTTTTACTGACTGATAGTCTATGTTCTCAACATTGTATGTTTCCATCATGGTATTGGCTTTGATACTCACCGCTAATAATACCAATCCTGTCAAACATGCCGCAGTAACAGCGGCAATTCTACTGGCTACACTTTTCTTTGGCTCATGTTCTTCATTCAAATTCATTAGCATCAGTGTAAATAGCAACAATATCATAATTGCCCCTGTGTATACGATGATGTGAACCACAGACAAAAATTGAGCATTGAGCATCAGAAAATGACCTGCAATAGTAAAAAAGCACACAATCATATATACAGCACTATGCACAGGGTGCTTAGACAATACAGTCAAAGCCGCTGTACCTAGAGTGATTGTTGCTAGAATGTAAAAAATTATAGTTATCATCTTAATTCTGTATAATATCGCTTTTCAATATTTTTTAGCTTTAGCATCTTCAACAGATATTACAAGTTTATCTTTGCCATATATAAAACCTGCTCTGTTGACACCTACTTGTACGTGTCTTTTTGACTTAGTCAAGAATATGGCTTCTTTGGGGCATGCTTCTTCGCAAAGTCCACAAAAAATACAACGCAACATATTGATTTCGTATGTAGCGGCATATTTCTCTTCGCGGTACAAGTGTTCTTCCTCTTTTTTACGTTCGGCAGCTACCATTGTGATGGCTTCGGCAGGACAAGATAGGGCACACAAGCCACAAGCAGTGCAACGTTCTCTGCCTTGTTCATCCCTCATCAGTACATGTTCGCCTCTGTATACAGGACTTAATTCACGCTTTTGTTCAGGATATTGAACCGTTACTTTTCTCTTGAAAAAGTGTTTGATTGTTATCATCATTCCTTTAAGGATAGCAACTAAATAAGTGCTTTCTAAGAAACTCATTTCTTTATTAACAACCTCTGTTTTTCGACCCGAAAGGGATATATTTTTTATAGACATTGCAATTAATTTCTTTAATTGAAGATTAAGATACCTAGACCTACCAGAAAAATATTAAGAAGTGCTAGGGGAAATAGGATTTTCCAACCCAACCTCATCAACTGGTCGTATCTGAAACGTGGAATTGTCCAACGTATCCACATATAGAAGAATACAAAAAATATTGTCTTTCCCAACAGGGTTAATATGGCAAGAATATTAGCCAAGTTGACACCCAAATTATCAGAAATCCAATCCATACCTGGGTAGTTATATCCACCAAAGAACAATACCGATATGAGGAGCGAAGAGAAGAACATGGATACATATTCAGAGAACATATAGAATCCCATCTTCATCGAAGAATATTCAGTATGATGTCCGTTAACCAGTTCCGACTCACATTCCGCTAAGTCAAAAGGAGTACGATTTGTTTCTGCAAAAGAGCAGACCAAGAATATAAAGAAAGTAAGAGGTTGGAAAAATATGTTCCAGCTCATACCATTTTGTTGTTCTGTTATTTCTCTCAAACTAAGCGTACCTGTCATCATAACCAGTGCTATGATAGAAAGTCCCATTGCTATTTCGTACGAAATCATTTGTGCACCTGCACGTATAGAACCTATCAACGAGTATTTGTTGTTAGAAGCCCATCCACCCAGTACAATACCGTAGATACTTGTCGATAATACAGCTACGATATATAGCACACCGATGTTAATATCGGCTACTTGTGGCACAAAAGAATATCCTCCTATCACCAGTTCCTTAGCCCAAGGTATTACTGCTGTACCCAACAACGATACAATCATGGCTACCGATGGTCCTAATGCAAATAATATTCTGTTAGAAGATGCAGGCATAAACTCTTCTTTCGAAAAAAGTTTTGCACCATCGCATATCGGTTGCAAGAGTCCAAAAATACCAGCACGGTTAGGGCCGTATCGGTCTTGAATAAAACCAGCCACCTTGCGTTCGCCCCATGTCGAATACATAGCGAAACCAAGCGTAACAGCAAAAACGACTACTATAAGAATTAATTTTTCTACAATAAGTGCTATTTCCATGATTTCGTGTTTATTCCTCTTTTATTTTTTTTATCGCTTCCAGTTCTTTCGTATCATAAGGAGAAGCAGACATACTTATTTTCTTTTCGTCTAGTTTACGACCTTCTAAAATTAAATTATCCGTTTCTATTTTTACCTTTTTGATAGGCTGCGTATAGTTATTCACATTTAGAACCGAATTTTTATCAAACTTACGTGGTCCTTCTATTGTCCAATCTTCGGTCTTTTTATGTTCAAAGCGACATTCGTTACAAATAAATTCTTCAGCTTCGTTATATTGATCTTTTCGGACAGTAACTCGTTGAATTTTTTCGCCAAACATCCATAGAACAACCTTACCTGAGCATTTTGTGCAATTGCGGTGTGCATTAAATGGTTTGTTGAACCATACACGAGAATTGAAACGAAACGTTTTGTCAGTCAATGCTCCTACAGGACATACATCGATCACATTACCCGAAAAATCGTTTTCGATAGCCCGTGAGATATAAGTAGATATTTGTGCATGATCGCCTCTGCCCACAACACCATGTACACGTTCGGGTGTAAGTTGATCAGCCAACTTTACACATCGATAGCACAATACGCATCTGTTCATGTGTAGCTGTATGTATGGACCAATATCTTCGGGGGCGAATGTTATTTTTTCTTCTCGGTAACGAGATTTGAAGTTTTTATTACTGAATGCCAAATTTTGCAAATCACATTCACCTGCCTGATCGCATACTGGACAGTCAAGCGGATGATTGATTAACAAAAATTCGGTAACTGCTCTACGAGAAACCAAGGCTTTTTCGGATGTGGCACTTTTTACCTCCATACCGTCCTGAACTCCAGTGATACACGAGGGTTGAAGCTTTGGCATAGGGCGTGGATCACGCTCGCTACCTTTAGTAACTTCTACTAAGCAACAACGACATTTGCCTCCACAGTCTTTAAGTTTCGAGTAGTAGCACATGGTTGGGGGGACACAATCTCCTCCAATCATGCGTGCAGCCTGTAGAATGGTAGTACCAGCTTCTACATCGATTGTTTGTCCATCTATTGTAATTTTCATTTCTGTATAAACTTATTTAAGTAGATGTCTAACTTTATCCATTGGTTCATCCACAAAATGATTCCTGTTTTTAATTTTTTCAGGGAAGCGGATATGGTATTCAAATTCTTCACGGAAGTGTCGGATTGCTGCTGCTACGGGCCATGCCGAAGCATCTCCTAATGGGCAAATAGTATTGCCCTCTATCTGGCTTTGAATATCCCATAACAAATCAATATCTTCCTCCGTTCCAGTACCGTTTTCGATGCGGCACAAGATTCTTTCCATCCATCCAGTACCTTCACGACAAGGGGTACATTGACCACAACTTTCGTGATGATAAAAACGGCTAAAATTCCATGTGTTGCGCACAATACAAGCTGTATCGTTATACACGATAAAACCTCCCGATCCTAATGATGAACCTGTTGCAAAGCCTCCATCAGCTAACGACTCGTACGTCATCAGACGATCATCGCCATTGGCTGTTTTAAAAATATATTGTGTAGGCAAAATGGGAACAGACGACCCACCAGGTATTAAACCTTTGAGCGGGCGTGTGTCCATCATGCCTCCCAGATACTCGTCCGAATTGATAAATTCATGAACCGATAAGCCCATTTCTATTTCGTATACACCAGGTTTTCGGATATGACCCGACGCCGAGATTAGTTTTGTGCCTGTCGATTTACCGATTCCTATTTTAGCATATTCGTCTCCACCATTGTTTATAATCCAAGGCACAGACGATATTGATTCCACATTATTAACAACCGTAGGTTCTGCCCAAAGTCCGCTAACTGCTGGAAACGGAGGCTTGATGCGAGGGTTACCTCGCTTGCCTTCTAGCGACTCTATCAATGCAGTTTCTTCGCCACAGATATAGGCACCAGCACCACAATGTACATATAAGTCGAGCGAATAACCCGTACCCAATATATTTTTGCCTAACCATCCATTGGCGTAAGCCTCTTTAATTGCTTTTTCTAAGATTTTGAATACCCACATATACTCACCACGGATGTAGATGTAGGATAAATTGGCTTCTATAGCAAAACTTGCAACAATAGCACCCTCAATTAATAAATGAGGAATATATTCCATCAAGAAGCGGTCTTTAAAGGTTCCCGGTTCAGATTCGTCTGCATTAACAACCAAGTGACGAGGCTTTCCTGATTTTTTATCAACAAAGCTCCATTTCATACCTACTGGAAATCCAGCACCTCCACGTCCACGAAGTCCCGATGTTTTAACATGTTCAGTAATTTCGTCAGGAGTCATCGTTTTCAATGCTTTTTCAACCGATGCGTAACCTCCGTTTTTGCGATAAACTTCGTAATCTTTAATTCCGGGGATATCTATTTTATCTAATAATATCTTTCTAGCCATCGCAATTAAATCAATTTTATTTTACCCTGTTTGCAATCTTCAATCAGTGTATCTATTTTTTCTTCGGTAAGCAGTTCATGATAAAAATCGCCAAGTTGCAACATGGGAGCATACCCACAAGCACCTAAGCATTCTACGCCTACCACCGTAAACAGACCGTCAGCTGTAGTTTCACCAGGTTTGATACCCAGTTTATTACAAGTATAGTCCATCATATCCTGTCCACCACGTAATGCACAACATGAAGTTTGGCAAAACTCGAACATATATTTACCAATCGGTTTTTGGTTAAACATGGTATAAAAAGTTACTACTTCGTATACTTCAATTGGTGTAATTTCTAAAATTTCGGCAACTTTATCCATAAGTTCTACACTCAACCAATTGTTATGAGCATCTTGAACCGCATGTAAAACAGGAATCAGAGCCGACTTCTTTTTATCGGCAGGATAATGACTAATAAACTCGTTGATACGAGTCATTAACGCTTCCGTTATATTTATTTCTTGTATATATTCTCTTTGTTCCATTGGTTTAAGCATCTAATTCTCCAGCTATCACATTTATACTCGATAGTGTGGCTACGGCATCCGAAAGCACACCCCCTTTGATAAGTTCAGGATAAGCTTGATAATATATAAAACAAGGTCTGCGGAAATGTAATCTGAAAGGTGTACGAGAACCATCAGTAATGAGGTACATGCCCAATTCGCCATTAGCTCCCTCTACTGCATGATACACCTCTTTGATAGGTACAGGAACTTCACCCATCACTATTTTGAAGTGATTGATAAGTGCTTCCATGCTCGTATACACATCCTCTTTAGGGGGAAGATAATAATCAGGAACATCGGCATGATAAGATCCTTGTGGAAGATTTTCTCTTGCTTGACGAATTATACGTAAGCTTTCTTTTACTTCGCCACACCGTACACAGAAACGATCATAAGTGTCGCCACCTGTGCCCACAGGTATGTTGAAGTCAAAATCTTCGTACGAGCTATAAGGTTGAGCTATGCGTACATCATAATCGATGCCAGTAGCTCTTAGATTAGGTCCTGTAAATCCGTAACTCATCGCCTTTTCGGCAGAGATAGCACCTACGCCAATCGTACGATCCATAAAAATCCGATTGCGTAGATAGGCTCTTTCTAGCTCATCCCAAGCCTTAGGAAAGCCTTCCAGAAACTCGTCAAGTTTACTCCATACAGCCGCACTAAAGTCTCTTTCAAAACCACCGATGCGTCCCATATTTGTAGTCAGACGTGCTCCACAAATCTCTTCGTATATTTCGTATACCAATTCACGATATTGCATTACATACAAAAACGGAGAGTAAGCACCTAAGTCTACCCCCAATATACCATTGCAAATAAGATGATCGGTAATACGAGCCAGCTCCATTACAATGACACGCATATACTGTGCTCGCTTGGGAACTTCTATCTCTAAAGCTTTCTCTAGCGTCATCCACCAACACATATTATTGATTGGTGCCGAGCAATAATTCATTCGGTCAGTCAAAGGTGTTATTTGATAGAAAGCTCTATTTTCAGCTATCTTTTCGAAAGCTCTGTGTATATAGCCAACAGTAGAATCCGCATCCAAAATACGTTCACCTTCCATCAGTAGTATATTCTGAAATATACCATGAGTTGAAGGGTGCGTTGGTCCAAAATTAAGTACCGATAGTTCATGCCCGCCATCGAAAGCTTGTTCTCTGACTATTTTTGCAAATCGATGTTCTTTGTCTAATAATAGGTCTGACATGTTAGTCTTTACTACATTTAATGATGTAAATATTTCATTGTCATTATTGTATCTAACTATATTATTCTATTGACGATGACATGCGTCTCTAGAAATAACCTTATTTAGGTTGATAGTTATTTGTTGTTCTCCCAAAGAAGCGGTCATCTTTATCGCTACGACCTGCATCCTCCATCGGATATTCTTTTCGCATGGGGAATACGGTCATCCCCTCATCATTCAAAATACGTTTCAAGTTTGGATGTCCTTCAAAGGCAACTCCATAAAAATCATACGTTTCTCTTTCCATCCAGTTGGCAGAAGCAAACAATGACGTTGCTGTCTCAACTGTAGGTTTATCACCATCCAGAAAAGTTTTGATTCGCACCCTAACATTGTCAACCCAGTTGTGTAATAAATAAACAACTGCTATCTGAGATTCCTTCGGGTTATCAGGGTAATGCACTCCACATATATCTGTCAAGAAATTAAAAGACAAGGTGTCGTCTTCTTTCATAAAACAGATTAATTCTTTAATAATATCAGAACAAGCGTCGAAGGTAAGAATATCTTGCTCCATTCTGAAGTTAAAGACTTTGCCGGAAAATCGTTCAACTACTTTATCTGTAATTACTGTCGTTTCTAAGGGCATAATCCTTGTTGTTAAAATTTATATGATTTTAAAAGCTCTTCGTATGCAGCAGAACCTCTTCTGTGTACCGATTCACTTTTTACAATTTCTTGTAGCTGCATCAGCCCATCCAAAATTTGTTCTGGTCTAGGGGGGCATCCAGGCACATACACGTCTACAGGTATCACTTTGTCTATACCTTGCAATACCGAATAGGTGTCAAAAACACCTCCAGATGAAGCACAAGCCCCAACTGCTATCACCCATTTGGGCTCGGCTATTTGTTCGTATACATGACGGAGTATGGGAGCCATTTTTTTAGAAATAGTACCCATTACTAGTAGCATATCTGCCTGACGAGGCGAGAAGCTATTACGTTCTGCACCAAAACGACCCATGTCGTAAGTTGACGCCATAGTTGCCATAAACTCAATACCGCAACATGAGGTTGCAAAGGGTAATGGCCATAGCGAGTTGGCTCGAGCCAAGCCTATGGCATAATCAAATTTAGTAGCAAAAAAACCATGTCCTGAATAGCCATCAGGAGCAGGTACTATATTAATGTTTGATGATTCACTCATGTTTTGCGTCTTATTTTTCCCACTCAAGGGCTTTTCTTTTTACAATGTAGAGATAACCAATAAGAAGGAGTCCGATAAAACCTCCCATTTTGATAAACCCACTGATGCCGATTTCTTTAAAATTGACAGCCCAAGGGTACATAAAGACAATCTCAATGTCGAAAAGTACAAATAGGATAGCAACTAAAAAATACTTGATGGGGAACGGTGATCTGGCATTACCTATTGGGTCAAGTCCACATTCGAAGTTTGCATTCTTTCCAGCTGATGTGCGTTTTGGTCCTAAAAATGTTGAAACTATAACAGTGCCAACCACAAATGCTGTAGAAAATGCGACTTGCATTAGTATAGGTAAAAAATCATGTAAACCTGAATTCATAATCAATCTTTTGTCGTGAAAATATCAGAAAGTCAAATTTTGATTACAAATATAATCATTTTAGGCCAAAACGTTATCTATGACTTTATATATTTTATCAATATAACATTGTTGATAGTCTTATTGTGCAAAAAAATAATCATTTTGCTATATCTGGTTGTCAAAAACGAAGTGTGAATAATTTATAAAACATAACAAGACCTTGCTGTTGAGAAGAGAAGGATGTAATTTGGTAAAGTCTATTTTAAAACCTGTTAGTCAAGCTAAATATTCATTATAATACCTCAAACGCCTACTTCGATTGAAGCAGGCGTTTGGAACTATAGACTTGTAGTATATCAATTTTATTTTTTCTCCCATTTCGTATTGTGCATGTCCCCAGTCTCCATAAGGGCTTTGTGAAATGCGTAGCAATTGTAAATATCCATAGGAGTTTGTCCTTCTGGTGCATTTGCTAAATACTCACGTAACAAAGGTCGATAGTCGGGATGAGCACAGTTTTCGATAATTGCTTCGGCTTTTTGCTTGGGCGATTTGCCTCGAAGATCGGCTACACCATATTCGGATATAATAACTTTGACTGAATGCTCGCTATGATCCTCGTGCGAAACATAAGGTACGAAAGCACTAATTTTGCCACCTTTGGCAATGGAAGGAGTTACGAATATTGATACGTACGAACTGCGTGTAAAGTCGCCCGAACCACCTATTCCGTTCATCATTTTTGTACCTAATACATGGGTTGAATTGATATTTCCAAAAATATCAGCTTCTAACGCTGTATTAATTGAGATAAGTCCCAATCGGCGAACAACGGCAGGGTTGTTGGAATATTCGGATGGGCGTAAAACCATTCTTTCTTTAAAGAAATCGAGATTTTTATATATTTTTTCTAGAACCTCGTTGCTTAGTGTCAAAGAGCATCCACTGGCAAATGACACACGACCGCTTTCCATTAGCCCAATCACGGCATCTTGTATAACTTCTGTATATACCTCAAAGTTAGGAATGTTTTTACTGTCACCCATGGCTGCTAGTACAGCATTGGCAATATTCCCTACACCTGATTGTACAGGGAGAAATGTTTCTGGCATGCGACCTTCTTGCATTTCTTTTACAAAAAAGTTAGCCACATTTTCGCCTATCTGAGCCGTTATCTCGTCTACTGGAGCAAAGGGGCTACCATCATTTGGCGTATTGCATTCAACAACGACTATTTTACTTGGGTCTACCTTTATGCAATCCGATCCAATTCTCTTTTTTACGTTGTCTATATTTATTTCTTTACGATGCGGGGGATCTTGCAACTCTGCCAAGTCATGTATGCCTCGCAACTCTTTAGGATGCCATCGGTTGAGTTCAACAATAACAATATCTGCCTGATTGCACACCGTAGGGCTAATACCTACACCGCATGTAGGAACAATTTCACCTGATTCGGTTACATCACAAGCCTCAATAATAGCTACATTTATTTTCCCGAAAAAACCGTAACGAATATCTTGTGCCAATTGAGATAAGTGCATATCAAAATAAGCTACCTCACCATTATTTATTGAGTTTCTCATATCCTTACTCGATTGGTAAGGTGTACGAAGCTTAACGGCTTTAGCCCTAGTCAGAGCACCATCAATATAATCGCCAGTAGAGGCACCTGTAAATACTGATATTTTGAAAGGATTACCTTTAGCATGCTCTTGTTCAGCGTAACTAGCTAAAGCAAGGGGGACAGTTTTTGGGCAACCTGCGGCGGTAAAGCCACTAAACCCCACATTGTAATCATTTTTGATAAGACGAGCCGCCTCATCAGCACTTATGAATTTTAATGCCATTTTTTTATGTGATTAGAATTAATATTTACGGTCAAAGATAAGCGAATGAATCAATGCTCTTTTCATGTCATCTTGTGTTTCCAACTTTAAATCAAATTCCGTTCTTTCTTCAATATCAGAGTTCAGTCCTCTTCTTATCTCATCCTCACGGTTGTTATCTATTTGGGCTTGTATCGCAGATTTACCTTCCTCTCCAAAGTTGGCATTGTCTAGTATTGTTGATACTATAGGTGTAAATGTAGGTATAGTATCTATTGATTCTATTGACTCAATTACAGGTTTATTATTGGGTTGTGTATTATTCTCTAGGGTATGAACTCTCCTCGAAAACGGAGGGGGAGTGGCAGACTGGCTTGGCTGATTAGTCGCAGGTCTGGCTCTATTTAGTAAGGGTTTAAATGGAGTTTCGCTATTTTCTCGTAATTCTCGTAGTTTTTCTAATTCCTTTAATTCCTTTTGAGCATTTAGAGCTTTGAGAATAATGTCAACTACTGCACCTATTGCGAATAGGACACGTGTGCCAAATTTTCTTATATCAGTCATTACTTGATCCGTAACTTTTTTCGAAGTAGGAGTGTCTGTGCTTGCCTGATTTGTAGTAGATCCAGATTGTTGTGAATTGAGTGCTCTATCTTTATTTTTCTTTACTTCTTTTATATAATTGCTAACAACATTAAATACTACTGCTGCTATTATAATGTATGTCATAAAATTCTCCATATCGTATAATCTCCTCAAGGCTTTGTTTTAACTAGCTTTTGACAAAGGTAAATAATATTATATTATTCAGTGCGAATCAGTAGTTGAAAATATAAAATTGTGATGGAGTACTAATCGCAAGTAATATATATGGTGCGTTTAGATCAATAATAAATAAATTTTCATTGATTTAATTTATTGGAAGAATAGTATAGTCTAAATCTTTATATGGTGATTACAGTCTCCGAAACTTGTACTTGCTCTAATGTAGTTGGATGGAATAAAGTAGACCCTTAGTTGTTAAAAAACGAGCTGTTAGATAAAATCTATATCTGTCTAAAGGCTTTTGTGTGCAATGTTTTAGCGTATGTTGTTTGTGTGCAATAACGAAGATTGTAGCTGTTTTTGTTTGCTCGATAAAAATATGTACTAACTTTGTCGGCGATAAATAAAACGCATTGGTTTTAAGCGTAAAACTGATCCTCCGACAGTCGGAAAATCTTTATCTATACTCTAGATACTAGATTAGTAGTAACCAAAATTTTATTTTATGAAGTATTTGAAGTACTTCTTTATTGCAGGAGTGTTGCTCATAGCATCGTCCTACACTACAAGAAGTTCTGAGATTTCGAAAGGGTTATATCCTGGAAATCTTATGCCTGAATTGAAGCTAAATGATAATGCAGGCAAAACTTTAAATTTAGAACGTCTGAAAGGCGTAAAAGTTCTTGTAAACTTTTGGGCGGCTTACGATGCAAAATCCCATATGGAAAATGTCTTGTTATGGAACACATTGTTAAAAGAGAACTATCCAGTAGTGATGGTTTCTGTCTCTTTTGATAAAACGAAAAGTGTTTTTGAGAAAACCTTGAATATGGATGGCATTGATCCCAAACATCAGTATTTTGAAGCATTAGGTACTGATTCCGAAATTTACAAGAGGTATGAGTTGGAAAGAGGGTTTAAGAATTACCTTATTGACGAAAATGGTCAAATTATGGCAATGAATCTTACTCCAACAGATTTAGGAAGATTAATGAAGTAGAAAATGAAGTAAAAAGAGCAACCTTATGGTTGCTCTTTTAGTTTTTGTTATCCTTACTACACTAGGCAGGCTTGCACTTTGGTCTATTTTCGTATTAACTCAAATGGCACCCGATTTTTTTGTTCGTCTATTTACTCAGTCATTTATCTAATAAACAGTAGCTCTCTATATTTGGGTAGTGGCCACATTTCGTTGTCTACAATCAACTCTAATTTGTCGATATGATAACGGATCTCGTCTAAATAATGAACTACCTTATCATGATATTGAATAGCTTTTTCACGTTCGCTCTCAATGTTATTCGCTTTTTTGCGGGCATCTACCATTTCGTGTATTTTTGCATTAATAGCATTTACATGTATTGATATTTTTTCAATCAATCTCAATTGCTCTTGAGCCATCTCTTTAAATTTGACCTCATCTTTAAAAATAGTATGCAAATTCGATACATTTTTAAGTAAAATAGATTGGTACTTGATTGATACAGGAATGATATGATTAGACGAAAGATCGCCCAATACACGAGACTCTATTTGTACTTTTTTTACATATGTTTCCCATTTCACTTCATTACGAGCATGAAGCTCTACTTCTGACAGAATATTGGCAAAGCTTTTGATCGATTGTTTCGATGTATAAGCATCATAAATAAGAGGAACGCTCGTTTCGCAGTCTAATCCTCGTTTGTTTGCCTCTATTCTCCATTCTTCGCTATATCCATTGCCATTGAAGCGAATGGGGCGAGATTCTTTTATATATTTCTTTAAGATTTCGTATAGTGCTTCATTTTTAGATTTACCCTCTTTGATTAGGCTATCCACCTCTTTCTTAAACTGCCTAAGCTGTTCCGCAACCGAAGCATTGAGGGCTGTCATTGCCGAAGCACAGTTTGCCGAAGCACCTACTGCACGAAACTCGAAACGATTTCCTGTAAATGCAAACGGAGAGGTTCTGTTTCTATCCGTATTATCTAGTAATATCTCGGGTATTTGTCCTACACCCAAGCTAATGCCTTTTTTGCCATCCACAATAATGGCATCTTTAACAGAGCTGTTTTCGAATTTGTCAAGAATATCGCTAACTTGAGTACCCAAAAATACCGAAATAATTGCTGGAGGTGCTTCATTTGCCCCCAAACGATGTATATTGGTGGCTGATGATATAGAGCCTTTTAGTAGAGCATTGTTTTTGTGAACAGCCGCTAAGATATTAACAACAAAGGTTATGAAACGTAGATTTTCTTCCGTGTTTTTCCCAGGCGACAATAAGTTTACACCTGTGTCTGTCCCTAGCGACCAGTTGTTGTGCTTACCGGACCCATTGACTCCTCTAAATGGTTTTTCGTGTAGAAGCACTCGAAAAGAATGACGACGTGCTACCTTATCCATCAACGATATGAGTAATAAGTTATGATCTACAGCCAAATTACATTCTTCGTATATGGGTGCTAACTCAAACTGGTTGGGTGCTGCTTCATTATGTCTAGTTTTGATGGGGATACCTAAAGCATAGGCTTCGTATTCCAACTCTTCCATAAATTTTTGAACACGTAGGGGGATTGCTCCAAAATAATGATCTTCTAATTGTTGACTTTTGGCACTTTCGTGGCTCATCAAGGTTCTTCCTGTTAATGCTAAATCTGGACGAGCTGCATAGAGATCTTCATCTACAAGAAAAAATTCTTGTTCCCAGCCTAAATATGAATATATTTTAGTTGCGTCTTTTGCGAAATAGTGAGCTACGTCTAGTGCAGCTTTATTTACCGTAGCAATGGATTTGAGCAAAGGTGTTTTGTAGTCTAAGGCTTCGCCTGTGTATGATATAAAAATGGTTGGGATACAAAGCGTATCGCCTATAATAAATGCTGACGAGGTGGGATCCCATGCCGAGTAACCTCTGGCTTCGAAGGTGTTTCGAAGACCACCAGATGGAAAACTAGATGCGTCAGGTTCTTGCTGTGTTAAAATTTTACCACTAAACTCTTCTATCATTCCACCCTGTCCGTCATGCTCTACAAATGCGTCATGTTTTTCGGCCGTACCATCTGTCAATGGATGAAACCAGTGTGTGTAGTGTGTTGCCCCGTTTTCTAAAGCCCACATGCGCATACCTGTAGCAATATGTTCTGCTATCGCCCTATCTATTTGTTCACCATCATCAATTACCTTACTTATTTTCTTATAAGTTTCTTTTGACAGGTATTGAGCCATTGCTTTACGATTAAAAACGTTTTTTCCAAAATATTCGGATGTTTTTAAAGTAGGTTTTTCAACTTCAATGGCTTTTCGATTTGCTGCTGCTGTAACAGCTTTGAAACGTAACTTAGACATAGACACGGGCTTTTATTTTATTTCGAACACTTTATATTTGGATAAGTAAAGGCTGGATCCATATTTTGAAAGAAGCGACATACTTATTTAGATGCGAATCTGAGGGCGTACTTACAAATGTATCTTTTATTTACTGCATTTTATAAACACTTTGTATTTTATTTTATGAGCCGATTTTGATGCACTCAATATCGTTATTATAGAAAAATGAGCAACAATAAAATCAAACTCAAAGCATTTCAGTATACAAAATTGTTTTAAATTATTTGATTGTACAATTTTTTTTGTCAAAAACTCAATTTAGGGATCAAAAAATATCTTTTTGAAATTTTATTAGGTAAATAA
>JBDLTH010000049.1:0-10726 GCA_039799165.1 Bacteroidota bacterium
CTTTTATTATTTATTGAAAATATAGATTTAAACTTATTTTTTCATAAATTTATGAGCGTTTACTTTGTCTGCCATTTGTACCTTTACGATATAATATCCCTTAGGTAGGTGGGTAATGTCGATTGTTTTGGTGTTCGATCTACTTGTCAACAGACCTCCTGATAGATCGTATATTGTCATTGATCGGGGTTGATTTTCACCCATATATTCAATTTTATTATCCTCTATCTTGATTCCTGTATTAGCAGTCAAAAGATCTTCTTCTATAGAGGATATTTCCTTGTTATCGATGTATATACGGTATTCTCCTGCTTTCAAAACTTCCGAGTAGTTAGTGTTTACCATGTCTTTGGCTTCCCCAGTTAGAGCATTGTACCAGATACCTGTTTTGGGTAGTGTAACGGATATGGTTGCCTCCTTTGTGTCGAAATTTCCAATTGCAAAAGCATTCATGTCAGCACTTTTCCATACAATGTATTTGCTTCCTCCAGTGAGCGAGTATGTAATGTCTTGGCTTTCGAATACCTGATTTTCAGTTTTCAAATTTATCAGCTTCGAATAATTGGTATATAATTGTCTTCGTTCCGTATTATCAAAATATTCCCATTTGATTGGTTTCTCAGCCACCCTGCATGGTTCCGCTATGGTTATACGATCGCTACATGTGTTGATCGAATAATCGTATCCCAATTCGCCAAACTGCCAGATCATTTTGGGTCCAGGAAGTGTTAGATAGAAGGCTGCCGATAGTTCAGCACGTTTAAGTGCAGTAGGCATGTCTTTGGCACTATAGCCATTGGCTTCTTTGCCCCACATCTTGGTTTTGTACATCATGCGTTCTTCGTCATGACTTTCCATGTAAGCGATCAGGTTTGGTTTACTCCACCCTCTTTTAGCGTGTAATGCCGATGATAGATCTGTTTTGTTGTTTTCAGTATAGCCCATTATAGCTTCGCAATAATTGTTGTTGATGTTGCCCCAAAGCATTATATTGGCATCAGATAACACTTTTTCTTCTTCGTTTTCAGCTAAATGCTCCATGATAACAATGGCATTTGGATTGCGTTTGTATATCTCTGTGGTCATTCGCTTCAACAGATTGATACGTGCTTGGTCAAATTTCCATCCGTCTCCAGGGGTATTTGTAAACCCTTTGGTAAAGTCGAAACGGAAACCGTCTATTTTGTATTCGCTCATCCAATAGCTATTGATACTGTCTACTAGTGTTTTAGTTTGTTCTGACTCGTGGTTGAAGTCTGACCCCCACTGATAGGCTTGATTGGGCGATTGTGCGTTGTACCAAGGGTTGTTGGAGGCAGGTCTATTATTGGCACTGTCCCAGTATAATTGAGCGAAAGGAGATTGTCCAAACGAATGGTTTAAGACCATATCTATAATCACTGCCATGCCTCTTTTGTGGCATTCATCGACAAAAGATTTAAATGCGTCTTTGGTTCCGTAATATTTATCTACTGCAAAGTAAAAAGAAGGGTTGTATCCCCAGCTACTGTTTCCTTCAAATTCGTTAATGGGCATCAACTCAATTGCGTTTATACCCAATGCTTGTAGGTAGTCAAGTTTTTGCATGGTTGAGGCAAAGCTATGTTCTTTCGTGAAATCTCGGATCAGCAATTCGTAGATCACCATTTTGTCTTTAGCTGGTAGCTTGTAGTTAGTTACTTTCCATGAATACGTACTTTGTGCTGTCTGTACTACAGAGGTAATGCCTTCAGTTTTTCCTGTAGGATATTTTTTTAGATTAGGGTATACCGTATTTGGTATGTATGGATCGTTCCATGGGTCAAGAACCTTGTCGGTATAGGGGTCAGCAATTTTTAAGCTGCCATTTATCAAATATTGGAAAGCGTATTCTTTTCCCTTTTCTAATTTATCTAACGTAATCCACCAGTAATCACCAGCTTTGTTGAGCATGTAATTATTGTTGATTCTCCAATCGTTAAAATCACCGATAAGGTAAACATTTTCTTTCAGAGGTGCATACAGAACAAATGTGGCAGTGTTGTCATTTATGTAGTTTACACCAGCTTTAACTCCTTGCGGCAAGGGTAGTGATACTTGTTCTCCTTTTATATTGATGTAGATACTGTCTTTAGCAAGATTAGGAGCTGTACCTGCTTCGGCTATTAACCAGTAATTGCCTTCATTGGCAAAAGTGTAACTGTAAGATAACGAAGTGGCGTTGTTGATGGTCGACAATACAGCATCATTTAGCAGTATTCTGATCGGGCTTGCTTGCGAGCTGTTTGCTTTGATCGATAGAGTTGTATTTTTATCAAGTAATTGATTTGAAGTTGGTGTTTCGAAACGAATGGATAAGCCATCTTCTAATACATCGATCAAAATATCTTTTCCATTATCTTTACCTTCTTTCGATCCATCGCCGTTTCTAAAAACGAGTGCTAGTTTCTTTACTATTTCGCCACCAGGTACTCCATAGTATGTGCGAATATTTGGATTGATGGCAAGTTTCCATTTGTTATTTCCGAGTGATGTTAGTTTATATTTAGCTGCATTATCTAGCCATGTTGGAGTATATTTCCAATCAGCGTTTGATGTACTCTTGTCTGTAATTACCCCTGTGTGTGCATACACGTCATCTTTTGTATAGTTGTTTAGGGCAGTTGAAGAAGCATCAAATATAATTTCAGCCGTGCTGTTTTCATTCAGAAAGGCAGGGGTTGTTGTTACTATTTGTGCTTGTATTACGAAGGGTAATACCAAAACGAGTACTAATTGGATAAGTCTTTTCATGGCATATAATTATTTTGGACTAAAATTACGAAAGCAATAGGGTAAATGTATGTTATAAAAGGCACTTTAGCTTTCGATACATTCTAAATAGTATATTATTGGTGATGCAAACGTTTGCATAGGACATCAAAAAAGGAGTGAACTTACTAGGTTCACTCCTTTTTTGAGTATTCATTGTTACTATTAGTTAATAGATCCGTTGCCAGCTTTAAAGTCAAGTGTAACCGTATTACCTGCTTTCACAGAAACGGCTGCTTGGTCGCCACCAGTACCACGATATATTATTTTTCCATCATATATATTGAACTCTCTACTCCACCAGTCAGATGTGGCAATAGACGATCCTACATACATGCGTAGATCACCATCGGCAGATACTGTTATTGTGGCTTTATCTCCAGTTACAGTGAATGGATTTTTACCCGAATCCCAATTGCCAAAGGCATCACCAATACCATGTATCATGGCAGGTTCAACGGCTATTTTGTCAGCTTTCATATCTATGTACACAACATATAGTCCACTGGTTGCAAGATTCGCATTTCCATCAACAATTGTGTATCCAATAGCTTCTTTGAGTTCAGAGAAGCTTCCATCCCATGCTTTTCCAGGAGCCCATTTGAATCCTGTATTTGCATTAAAGTAATTGATGCACCAGAAAGCGCCTTCGACTCCGTTTACAGGTACAAGCTCTACAACACCGCTTGCATCCCATATCCAGTTGCCAAAATCAGTACCAATCATGTATAGTTTTTCAGGATATGTAGGAGCTATAATTTCTCCTTTAATAGCACTTGTCGAGAATGTTCCTGAACCTAATTCAAATTTAAGCGTGATGTCGTAAGCAGCACCTTCTTCTACTGCTAGATTCTTACCACCTGCTACTACTGATGTCGAACCCGCAGTCAGTTTAGTATCTCCATCTCCATTTGCAGTTGAGCCTACGTTTGTATGCACTTTTATTGTAGAGCTTGCATCATAAGGAATTTGGATTGTCCAATCTCCATTAAACCTAAACTTCATTTGGTTTTTAGTCAAAGGAAATTTGCCCCTAAACTCTACGGTATAATTCGATTCTTTATATTCGATGGTAGGCAATAAAGTTTCGCCTCCCCATCCTTCAGGAGTAGCGTCTCCAATAATACCAAAATTAGCAGGTATAATGGTTAGCTGATTGAGTGTGCTATTGTATATCAGCAGGTATAAACCATCTTTTGCTACTTTGAAGCTTGGCGCATCCGCAACAAGAGTTGTGGTTAAAGCATGTCCAGCAACAGCTTCGCCCTTGCCCCACAAGGCTTTCGTTCCATCGTTTGCTACCTTAATAATACTCAGATCACCACTGGCTTTTAGCCATGTATACATACTGTATATGCCTTGTTTTGTGTCATCGGCAGGATCTAAAGCTGCAGGTTTGAAACTTGCTGCAGGAGGAGCCTCTGAAAGATAAACAGTAGCAGTACCTCCAGCGTATACGCCGGGTTGCACATCAGTTACAATTTTCCAATTTTCGTTGTCCGAACAGCTACTAATCCCCATAAAAAAGACTAGAAACATTGTCCATACTATAAATCTATTTTTCATATCTTCTTTTTTAGTCATTAATATTGAGGGTTTTGAGTGAGGTTACTGTTGATAAGTATTACCTCCGCTGGAATAGGGAATACGATTCTTTTAGGTTCGCTTTTCGGTCTGTCCATGGCAGGTTTAGTGAATTGACCGAAGCGAATTAAGTCTTGACGACGGAATCCCTCCCACGATAACTCCATTGCTCTTTCTTTAAGAATGTTAATTAGCGTTGCAGGTTTCTTCGGAGCTTTTACCCTGTCTCTAACTTGTGCTAAGAGTGCATCTGCATTTTGCCCATCTCTCACCATAGCTTCTGCTTTCATCAAAACGACGTCTGCATATCGATATAGTACAAAGTCGTTGTTTACTAGCTTACCAGCATCTAAGGCACTAAGGTCTTCCTCATATTTAGCCCAACGTGCTCCTGCTGTTTTTTCAGTAGGCTCGTTTGTTGTTATTGCTTTAATAGCATCTGGTATATACTCTAGGTCTTTACCATCTAGCTGTACATAGTTGCCATCAGCCCCTTTCACTTTTCCAGTATAAAAACTCATTTCTAAGCGAGGATCTCCACCATCTTCTCTGTATAGATTTAGAAGATCTAATGTAAGGGCTGTACCATTCCATCCGTCTTGATTTGAAAGAGCTTTTCCATGTGCTCCATTTCTGGTACGCACCAAGTACATGTTTCGAGCCGAATAGACACTAGGATCCATGGGTATAACAAAAATGTTTTCTGGAGAACCTTCATTTTTCACCGCAAAGTTGGCTCTGAAGTTCGGATTTAAACTATAGCCTTCGTTGGTAATGGAGTCGCAATAGGCAATAGTCGCTTTCCAAGCCCCTATGTTCTGTCCATTCATTGTAAAGTCTTTAGAACCGTTCGGCAAGCCTCCATTATCTGTCCAATCGTTATCTGAATATACTTCTGCATTTAATGCCAATTTGGCTAGCAAGAAAAAAGCCACTGATTTGGTCATACGACCATAATATGAACCAGGTGCAGCACTTTTTGCTGACTTTAGAAGAGGCAAAGCTTCTTGCAACTCTTGTATTGTAAAGGCGTATACGTCTTTTCTGTCAGATTGTCTGACCTCGTTGAGGGGAGTTGAAGACGATGTAACGATAGGTACACGTGCATAGTTATCTAACAAGTAGTAGTAATACATGGCTCTAATAGCTCTAACTTCGGCTATGTATTGGCGTAGATATATATTGGTTGTGTCGGCTTTGTAGAACTCTCCCATTTTATCCAAGGATGTATTTGTTTTTCCTACAACCTTATACAGGTAGTCCCAAGTTCCTTTTACAATACCGTCTGACGTTGTCCACTCGTGTTGATAGAGTTGTAACCACTGTCCACCATCATACCAGTCAGCTCCACGTGTGGGTATAATGGCTTCATCGCCTGTAATTATATTTAGGTCATACAAGCCCCTGTCAGAGCCTGCTAGTCCTTGGTGCCAACCATTTCCACCTATGTCGTTGTATAACCCAGCAACACCACTTAAATAGATTAGTTTATCTGACTTATACGCTTCTTCTTCGTTGATTTCATCATAGGGAATTTCGTCTAAAGAACAACTACTAAAGTTCAGTAAACTAGCTCCTAAAATTAAACTATATGCTATATATTTTTTCATCATAATTTTGCTATTAAAAGTTTACATTTACAGTTATAGAGTAGGTGCGAGATAGTGGGTAAAAACGTTTGTCATCCAAGCCTAATTGTTTGTTATTATCTGACTCTAATGGATTGTCTTTATTCACAAAAGCAGTAGAATTAATCATTGGCGACAGACCCGAATAGTTTGTAAATGTATAGATGTTATTTACTGATGCCGAAAGTTTAAGCCCTTTGATCCATTTACCCCATGTTGCTGTTTTGAAGTTGTAACCAACCGTCATATAGGCAATGTTAAGGTAATCTCCTTTTTCTAGCCAATAATCGCTCACTCGGCTATCTCTGATTTGTTTCTCAGGAGCTCCTTCCAATACATTGTAAGTAGGAAATGTATTCATGTTGTGGTAGGTCAACGAAGTGCCATTAAATATTTTATGACCAAATGCTCCATTCAATTGGGTTTGAAAATCGAGTTGCTTGTAGCGGAAATTGATGTTTCCTCCTAAATAAAATTTAGGCATAGCCTGCCCTGCAACATATCTATCTGAATCTTCTTTATCATCAAGTTCGAGTATGCCATTGTTATTCAAGTCCACAATATTGTATGTGTAATTGCCAAAACCATCGTTGATTAAGCCTGTTGCTTTAGGCAGGTAAAACACGCCCAAGGGTTGTCCTTTCATTATGTATGTAACATTATTGTTCCCACCAATGCTTCCAGCCCCAGATATCGAAGCTACTTGTTCCAGATCTTTATCTAGTGCGAAGCCGTTATACGATCCTGAAAGCGAAACTAGCGTGTTTTCTTGATACGATCCGTTGACAGAGATAGCCAGATCCATGTCTTTCGTCATAATTGGTTTTACAGTTACTGCCAATTCCAATCCTTTATTGTTCATTTTACCCATATTAGCAAGTAATTGTTTATGTGTAAATGGGGGGACAGGTACGAAATAATCATACAATAAATCAACAGTATTCGAATTGTAATAGTCGAAAGTAACATCTATTTTTTCGTTGAACAAACTTGCATCAAAACCTGCATTAAACGTTTTCTTGGTTTCCCATCTCAGATCAGGGTTGTCATTTCGTTTGTAGGTTAACGAAACCCAGGGCAAGCCGTCAACTGTAGTTACACCAGAAGGTTCTAAAAGTCTCTGAGAGTTGAATGGCTTAATAGCATCTTGATTACCTGTAACACCATAGCCAGCTCTTACTTTGAATTTATTTATTTGAGAGATATTTTTGATAAACTCTTCCTCGCCCATATCCCAAGCTAACGACGCCGATGGGAAGAAACCCCATTTGTTATTTGCTCCTAGTTTCGAAGATCCATCCGAGCGAAAGTTCACCGTAGCGATGTATTTTTTGTCGTAGATATAGTTGAAACGACCCATGTAGGAGTAGATATCATAACCATTGCGGTGCGATTTCCACTGATCCCAATTTGAAACTGCTCCAGCCTGAAGTTTGTCTGTTCCGAAGTAATTTGTGGCAAAGCCTGTCACATCGGACGAAAATCCGTGGTACTTATAGGATTGCCCTTCTATTAACCCTAAGAAATCGAATGCGTGTTTGTCTACTGTCTTTTTATAATTCAAAAGGATGTTTCCCATCAAAATATCTTCACGATTAAGTCCTCTGTGGGCTAAACCCCTATTGCGAATCCCCTCTTTGATGTTAATTGGAACATATTTCGAGTTTTCTTTCGAATTGTAGGTATATGATCCCATTGCACTCAATTTAAGACCCTCTAATATGGTCCAAGTCAATTTGGCATGGGTATTCAGATAAGCATTATTTTCATTGTCATTTATAGACAAACGTCCCAATGGATTATCTGCTTCTACCGCATTTATGTCTTCAGGCCATGTGCCATCGGCATTTTGAGCCAAAGGAAGGGTTGGATTGAAAGATGTAGCTGAATAAAATGTCTTTTTATGATCGTTTACATAGCGTTGATCTCTCTTAGATCCAAACATACCCATTTCAATTTGTATTTTTCGATCGAAAAAATACTGAGACAAATCTATTTTGGCAGTATAGTTTTTCATGTAGTTGTTCTTGATAATCCCTTTTTGGTCAATAACACCTAATGAAGCTCTATAATTAGCGTCTTCTGTACCTCCACCAAACGATACTTTATGGCTTTGTGTATAACCAGTTTGTTGCATGGCTTCCATAAAGTCAGATGATGCACCTCCGTCTATAGCATTCAAGATACCATAATCTTTAACCGTTTGACGGTATTGATTAGCATCTAACATTTTTATGTTTTTGTAAATACTCTCAACTCCAAATGTACCTTCATAGTTTAAGGTTTTAGTACCGAACTTACCTTTCTGTGTTGTAACTACAATAACACCACTGGCCCCACGTGAGCCGTACTGAGCCGCTTCAGAAGCATCTTTTAGTATCGTAAAGCTTTCTATATCGCTAGGTGCTAGTGCATTAAGTAGATTCAGATCGCCAAATACGCCATCAATAACAACCAGAGGATCGTTACCTCCAGTAAGTGAGGTTGTTCCACGTATACGCACACTAGGTGCAGTGGTTGGGTCTCCTCCTACTTTTTGGATGTTTACACCTGCTATTTTACCTCTCATAGCTTCAAGTGGATTTGCAACAACGCCTACATTCATGTCTTCTTTCCCTAGGCGTTTTACTGCACCAGAGATCGTTTTTTGGCTACCCACAGCATAACCGATGGCTACAACGTCTCCAAGCATCACCGCATCCTCTTCTAAGGTTGTGTTGATTTTGGTTTGTCCTGCAATTTTAATCTCTTTAGCCTTGTAACCTAAAAACGTGATTACCAATGTGCCGTTTGAAGGTGCATTGTTCAGCGTGTAGTTTCCGTCAATATCAGTAACAGTTCCTGTTCCTGTACCTTTTACGACTACGCTGGCGCCAATAATCGTTTCTCCTTGTGAGTCTGATACAGTACCATTGACCGTAATCTGAGAACCACCCTGTGCATACACGGTTGTCAAAGACAATATTCCCAATACCAAGAGGAGGAATAATGACTTGCAATCTTTTTTAATTCTTTCTTTCATGTGCAAATTATTAAGATCAACATTAATATAATTAATTTTTATTATAAGCTCTCATATATTTTGTTAATCGAGATTAATCTAAATTCACTACAAATATGGAGGCTACAAACTTTTTTAAGATATTTTTTCACAACAAAATACGTTTTTTCCAGTGCAAACGTTTGCAAAGAATAAGGTCTGTCGATATCCAATTGTATAATTAATGAATAGGTTGGCAGGAAATCAAGTGTAGTCTTGACTCTAAAATAAATTTTGTTTCTCTGTTTCTGTAGTTGTATTTATATTGAATTATTTTCTAATATATGTTATAAAGCTGTGTGCGTATAAATTCTTATCATCCGAAGTGTTATCGATTCTTTCAGTTTGTGTCCATAGATTCAAATCTATTAAGGGGAAAAATGAGTCTGCACCCTCAAATGCTTGATCTATGTGTGTTATATACAGTTTGTTTGTTATGCCAATAGTTTTTTTGTAAAGCTCTGCACCACCTATGACAAATATTTCATCATCGTTGCTACATTCATGTATCGCTTTGTGTATGTCATTAAACATTTCACAACCTTCAATTTTTGATTTATTGTTTCTACTTAATACAATATTGCGTCTGTTTGGTAATGCTCCATTTGGTAGAGACTCAAATGTTTTTCTGCCCATTATTACAGTATGCCCTTGTGTTATGGACTTAAAGTGTTTCAGATCGTTGGGTAAGTGGCATAGCAATTGGTTGTCTTTACCAATGGCATGGTTTGTATCTACGGCAACGATTATTGAAACGAGAGGCATATTTACATTTTTTATGAAATCAAAAGTATACATTATTTTTTGATTTCTTCTATATTAGTATTAAAAAAAGTTATAAAACGCGTTATCTATTCTTTCTTTGCCTGTTCCCACAGTGCATCCATTTCGGCAAGTGTGAGATCCTTCAATTCTTTTCCTTCTTTTTTAGCCTCTTCTTCGATGTGCGAAAATCGTTTGATAAACTTCTGATTGGTACGTTCTAGTGCATTATCGGGGTTTATGTCATATAGTCTTGCTGCGTTGATCAGGCTGAAAAGCAAATCGCCAAATTCGGACTCTAATTTATTAGCATTCATTGTGTCTATTTCCATTTGCACTTCGTTTATCTCTTCTTGCACTTTAGCCCATATGTCCTCTTTCTTCTCCCAGTCGAATCCCGCATTACGAGCTTTGTCTTGTATCCGGTGTGCCTTGGCTATCGAAGGTAGAGAAGCGGGTACCCCTTCTAATACTGTTTTGTTGCCACCTTTTTCTTTTAGTTTTAGTTGTTCCCACGATTGTTCTACTTCACCCGCTGTTTTAGCTTTTTCTTCGCCAAATACATGAGGGTGTCTGAAAATCAGTTTGTCGCAAAGGATATTACACACATCAGCAATGTCAAAAGCTGCTTTTTCTTCACCCAATTTAGCATAGAATACAATATGAAGGAGCACATCCCCCAGTTCTTTCTTTATCTCCTGATTATCATTTTTAATGATTGCCTCGCAAAGTTCATACGTCTCCTCAATCGTATTGGTACGTAAGCTTTCATTGGTTTGTTTGGCATCCCAAGGACATTTGATGCGTAGCTCATCCATTATATCAAGTAAGCGTCCAAATGCGTCCAATTTTTGTTCTTTGGTATTCATTCTCGATTATGTATGCTAAAAGGATAGCAGATCCGAAAATCTGCTATCTTGTT
>JBDLTH010000050.1:0-44351 GCA_039799165.1 Bacteroidota bacterium
AAGATATATCGCTCAATTCTATTTCGAAATGGGAAGCCAGAGATTATCCAACCGTGTATGACAATTGCAAAAAGCTAAATAAGAATGCAAAACTTACCACCTTCTCGTTTGCTGCTATGCTTGTATTGTATAGTGGAAAATCGGAAGTAGTATTCGAACCCAAAGATACCCCCGAATTTGTAGAGTTTATTCAATCATCCTTCGATGCTTCTAACATAAAAGCATGGGTAAGTGGTATTGTAAATCACAAACAAATGTGGAACGAGCACTTTGCCGAAGTACCTCATTTTATAGATGAAGTGAGTGCCGATGTGCAACTAATTCTCGAAAAAAAGATGCAAGTAGCTCTAAAACAAATAATAGCATAAAATAACAAACGTATGCGTACCCAATGTTTATATTGCGATAAGAACGAGACGCTACACAGTTTGATGATACCGATTTGCGAACTAGAAACCTCCGAAGTGTATTTGTTTAAGGAGCAGACATACAATGGCAGATGTATAGTAGCATACAAAAAACACGATGTGGAGTTGTATGAGCTAAACGATACCGACCTGTTGGCATTTATGCGAGATGTAAATAAAGTAGCAATTGCCCTCGAAGATATATTTAATGCTGATAAAATAAATTATGGAGCGTACTCTGATAAATTGCCTCACCTGCATATACATCTTGTACCCAAGTATGTAGATCAAGCCGATTATGGAGGCATATTTGTAATGAATCCGCAACAGACATACCTCACCGAGAGTGAATATGTGTACATAGTTGATAAAATTAAAAACAAGTTATTAGATGAATAAGTACCTAAAAATAAATCCATCGGATAATGTATGTGTGGCAATCGCCGACCTTCAAGCTGGCGATACATTGCTTATAGATGGTACAGAAATAACCCTCAAAAATGCAATAGAAACAGGTCATAAATTTGCCATACAAGTTATAGCAGAAAGCAAAGATATTGTCAAATATGGCTATCCTATTGGACATGCTCTGACTAATATTGCAATAGGAGAACATGTGCATACGCACAATGTCAAAACCAATTTGCACGACAACTTGCAATATACCTATGTACCTGTGCATTCGAAATTGAATATTGCAAAAAGCAATTTGACTATCAAAGGATATAAACGATACGATGGGCAAATGGGCATCCGTAACGAGCTGTGGATAGTGCCTACTGTGGGCTGTGTAAACGGACAGGCTCAGGCTATAATAGACCGTGTAAAAAAAGAACTAGATATAACACACATCGACGATGTGCGTGTATACACCCACAATTATGGCTGCTCGCAATTGGGCGATGACCACCTCAACACCCAAAAAGCCTTGGCAGCCTTGGCTAAACATCCCAATGCAGGTGGTGTGTTGGTGATGAGTTTGGGGTGTGAAAATAACCAACAGTCTGATTTTAAAGTAGCAATGGATACTTGGGACGAAAAGCGTGTCAAATTCTTGATTTCGCAAGAAGTGCAAGACGAAATAGAAGCAGGTTTTGAGTTGATGAAGCAATTGGTCGAAAACATGCGAAACGATAAGCGCGAAGACTTGCCCTTGTCGTTGCTAAAGGTAGGCTTGAAATGCGGAGGAAGCGATGGCTTTTCGGGCATAACTGCCAATCCGCTAGTAGGGCAGTTTTCGGATTGGCTTATAGCACAAGGTGGTACAAGCATATTGACCGAAGTACCCGAGATGTTTGGTGCAGAAACGATATTGATGAACCGTGCCAAAAGCGAAAAGGTGTTTAACGATACGGTATTGTTGGTAAACAATTTCAAAAACTATTTCCGTAAGTTTGACCAAGAGATTTATGAAAACCCATCGCCAGGTAACAAAAAAGGAGGTATTACGACCCTCGAAGACAAATCGCTGGGTTGTACCCAGAAGGGCGGAAACTCCGAAGTAGTAGCCGTGTTAGACTATGCCGAACCCGTAAGCATTCATGGTCTTAATTTATTAAATGCACCAGGCAACGACCTCGTAGCGGCATCAGCTCTGGCTATGTCGGGCTGTCAGATCGTACTCTTTACCACAGGACGAGGCACGCCCTTTGGTAGTTTTGTGCCAACGATGAAAATCTCGACCAACTCTAAGTTATACAACTTTAAACGCAATTGGATCGATTTTAATGCAGGCAGCTTGCTCGAAGGGCAAACCATGGAGCAGGTGTTGCAAGACTTTATCCATTGCATAATAGAAACAAGTAACGGCAAACACCTAAAACACGAAGAGACAGGTTTTAAAGAGGTCGCTATCTTCAAGTCGGGCGTAACGCTGTAAGCTTGTTTAGATAAGGAATGTTGAGTGCAGATGTGTTGAAAACTGATTTTGTATGATTTTTTGAATGAGTGTGTCTGGGCTTATCTTGAGGGATAGCCCAGACACTTTTTTTGTTGAAATTGAGACCTTCTCATTTTGTAAAATTGGAGAAAGAGTGATTCTTCTGTTTCTGAGATTTCAGTTTTCTATCAAACAAAAGCAGATCTGCTAGTTGCCGTAATTCGTCGTTGTCTAACAATTGTTTAATAGATTTTATAGCTTCTTATTTTCTCACAATTACAATGTTCTTTAGATCTTTATAAATGCACAGTACACACTGTTTCTATTGCCTAACTTCATATATAACCCACTTTTCCGATTCGAAAATGGGATAATAATCTGTTTTGTCTTTAGCCATTGTATTGTAAAACTGGAGGCTCAATTCGCTCGTTAACATAAAAAACTTATCGGGTCTCGATACCAATATATACTGGATACGGCTTACCGGATTTTGCTTTATCTGTTTGTATTGTTGGTGGTATGGTAGGATAAAACGCTTAGGGTTGTTGTACAGTGCTACTATCTGAAAGGTATTTGCATCATCACTTAGTATACGAGCATCATCCTTTACGTTTTTTTGAATAAAATCTACAATCCGTTTCTCTTCCTTGTATACCTCGGGTATGCTATTCGTCAGTACGATATCAGTAATCACCTTTTCAGCCCATATCCTTTGTTTGTCAATAGTGTAGTAACTGCCTACAATGCCTACAATAACGGCTATCAATAGGGTATATTTGGTAAACGATGATTGATGTTTATGCCAATTAGACTCGTTGATACTTAGCATCAATATAAATATGAATGCAACAAACAATACACCTTTGGGTATAAAGGGATATATCAAGACCTGAAGGGCAAGTAGTAGAATAAATGAGAACAGGATAAACAGTTGGCTCGAATTTCTTCGGATTAAATAAATTGTCAGAACAAATAAGGGGGCAATGGTGAGCGAAAAATATCCGATCACTACCCACAGCGAGGCATAGATGACATTGGGCGAACCAAATAGGGTATTGCTCCCTTTCAATATTTCATGAGCATCGACATTGGCATACAAACTTTCGATAAAATAGTAGGGGCTATCAGTATATAATTGGTTGAGTATAATGTGAGCCATTACCATAATGATAGGCAAAACGTAGAACAAGAAAACTCGAGAGAATATAGATAACGAAAACTCATTAAATAAAGTTTTGTCTCGGCATATCTGTCTTATTTTAGATAGAAAGGTTTGCTCTTGCAAATTCATTCGGTTTACACTTGCAACAACTAGTATAGGGAACACAAATATACCTACCCACAATAGCTTGTAGTCGACCAATAGTATGACTGATAGTAAGATGCTGGAAATGGCTAAATGAAAGGTACTGCCTTTGCTCAAATAATGAAACAGCGTAACATAAAAAATGATCAGGACAAATATTGTAATATAGTCTCCTGATCCTGATATGGCCGCATATACTATTGATGGATGAAGTACAAACAGCATTAGCGTAGCTACTTGTAAGAAGTAGCCCATGTTTTGTTGGCGAAATGCTCGTAATAGATAAAAACATATACCAGCCATACCCAATGATGAGGCTATAACAGGTCCACTCAATGTGTCTAACAAGCTAAAGGGTAGACTGACCAAAAAACCGATGAGCGGATAGGTAAAAAGACTAATCTTAAGAGTATTATTTTCGCCCGAAAAAAGCAGAGATGCTTTTTCCGAGAAAAACAAACTCTCGGGTGTATACCAGCCTTCGGTTTGCAAGTTGATAGCCAGGTAAATATAATAACATGCTAACAGCATTGTAATTAAAAGCTCGGCATGCTGGGCTAGAAATGAATATAAGGACTTTTTCATTCTATTTTTCTTTGGTTAATCCGTGATTTGTTTTTTCCCAATAAAAAGGATTGTTTATCAATTGCCAAAGTCCTTTGTAGGCAGATATAGAGTGCATGATCCAGTATAGAGGGTTGAGGATCGAGAATACGAGTAAGTCGTATAAAGATCGTTTAAAAACAGCCATCATGTTGATATAGATGATAAGGATGTTGCCTACAACAAAGTTAAAGGTGCAAAGTATCATAACATTGTTAGGGTAAAACGCTGCAAGTTTATCTTGCCCCACCACGTACGACAGAATCATGATAAACAACAACACGATATATAACAGGAAGGTGAGCGATGTGCCGCCTATAAAGAAATGAAACCCAAAGAAACCTTTAAATCCCAGCTCCTTATACAGCTTGATAGGATCTCGCATATATACCAAATAGGTTTGCATGTATCCTTTGATCCACCTTGACCGTTGCCTGATCCAGTTTTTGTAATTGGTATTGGCCTCTTCGTATGTAGTCGAATTTAATAGTGCTACTTTATACCCTTCCGCATAGGCACGTGTGCCAAGATCAGCGTCTTCAGTTACATTAAAGGGATCCCATGCCCCTAGTTTGTTGAGTATGTCGCTCTTGAAGTGATTGCTTGTACCTCCCAGCGGAATGGGTATTTTGAGTGCATCAAGCCCTTGCAAAGCATAGTCGAACCAGTACGAGTATTCGAGCGTGAACATGCGTGTAAGCGTGTTCTCGTTTCGGTTAAAGTAATTGAGAGCACATTGTATGCACATGTACTCGTTAGGTAATTTGTTAAACAGCACAACAGCTTTTTTTAGCTGATCGCTATCCGGTACATCTTCGGCATCGTATATGGTTATGTATTTGCCTCTCGAAAAAAACAATCCATAGTTGCATGCTTTGGGCTTTGTTTTGGGCATTTGGAAAGGAACGATGATTGTATCAAACACTGCAGGAAAGTCAAGATTGCGAACTGTATCGAGGGTCAAATCATCGTCTTCCTCTAACAACAGTTTTATGTCAAGCAAGTGTTTTGGGTAATCGAGGTTGAGTAAATTTCCCACCAGTTTGCGTAGCACCTCCGATTCTTTGTATACAGGCAACAAGATGGTATAAGGAGGCAGAGTTTGCTCATCAAGAGCATCCACCTCTTGTTTTGTAACCTTTTCATCCAGCTCTACTTGTGCACCCATTATGCTCAAAAAGAGTTTGAATACAATCATAATCAAAAACAAGAAACTAAGCACAACGTTGATGGTGAGTAGCGTAGGGAAAGTATAGAAAATTAATCCCCCTAAAAGCGATACCGCTATTATAAATATCCAAACTAATTGTCTTTTTGTGAAATTGACAATTGCAGACTCGTTCGGATTTTTATCATACAGATCAAAAACCGCTTTCTTTACATATTCATCCCCTTTGTATTTATGAATCATCCATACAATATCCAAGTCCTCGGCTAATATTACTTGTATATCCAGTCCATACATGGTAGCCAACTCGTCAAATTTGTCATTAAAAGGATCTGCCGCTGCTACAATTAGTTCATTGTCTTGTATGCGTAGTGGGAGAAACAAATTGTTGAGCAAATAGTGGATGTCTATTTTTTCTAGAACCTCTTTATCAGTTTCCACACTTCTTATATTCTCTATCTTAAAACCATCCTCTTTTAGTTTCTTATAATAGTTTTTGCGTATCAGAAAGCCAAAGTTAAACCCTACTTTCAGATAAGATTGTGATAAATTTTGGTGCATATCATCAACCTCCTGAGCTTTTTCAGCAGGTATCAAATCTCTATTTGTCAAGTATTGTGCTATACCCGTTTCCGAGACTTGAGAGATGTTGCCGTCTTTCAATGAATAGTTGTATGTGTTTGCCATCATTAGGTACAGTAATTACTTAAAATACATAAGTTGCAAAGAACGAAAATCCTTTACCAATAGAAGAGTTTCTGTCATAAATATCATGAGAGATAAACCCTCCAATTTGCATTTTTTCTGTTAATTGATAGTAGTAACCAAGTGATGCTTTCACATATATAAAGTTAGAACGGTTCGCCGTAGGTATTTGGCTGAAAGCTCCAGTATCAAACGACTTAGTGCTGTTTAGTTCAGCTATCGCATGGTGCTTTTTGTTTATATGATACCCAATAGTTGCCGTATTGTTCCACCACAATGTTCCATCAAAATAGAGGCGAAGTCCACTTTCGACTGCAAAAAATGTTTTGTAAGCTTTGTCTAGCGATCCACAATATTTAAGCGATGCGGCACCCGAAAACTCACCTAAGCCAATGCTAGGGTCTGTGTTTTTTGAGTATAAGGGAATGCCTATGCCAGCACTACCAATCAAATATCGGTACTTCCATTTCTTTAAGTTGCCCAAAACGGCAATCTCGGCATCGCCTAATCCAAATTGATGTTTGCCTCCGTTATTGTTTACAAACGAGTTGTAAACCAAAGGCAGAGCAACATAAACATTTATGTCGTCAGTAATACCTGCTTGAGCATTAAGCTTGAAGTAATCGCCCGAAAACTTTCCATCATCAGCATAGCCATACTTGTTGCCCTTACTGTCTCTGTATGCATCAGCATTATAACGACCATAATAGGTAAGAATCTTTACCGAGCCTTTAGGTTGTAACCAACCACTGTTTTGAGTCATAACTGGCATATGGATGGCTATAACCCAAAGGAGAAGTACGAAGAGATACTTTTTCATATTTTAGTTTTGTTGATCTCTTGTATTGATGATGCTATCAGTAGAACGTTTCGATTTGCGTTGAATATATAATATTGCAAATCCGATAAGTAATACCCCCAATACAAATATCCAGAGTTTATATTCGTTCCAGAATGAAGATGCTACTGAAACCTGCTCTTCGTATTCTAATCCTACATCATACGAGTCGATATTTAAGAATGTAGTCTGCGTACTATCAGCAATACAAATATTACTTTCGGCATCAGTCATATTTTCGTTGAGTGCTTCCGCAGCATATCTCATATTAAAAGCTGTTGTACCATAACTATTCAACAAAACCACAGGGTTAGCACCTTTCTGATAGAATATTTGTGCAATGCCAATATTACTATTATCCGAAAGATTAAACATCAGTTCGTGTTGTGTGGTGGAGAATATTCTAAACTTTTTGCCTGTCTGTATTACAGCATTTGTAAACAACCTGTTTTTATCGTCATTGTCAGACAACATGCCTATGATTGCATTGTTTGCTATCTCGGTTTCGTTTAGCTTATCAGAAAACAATATTTCGGGGAAATAGAATCTGTCTTTATATACATTTTTGTTGAAACGAAATAGTAATAATGCAAGGGCATGTACTTGCTCTGAGTTAATGTCTTTACTAACAAATACTTTAGTGCTTTTTGTGTAAAATATCTCGGGGAAATCTTTAAACGATAGATGCTCTGGCGATTTTACAGCCGTTATTTCTAAGCCCGATCTGTCGATGTCTTGCTGAGCATAAAACTCATCAGCACCTGCTTTACACCCCCCCTCGCTTGGGTAATATATAAACTCGGTAATGAGAGCATTTGAAGTCAGAAGTTGATGACCGAAAAATGGCACATCTACCGATATAACACCTGTTCTGTCAAGTTCTTGGGTGTACAATAATACCCTGTTAAGATATACATTATAATATGCTTTGTCGGGCGTGCTTACAGGGCGATATCTGGCTTCCAAGTGAATGTTTCCGTTACCTGAATACCCCCCGAAGTCGGCAGAGCTAAAATTATAGGTAGATGATAATGAACCAACGCCTTTAAGGATAGAACGAGAATTATTTAGTTGTATTAGTGATATATTGCTAAACTTATACGAGTTACGTTCAAATTTGATGTCTTTAACAAGTGTATAATTTGAATATGTCGATTGTAATAAACGCTCATTAACAGAGGCATTACTTGCTTTTCTATAACCAGCAGCATCCTTTCCTGTGATAAATATAATTTGATTAAGACTGTCCGATATTGTTTCGTGTAGATATATGAGCCCATCGCCGTCAGCAATCGTTTGTCCTATTTTTGATTGAAGGTCTTGTGGTATTTTATTTAACTGGCCAACAGCAAATATTTTAGTCGCAGTTTTAGGAAGTTTACTGTATGGGTAAATTTTTATTTCTCCATCTTTGTGGGTACGCACAAATGTATAGAGGTTAGAAAGTGCGTTCAAGTCGCTTTCGTCAAGTTGATCGGGGTATGCTATAACAGTCGTTCTCAAGAAACCATCCCACAGATTTGATTTTATATTTGCATCAATGGCTTCCTCAACCCAATCAATATAAGAAGTATTCAGAACCCTTACCCAAAGAGCCTCATTAAACATATCTTTGCACCTATCGTCTGTTATAGACAAATTGGTTTGCACATCAATTTTAACAAAACCTTGCCCATCAATCATGTTGGCAGTCAAAGGAATCAATATTTCGTTGCCAATGGTGTTTAGTGCATAACTTTGTATTTGTTGATCGTTTATCAAAACGTTTATGTACGAATTAGCTCTATTTAAAGCCTGTGATACCTCAACATTAAGATGCAGTACGCTTTTGGGTAAAGCTTGTGTTTTTTCGGGTTTTACATAATAGATAGCTTGCCCTCTTATGCCTGTAACAGAAACATCACCGTAATTGTAAAACTTGAACGATGTATTCTGGTTTGCCACCCCATAAAAAAGAGAACATGTAAAGAATAGGGCTGTTAAAAGATAGTTTTTCATAAAAACAGATTAAATAAATTATTAATCAATAATTTTAGTTTGTTAAATTAGTAGTGTTTTGGTTAAACAAACAAAAGAGTATAAAGTTTATCAAAAAGTGCCTCTTTTGTGTTAATTGTGCCTGATTTGATCTGATGTTTTAAAATCCAGTGCGTTTTTACGCTAAAGTGTCGATGTTTGAGGTCTCCCTAATAACGCGTGATAAATGATATGTCGAAAGATTTATTTTCTCCATTTTTGATTCGACCAGACTCTGTAGCCAAAGAATGTTTGTGCAAGTAGTATTTATTTGTAGAGCTATTTTTTTGTCACTTAACAGAAAATCAGTATCTTTGCCAGCCGATTATTATAAATGTGAATATAAATATTTGATATTTAGCTCGTTGTTTGCTTAAATACAGTGTCCTTAGCAGACTAAGTAAGACGAGGGTTATCAAATAGAAGTCATTAACCAAATTAAAAAATAAAAGAAAGTGGATACTTTAAGTTACAAGACCATTTCTGCAAATAAAGCAACTGCCCAAAAAGAGTGGGTTGTGATTGATGCATCGGGTCAAACTTTAGGCCGTTTGGCTTCAAAAGTGGCTAAGCTTTTGAGAGGTAAGTACAAGCCAAGCTTTACACCTCACGTAGATTGTGGTGATAATGTAGTTATTATCAATGCAGACAAGGTTGTTCTTACTGGTAACAAATGGAACGATCGTCTATATTTGAGATATACAGGATACCCAAGTGGACAGAGAGCGATGACTCCAGCTACCCTTTTGACCAAAGGTGCCGACAGATTGATGCGTAAAGTCGTAAAAGGTATGTTACCTAAAAACAAATTAGGTGCAACTCTTTTAGGAAACCTTTATGTGTATGCAGGTACAGAGCACAAACATGAGGCTCAACAACCGAAATCATTAGATATTAACACTCTTAAATAATAACAATGGAAGTAATAAATGCAATCGGAAGACGCAAAGCTGCAATAGCTCGCGTATACGTAAGCGAAGGAACCGGAAAAATTGTTATCAATAAACGAGATTTAACAAATTACTTCCCATCGTCAATTCTTCAGTATGTTGTAACTCAACCTCTAAATACATTAGGCGTAGTTGAGAAATATGACATCAAGATCAATTTGAATGGTGGTGGATATAAAGGTCAAGCAGAAGCAGCTCGCTTAGGTATTGCTCGTGCGTTGGTGAAAATCAATGCAGAAGACAAACCCGCATTAAGAGCTGAAGGTTTCATGACTCGTGATCCTCGTGTTGTTGAGCGTAAAAAACCAGGACAACCCAAAGCAAGAAAAAGATTTCAGTTCTCGAAACGTTAATTTGGATATGGCTTTCACCACACAATGTCTGTTTTTGGTTGCATGACTTGTGCTGTGCGAATAGAAATATAGACGTAGAAATACGTCGCTCAAAAGTTACGTTTAGTATCTAAATTGACGGGACTTCATCATTGAGCTACCCGACAATTCAAATTTAGAAAAAGAAAGTAAACGCATTAAAACAAAAAAGATGGCAAAATTAGAATTTGACCAATTACTTGATGCAGGTGTACACTTTGGACACTTAAAAAGAAAGTGGAATCCTGCGATGGCTCCTTATATTTTTATGGAGCGTAATGGCATTCACATTATTGATCTGTACAAAACAATAGCTAAAGCTGACGAAGCAGCCGCAGCATTGAAACAAATAGCTAAATCGGGCAAAAAGATTTTGTTTGTAGCTACTAAGAAACAAGCAAAAGAAGTTGTAGCCAATTTGGCACTATCTATCAACATGCCTTACGTTATCGAACGTTGGCCTGGAGGTATGTTAACTAACTTTCCTACAATACGTAAAGCAGTAAAGAAAATGTCGACGATTGATAAAATGATCAAAGACGGTACATTTGATACGCTTTCGAAAAGAGAAAAACTGCAAGTTGCACGTCAACGTGCTAAACTTGAGAAAACATTAGGTTCTATTCAAGATCTTACACGTTTGCCTTCGGCACTCTTTGTGGTAGATGTATTGAAAGAGCATATTGCTGTAAAAGAAGCCCAACGCCTTAATATACCCGTATTTGCAATGGTGGATACAAATTCAAATCCTGCGGATATTGATTTTGTTATCCCTGCAAATGATGATGCATCTAAGTCGATTGAAGTTATTCTTTCACATCTTTGCAATAGTATTAAAGAAGGGTTAGAAGAGAGAAAAGTAGAAAAAGCGGATAGCAATGCTGCTGATGCTCAAGACGAAGACTCTCCAAAAAGAGGTGAGCGTAAAGGAAAGGTAACAGCTAAAAAAGAGCGTATTTCTAAAGAAGAAGAGGAAGCTCTAAACGCTGCAGTTACAAGTAAATTCGTTAAAGACGAAGAATAATAGTATAGTGTATGGAGATTAAGAATAATTACTAAGGATACCTTTCTTAGCTTATTCTTAATCTTTATACTTTTTATAGACATGCGAATTAATTAATCAAAATAAATAAGATATAGATATGGCAGTAAGTATGGCAGATATCCAAAACCTTCGCAAAAGAACAGGTGCGGGTATGATGGATTGTAAAAATGCACTTAGTGAAGCAGAAGGCGATTTCGAAAAAGCTATTGAGATAATTCGTAAAAAAGGTCAAGCTTTTGCAGCAAAACGTAGCGATCGTGATGCTTCGGAAGGCTGTGTGCTAGGTAACACAAGTGGAGATTTTGCTGCTATTGTAGCAGTAAGATGCGAAACAGATTTTGTAGCTATCAATTCTGAATTTGTAGGCTTAACTACTTCTATCTTGAATGCAGCTTTGGCAAGTAAACCCGCTGATCTAGATGCTTTGAATAATCTTGAGGTTGAAGGTCGCAAAATTTCTGATTTGGTAACAGACAGAATGGGTGTAACTGGCGAGAAAATGGAAATAGGGGCATACGAGACTATTACAGCCGCTTCGGTAGTTGCTTACATACATACAGGAAACAAATTGGCTACCATTGTAGGTTTCAATAAAGCAAATGTAGATGCTCAAGTAGCTAAAGATATATCAATGCAAATTGCTGCAATGAACCCAGTAGCATTAAAAGCTGAAGAGGTTTTGGCCGAAGTAAAAGAGCGTGAACTGAACTTGGCTAGAGAGAAAGCCCGTGAGTCAGGAAAACCTGAAAATCTTATCGAAAAAATAGCTGAAGGTGCTTTGACTAAATTCTATAAAGAGTTTACATTATTGCAACAAGAGTTTGTTAAGAATCCAAAACAAACAATTGAGCAATACCTTCAATCTGCCGATAAAGAATTGACAGTAGTAGGATTTAAACGTGTATCTTTGAATGCAGAATAATATATAAACAGTTCTGTTTTAAGTAGAGGCTTCCTTTCGGTAGTCTCTATTTTTTTTAAGAAGAAGTAGAGGTAAACAAACCGTTGTTAAGAGGGCGAAATCATTGAGGAGATGGCACAAAAAAGAAATGGTTGTCATCACGACAACCAATTTCCAATTGTTAACCTTAAATCTAATACCATGAAAAACACAGTACAAAGATATACCTTAATTTGATATTCCAATAACATTATGTTACTATTTTGTCTACTTTAACGGATATGTAACAATCTGTACTCCGCTTTCATGTATTTTAGTAGCATTCTCGGCATTTTAACACTTCGGTTAGTTCTATTTATATCGGCAGATAATAACTTTTTAAGACTACTGCCAAGAGTGTTAGTACACCTACAATTATAGCAAGAACAGCGATTGAATTTTGCCTTGTACTGAGTGTGGTTAAGCCATTAGTTTTACTTCTCTTCGTTTGGATATATTTGTATACTACAAGTGTACCTAAGACAATGGATATAGAACAGCCTACAACCAGCAACGTCCAATAGAGTGGATTTTCGTTTAAAACAAAGCGACGAGCGGTATTCATTATCACTACACCTACTATGCCGTAAATAAGACCTATTATACCTACTGTTAACTGCCCAATTAGATAGGACTGTCCATTCTTAGACTTGTTGAGGGCAAATAGTAATACCCCAATACACATTAAGATTATAGCGTAAATCATATTCTTTATTATATTTAATGATTGCCCAATAGTGAGCATCTAAACAAAGATAATCTCAAATGTTGACAGGTTGCTAACGAATGACTTACATCCCCTCAATTAGGGCATTGTAGTATGTGCTATCGGTTTATTTCAGTAGGTATGTCTTATTGATAATTTTGATATGTGAGCAAATGTTTTATCTCATTTATGCGAATGTGCAGTAAATAATTCTGTATATTTACTGTCAATCTTAGCTATTAAGATTATTGTGAAAAAATGAGAAAAGGGCATATAACCATTAAAGATATTGCAAAGCATTTCAATATCTCAGCATCTACTGTATCTAGGGCTTTAAGAAACAATACCGATATTAGTTCCGAGACCCGTAAAATGGTACAAGAGTATGCTAAAATACATAAGTATAAACCAAATACACTGGCAACAATTTTGCGAACCAATCACTCTAATATTATAGGGGTGATCGTTCCTGAATTGGCAAATCATTTTTTTTCATCCGTATTGTCAGGTATTGAAACCATTGCAGAGGAGCATGATTATCATGTGATTATTTGTCAATCTGCCGAAGAATACCATAAAGAGATACGCAATGTGCAAACGCTTATCGAGACAAGGGTCTGTGGTGTGTTAATTTCGCAAGCGAAAACGACCACCCAATACGATCATTTTCAAGAATTGTTAGATAATGGTATACCTGTCGTGTTCTTTGATCGGATATGTAATGGTGTAGATACAGGCAAAGTCGTTGTTGATGACTATACAGGTACATTCAATGCTGTAGAGTACATGATCAAAACAGGTTGTAAACGAATAGCATTTCTAGGGGCTGTGCCACATCTTGAAATATCTAAGAACAGAAAAAATGGTTATCTGGATGCTCTACGAAAATATCATATGCCTATCGATCAGGATTTAATACGAATTGCAGACAATAAAGAGCTTGGATATATGGTTGCCTTAGAGTTGTTGCAAGAAGAAAATAAGCCCGATGCTTTTATGTCGATGAACGATTATACCGCTTCAGGCGTGTTGATGGCTACTAAAAAACTGAATATACGTGTACCCGACGAGGTGTCTATCTGTGGTTTCTCCAACTCTAATATATCGCAAGTTACCGATCCGATGTTGACAACAGTAGATCAATATCCCAGTAAAGTAGGCGAAGAGGCTATGAAGCTGATCCTCGAAAAGGTTATGGATAGCAATAATAAAGAACGAAAGAATAAGATTGTAAAAACAAGTCTAGTGATTAGACAAACAACTAAATCTCTACTTACGGGTAATTAATATAGCAGATGAGTAATAAGCCAAGGCTCAAATATAATCAAATTTGGAATCTGAATTTCGGGTATTTAGGTTTGCAAGTTTGTCTCTCTTTAGTAATAGCCAATACCAGTCGAATATTCTCGGCATTAGGTGCTGAGACCCATGAACTAGCTTCCTTATGGCTGGTTGCCCCGTTGGCAGGACTGGTTTTGCAACCCATTATCGGATATGCAAGCGACAGAACTTGGACAGCTTTAGGACGGCGTATTCCATACATCCTGTTGGGCGTATGTCTAACAGCTGTTATGATGTTTATTATGCCTAGCTCACACCTGTTATCTGGAGTTGTAGCCCCTATAGCCATCGGCGTACTCGTGTTTTTTACCATCCAATGTGCTTTGAATTTAACCATGCAACCTTACCGATCGTTGGTGGGTGATATGGTAAGTGTCAAGCAGACTAACTTGGGCTATTCGGTACAAACAGGTCTAGCTAATATTGGAGGAATTGTAGGTGCATCATTACCGTTTGTTCTTACCTCTTTCGGTTTTGATAATGAGGCTACAACCGATCAAGAGGTTGCATCAAGTGTTGTTTGGTCCTTTTATATTGGTGTTTTGTTTTTGTTGATTACAGGTTTGTGGACATGTTTCTCAGTAAAAGAATACCCTCCCCAAGAGTTTGAGGCATACAATAAACCAGCAGAGAATAGCGATGTAGCTGTAAATGGAATAAACGAAGACCGACAAGCGATTAGAATAATTCTACAATTGTCTGTAGTACAGTTTTTTTCATGGTTTGCTTTTTATTACTTGTGGGTATATGCTACAGATGGAATTGCCTATACCGTTTGGCATACACACAATCCGCTATCAGTAGCATATAACAATGCGGGTAATTGGTTTGGTATTATGACTGGCGTATACTGCATTGTAGCAACTTTGTTTTCGACTGTGTTACCTACCATTTCAGACAGGTTGGGACGCAAAAACTTGTATAGCCTAGCCCTATTTATAGGAGGTATGTCATTCATTACATTGCCTTTTTTACATAATCAATACGTATTACTTATACCGATGATAGGTGTCGGCGTAGCCTGGGCAATGACGCTTACCGTACCCTTTGCTTTGTTAGCCTCCTTTGTTCCGGCTCATAAAATGGGCTTGTATATGGGCTTGTTGAATATTACGATTGTGATTCCGCAATTGGTTGCAGGTATGCTGGGTAGTACTATATTAGAATATATTGCTAACGGCAATGCAATAGCCATGTTGACAGTAGCAGGGATGTCCTTATTGATTGCTTCACTATCGGTTATGCTATTGGACGATAATAAAAGAAGAGGCTCAAATAGAGCCTCTTCTTTTATACAGAATCATTATTCTGAAAACTATTAGCTAAGTGCAGCAATATTTTCTTGCAATGTTTTTATTTTACTTTCCGCATCTGCTTGTTTTTTACGCTCAGCATCTACAACTTCAGTTTTAGCATTAGCTACAAATTTTTCGTTACCCAATTTCCTTACCACCGAATCAAGAAATCCTTGTTGATATTTCAATTCCTCTTTTAGTTTAACTAGCTCCGCCTCTATATCAATGTTGTTACCCAACGGAATAGCAAACTCGGTAGTGCCTACCAAGAATGATGCAGCAGTAGCATCTTTTTCGGTTACTGCATTTATTTGAGTTATGTTTCCCATTTTCAGGATTACAGAATTGAGTATACTGTCATATGTGCCTATAATATCAAGGCTTAAACGATCCTTGTTCGGAATGTTTTTTTGTAATCGAATGGTTCGTATACCCGAAACAATCTCTTTGATCGTTTCAAAAGATTGCAGTAAGTTCGTATTTGTACCACTAAATACGGGTATTTGCGTTACCATGATACTTTCGCCCGATTTACGTTGAGCCAAAGCTTGCCACAACTCTTCTGTGATAAATGGCATAAAAGGATGTAGAAGACGGAGTAACGAGTCAAAGAATCCCAAAGTAGAAGCATACGTTTTAGCATCTATGGGTTGCTGATAGGCAGGTTTAATTACCTCAAGATACCAAGACGAAAACTCGTCCCAGAATAATTTATAAACTAACATTAAGGCTTCGGACAAGCGATATTTGCTAAACAGATCATCCATTTCGGTAACCGTTTTGGCTAAAGTAGCTTCAAACCATTCTATACCTATCTGAGAAGCCTCAGGTTGTTCTATTGAGTTGTTTACTTCCCAACCTTTAATCAACCGGAAAGCATTCCAAATTTTATTGTTAAAGTTACGTCCTTGTTCGCATAAAGCTTCGTCAAAAGGAATATCATTACCCGCAGGTGCAGTTAGCAATAAGCCCATGCGTACCCCATCCGCTCCATATTGCTCAATCAGTGCTAACGGATCGGGCGAGTTACCCAATTGTTTTGACATTTTTCGACCCTGTTTGTCTCGTACAATTCCTGTAAAATAAACATTGCTGAAACAGGGTTTTTGACGATAAGCGTATCCCGACACAATCATACGTGCCACCCAAAAGAAGATAATATCAGGTCCTGTAACCAAATCGTTGGTAGGATAGTAATATTCTATTTCTTTATTATCAGGATGGTTGATACCATCAAATACCGATATAGGCCACAACCAAGACGAGAACCATGTATCTAAACAATCTTCGTCTTGACGAAGGTCTTCCATCTTGATGTTTGGGTGCTTTTTTTGAGCTTCTATCAGTGCTTTCTCGTCTGTTTCGGCTACCACAAAACCACCTTCGGGTAAGAAATAGGCTGGAATACGATGTCCCCACCACAACTGGCGGCTGATGTTCCAATCCTTTATATTCTCCATCCAATGACGGTATGTATTCTTAAATTTGGCAGGATAAAACTTGATCGTGTCATCCTCCACCGCATCTAGTGCAGGTTTTGCCAGATGCTCCATTTTCAAGAACCATTGCATCGACAGTTTGGGTTCTATGGCTACATGTGTACGCTCCGAGTATCCAACCTTGTTGGTATACGCCTCCGCCTTTTCCAGTAGACCGAGCTCTTCAATATCTTTTTCGATCTGCTTACGTACATCAAATCTGTCCATTCCTTCGTATTGAAGTCCATGTTGATTTAACGTTCCGTTATCATTAAATATATCGATCGTTTCCAAGTTGTATTTCTCTCCCAGCATATAGTCATTCACATCGTGAGCAGGAGTTACTTTCAAAAAACCTGTACCAAACTCCATATCCACGTATTCGTCCTCTATAATGGGTACAATACGGTTTACGATTGGTACAATTACTTTTTTGCCTTTCAGATGTGCTGTTTTAGGATCGTTGGGGTTGATGCATACTGCCACATCGCCAAAGATGGTCTCGGGACGTGTTGTTGCTATTACTGCATAACCGCTTTCGCCCTCTACCTTGTACCGTAGATAGTATAATTTGCCATGCTCTTCTTTGTGTATAACCTCCTCATCAGAGATAGCCGTTTTAGCCGATGGGTCCCAATTCACCATACGCACCCCACGGTATATTAATCCTTTGTTGTATAGATCAACAAATACTTTGAGTACGCTTTCTGATCGAATTTCGTCCATCGTGAAACACGTCCGATCCCAATCGCAAGACGCACCCAGTTTCTTTAACTGTTCAAGTATGATACCGCCATGTTTGTGTGTCCACTCCCAAGCATGCTCCAAAAAACCATCTCGGGTAAGGTCATTTTTGCTGACACCTTCGGCAGCCAGCTTAGCCACAACTTTGGCTTCGGTAGCTATCGAAGCATGATCTGTGCCAGGTACCCAACACGCATTTTTACCCATCATACGAGCCCTACGCACAAGTATATCCTGTATGGCATTGTTCAACATATGCCCCATATGCAGAATGCCTGTAACATTGGGTGGAGGTATGACGACAGTAAATGGTTCTCTATTATCAGGTTTGGAATGGAACAGTTTATTCTCCATCCAGTACTTATACCATTTGTCCTCAACCTCGGCAGGGTTGTACTTACTTGCGATTTCCATATGTGCGTATATTTTTTGAAAAACAAAATTACTAAATTGTTTGAAAATAACGACCAACTTTGTCCAGATACTTACTTCTATACTAAATAAGCATCCAAAGTAGTTTTGGCTCTGTATAAATTACTAATTTTGTTGATGCGAAAAATTATTCATATCGATATGGATGCTTTTTTTGCTTCGATAGAACAACGTGATCACGAAGCATACAGAGGCAAGCCCTTGGCTGTTGGTTATGCAGGAGCCAGAGGTGTAGTAGCTGCTGCCAGTTACGAAGCTCGACGTTATGGTGTAAAATCGGCTATGCCATCCAAAACGGCACTTCGTAAGTGTCCACATCTGCTTTTTGTACCCCCTCGCTTTGATGTGTACAAATCCGTATCGAGTGAGATTATGAATGTTTTTTTTGAATATACTGATTTGGTAGAGCCTTTGTCTTTAGATGAAGCGTTCTTGGATGTTACTCAAAATCATAAGAATATAACGATTGCCACACAGATAGCAAGAGAAATAAAACAAAAGATATTTGAGCGTACCGCTCTTACCGCTTCGGCTGGCCTATCGTATAATAAATTTTTAGCCAAAATAGCATCTGATTATAATAAACCAAATGGGCTATTTGTTATCAGACCCAAAGATGCCGAGCAATTTGTAGAAAATTTGGCTATTGAACAATTCTTTGGAGTAGGTCGAGTTACTGCTCAAAAAATGCACCAATGCGGAATCAAGACGGGTGCTGATCTGAAACTGAGAACTGAGCTGCAACTCATACAGCTGTTTGGCAAAAGTGGGCATCTTTATTATCAGAATGCACGAGCTGTGGACGAGCGTAAGGTAGAGCCTGATCGGGTTCGGAAATCGGTAGGTGCCGAAAACACATTCAGCAGCGATATTGATGTGTTGGATGAATTGATTCCTGAACTGCAGGTGATAACCCGAGATGTGATAAGGCGAACAACTAAAAGTGAGTTTAGAGGGCGAACCATCACGTTAAAAGTGAAGTATGCCGATTTTAGAGTTATAACTAGAAGCAAGACTGTTGCTCGTTTAGTTACTGATTATGATACGTTATACAATGCTGCGATGGAGATGTTGAGGGAAGTGGATGTAACACCTAAAGTACGTTTATTAGGCTTGAGTATCAAAAATGCTGAAAATTTGGTTTGGAGAGATGCTCTGCAGTTAACACTTAATTTTGAGGGTTACGCAGACTAGTCTATCGATAAAATGATTCCATTTTCATCAGCTAGTTTTTTCATATTCAGTATAGCATATCGCATGCGTCCCAATGCAGTATTGATACTTATGTTTTTCTGTTCAGATATATCTTTGAAACTAAGACCTTGATAATACCGCATTTCTAAGACTTCACGCTGGTTGTCGGGTAAATGACAGATCAATTTTTTTACGTCATCTAGAATCTGATCGTACACCATTTTGTCCTCTATCGTAGCATCGCAAAGGTTGATATTGTTGAGTAAGTCTATCTCGGTTTCGTCATTCGATACAGTATTCTCGTTTTTCTCTTGCCTAAAGTGGTCAATGATCAGATTATGGGCAATACGCATAATCCAAGCACGAAACTTTCCGTTTTCGGAATAGCGTCCTTGCTTGATTGTGATAATTGCTTTAACAAAGGTTTCTTGGAAAACATCCTCTGCCAATTCTCTATTTCTGATGATAAAGAATATATACTTATACAGGCTTTTTTTATGTCTGTCAAGCAGTTCGTCGAATGCTAGATTATTACCGCTCGAATAACATACAACTAACTGTTCGTCAGTCATACCCTTCAATGTATCCATTACTTTATATAATTACTTGTTGCTATGAGTAATGATTATTCGATAAGCGATATATGTTTTAGTTTGAAGAATTATTTAATATTACAAATAAATAGCTTTTTGATTGTAAATCCAAATTATCTGAGTTTTATTTACAATATAAATGTTAAATCATTTAAGGAGCTAGTCTTTGTATCTGCCATTTATTATCCGCCAGCGAGTAACACATACGATCGTGCAAGCGGCTCTTTCGCCCCTGCCAGAACTCAATACGTGTTGGTTCTACCATATATCCACCCCAGTTGCTGGGTCTTGTTATTTGTTTACCCTCAAATCGGGTTTCGAAATCCAGCACCAATTGTTCTAGATAGGCTCTATTGAGTATAACCATACTTTGAGGCGAAGCCCATGCACCCAATTTACTAGCCAAAGGACGTGCCTCGAAATAACTGTCCGACTCGTTAGGTGGTAATTTGCTTGCTACCCCTTCTATCCTAACCTGTCGTTCAAGTTCGTTCCAAATAAAAGTCAAGGCTACATTTCTATTTTCGGCTATCTGCAAAGCTTTTTTACTTTCGTAGTTGGTAAAGAACACAAATCCCTCTGATTTAATCTGCTTTAGCAGTACAATCCGAGAAGATGGTTTTAGATCTAAACCTACGGTTGCTAAGTTCATCGCATTTGCTTCGAGAGCTTGTGCATCCATAGCTTCGCTAAACCAAATCTGAAATTGTTGTATTGGGTTTGCTAAAACATCGTTTTCATCCAATGTTTTTAGGGTGAAATCTCTCCGTAGGTCAAAAATATCAATCATTTTTTATCAAACAATTATTGTACTTACACTAAATCAATATCTAAGGTTGACAATTATGGCCACCTTAAACTCATATTCGTCTAGCGTACTGTCATCACGTGCCTTGTCTGAAGTCTCAATATAAAATTCGACTGCTTTTCTGTCAAATGACAGTGCACACGAAATTGTTTCTGTATACAATAATCCAGAGTTTCCATCTACCCATGTTTTTATATAGGGAAGCGGATGCAGTTTTTCAACATTATTATTGTTGATTGTAAATATATTTCCGACGGTAATGCCATCATCATATTCATCTTTCTGAAGTTCGGGATAAGAAACAGAGGCTTCATACCTTCCGTTCAGCTCACTCCATCGCCATTGGTTGGCTTCTATCGTTGCATATTTATTATACACGATAGCAAAATCTCCACTCGGAGATATAATTTTCTCCTCAGTGCAAGAGCTTAAAAATAGTGAACTTGTTAATATAAGTAAGACGATTGATGTAAATGTCAAATATTTTTTCATATTTTCGTTCTTAGTGTTTAATTGATACAAACGTAAGTAAAAAACATCAAAAAAAGAAAAGCATCTTTGAAATAAACCAAAGACGCTTTTTTACTAGGGTAAAAGACGGGGCTCGAACCCGCGACCTTCGGAACCACAATCCGACGCTCTAACCAACTGAGCTACAATTACCGTATTATTGCGGTGCAAAGATATATATATTTTTGTCCAAAGCAATAGTTTTAGCCGTTTTTTTCAAGATAGAATTTGTTTTTTGCCACTCAATATACCTAGATGGTTTAGTGATAATGGCATATAAAAGAGCATTATTATCTGCTTTTACTTTTTTATTTGCACAAAGCAGTTTATTTTTGTAGAAGTGAAACCAAAACAAAAGCCTACGCCAACAGTTCGTTCCAAGAACCTCAACTTTTCGTTAAGTGATGAAGAGTATAGCTTGGTATCAGCATACATGAAAAAGTACAAAATATCGAACAAGTCTCGTTGGTTAAGAGAAACGATATTAGCACACGTACTTAAGAATTTGGATATGGATTACCCTACACTTTTTGGGGAAAATGAAATGCGTCGATGAATAATTCTTCGCTATTGAATGACGATTATTTTATGAGGCAGGCTATTCTCGAAGCTCGGTATGCTTTAGGGAAAGACGAAGTACCCATAGGTGCTGTTATCGTATGGCAAAACCGAATTATAGCACGAGCTCACAATTTGACCGAAGCATTGACCGATGTAACGGCTCATGCCGAAATGCAGGCTATAACCGCAGCTGCAAACGTGCTGGGAGGTAAATATTTACAAGATTGCATCTTATATGTTACCGTCGAACCTTGTCCGATGTGTGCGGGGGCATTGGGTTGGTCGCAAATAAGCAAAATAGTATATGGTGCAAAAGACCCAAAACGAGGCTATAGTGGTGCGGCGCCCAAGGTGCTTCATCCTAAAACCATTGTGATAGAAGGCATACTACAGCAAGAATGTGCAAGTTTGATACAAGATTTTTTCAAAAGCAAGCGGTAATTATCTCACAAATACCCATTCGTCTTTCACTGACAGGTCGGGGGCAAAAGAATAACCCTCAGCATCAAAATACTTTAGATCATCCACCTTTTTTATTTTATTCTGAATAATATATCGAGCCATCATCCCTCGGGCTTTTTTAGAATATATTACGATCTGCTTATATCCATTGGCTGTTTGTTGTTTAAATGCAGGTGTGATAATGGATACCTCTTTACCAAGGCTTTTTTTGTTGATAAGTTTGGTAAATTCTTTAGACATCAAGTTTATCCATACATTATCGTCAGCCTCTAGTCGTTGAGCAAGATACGTGGTAAGCGTGCTGCTCCAATAATCATATAAATCTTTCCCTTTATTATTTGGCAATTTTATCAACGCCTCCAATCGATAAGGTTTAATAGCATCTAAAGGACGTAATGCCCCATACATGCCCGAAAAGTGGATTAAATGTTGCTGAGCAAAGTTCCAATTATCGTCAGTGAATGTTTTTGCATCCAAGCCCAGATAAGCCATCCCGTTGTATGTGAGTGCAGCCTGTTTTTTAGGAGTACGTTTCATCTCAAATGCTTGCACATATTGGTATACCTCTAATGCTTGTTTGGGGTTGATGTGCATTAGTTTTTCGATTTCTTGTACCGATAAGCTTTGCAAGATGCTGTTGAGGTAAATGGCTTCTTTCTCGAATTGAGGGGGCGTACATTTGCTCATTGCCGTAGGGGTTTCAAAATCCTGCAACCTTGCAGGCGATATGCTTACTATCATTACACTTTCTTTAGTTGGTTAGTACAAATATACAACGATATTTCTTTTTTCTACTTCATCAGTGTAAACAAGAATTCAAGCCCTGCACCCACTCGGTTTTTGGATTGTATCTCTCCTTTGTGCAAAAGAATCGCATTTTTGACTATCGATAACCCCAAGCCTGAACCGCCATTGTTGCGTGTACGCCCCTCGTGTATGCGGTAAAACCGCTCAAATAAACGATTCAAGTGTTCGTTCGAAACCCCTTTTCCTGTGTCATAATACGATAGATACACATACGTATCATCTTGCATATAATTATCGATCACGATTTTCACATTGCTCCCTGCATAAGCAATCGAATTGTCGATCAGGTTTCGGAAGATCGAAAACAGCAAGGTATAATTGCCCTCAATGGTCAAACGAGTATCAATAGCTGTTTCGAATTGGATGTGCTGTTGTTCTAACTTATCAGCCACGTCAATCCGCACTTCGTTGACAAGCTCAGACAAGTTGATTTTTTCCATCTTAAAATTGGCAGGTCTTTCGTCTATGTTGCTGACCAAGCTAATGTCATCAATCAGGTTTGATAATCGGACGGCTTGTTGATAGGCACGGCTTATAAATTGTTCTTGTTTTTCTTTCGGTAATATCTTGTCGTTTAATGTCTCCAAATAACCACGCAAGGCTGTAACAGGTGTCCTTAGTTCATGCGCAATATTGTTGGTCATTTCTTGTTTTAATAACCTATTCTTTATGATACGAGTTATGTCTTTTATGGTGATTTCGAAACTCTGATCTTCGAATATAATGACTTGTACTGAAAATACTTTTCCGTTATTGTCCACTTGAAAACTAGAATAACGCTGGCTTTGGTTTCGGTTATTTAAAAAATCAAGAATTGGGCTAAAAGTTGATTCTCCAAAAATACAATTTACGTCAAACGTAGGTTTTTTCACAATTAGGTTAAGATATTGCATAAAGTGGGCATTCCACGATATGTTTTTTCGGTGGGCATCAAACATGCACAAACCAACTTCGGAATACTGAAAGTGTTGAACAAATTTTTCTCGTTCTATTTCGATGTCGTTTTTTCCTTTTTCCTTTTGTTTAAAAATATCGACTAGCTCATGCCCCAATTCGCCCAGCTCATCATCTGGAAAATTTAACTTGTTAGGTAAGGGAGCATCATTTTTAATTTTAGTAGCAAAATCTTTTAATTCCGTGATCGATTTACTGAAACGTCCAGCTACATAATTAACAATCAGAAGAACGATAATGAACAGCACGAGTACGAAATATACAAAAAACGTATCTGCCTTTAATAAGCTCTTGGTTTGTATGGTGTATGGCAAGGCAACACGTATAAAGTGTGTGTTAAAAAACTTGGCATAGTATAAATATTCATGTTGTGTAGAAGTTGACTTGCGGATATTTGTACCATGATCTTGATAATACGCCTTCTTTATTTCGGGACGCTCCAGATGATTATCTAGCGTATCCAAGTTATGAATATCTTTATCATAGACTACGAGTCCGTTTTCTTGGACAATAGTAACCCGAATATCATTGGGTAAAATGTTTACTAATTTGTTTATGGCAACAGTGTTGGTGTCTTCTATCTGATTCTGTTCAAGGTATTGATGAATGCTTTCGACATAGCCTTCTAGTTTCGACTCTAGGGCTAGTGTTCTGAATTTCTTTTCCTGTTGTTGTTCTAATACAATAATAGACGCAGAAAATAGTGCGAAAATTAGAAGTATTAGCCCAAAAAGTTTCCGTTTATAGGTTAGTTTCATATAGCCATTTCTTTATTTTTCTATTACAATATCTGCGTTGAAGTGGTAGCCGTAGCCCGTTCTGTTCACGATACCTTCTCCATATTGTCCTATTTTTTTTCGTAAGCGGGCAATATGCACATCTACTGTCCGATCTAACACAATGCCCCCATCATCCCAAGCCTGGGCTAGAATATCGGACCGAGAGAATGTTTTACCTATATTGCTTGTCAGAAGTCTAAGTATATTAAATTCCGTCTTGGTGAGTTCTATGCTTTGAGAGGCTATCTTTACCGTTTTCAGATCAAAATTTATTACAAGTTTGTCTATCTCTAGTATACTATTTTGAGCTGAAAGTAATTCTTGTTCCGAACGCCTCAATACCGATTTTACACGTGCAATAACCTCATTGACTGAGAATGGTTTACTAATATAATCATCACCTCCTATCGAAAAACCAGTCAACATATCGTTCTCCGAATCTTTGGCTGTCAGAAAAATAATCGGAATCAGATTTCCTGCTTTTCGAAGTTGATCCGCCATTCTGAAACCCGATATGCCCCCCATCATCACATCCAACAATATCAGTTTGTGATGCTTATTCTGATCTAATTTCATGAGGGCTTCTTCGGCAGACTCAGCCACATCGATATCGTATCCTTCATGTTCAATATTAAACGCCAATATCTCTCTAATGTCGGCTTCGTCGTCTACTATCAATATACAAGAGGCATCAGTCTTTGTTGCCATGTCTGATATCTTTACCTTCGGTCAAGTAAATAGTTGCTTCGGCAATATTGGTGGCACTATCGCCTATACGTTCCAAGTTTTGTGATATTGCATTTACATTAATTATATTTCTAATCTGTTCTTGCGATAATTGTTGATCAGCAAAAGAAGATTGTAATGATGTGTAAATCTCATGGAATAGCACATCCACCTTGTCGTCTTTTTCTATAACCTGATAGGCTATGCGAGGGTCTTCGCTTGAGAACGATATAATCGCATCGTGCATCATCTCGTTTACGTACTCAAACATTTTGCTAATTTTCTTTTCCTCTTCCTCAAAATGTGGCAAATTTAAGTTCGTATCTTTCAAAAAATGAATAATGTTGAGTAACATATCTCCCACCCTTTCTAGGTTGGTCGTTATATCCTGATAGGTGATTATCAGTCTTAGATCGGTTGCTTTTGGGTTGAACTGAAAAATAGCGAACACAACCTCTTCTCTGATTTTTACTTCCAGCCTGTCTAGTATTATCTCGTTTGCTTCAGCCTCTTCGTATAGTGCGTCTAGAGACGAATCTTTGAGCAATTTAGATGCTATTTGCAGTTGCGTTAAGGTAGTTCGAGAAAGTAATTCAAAATCGTTTAACAATATTTTGAGCTGTTTTAGCTTTACGGCAGTAGTCATATCTATAGATTTTAATAAGTCAAAAGTAAGTTAATTATCCAAATACACCAGTTAGGTAGTCTTCGGTGCGTTTATCCTTAGGTTTAGTAAACATTTGTTTAGTACTTCCATATTCCACCAAATTGCCAAGGTACATGAACATCGATTTGTCAGATATTCGTGCAGCCTGCGACATATTATGCGTAACGATGATGATCGTGTATTGTTCTTTCAACTCCAAAATTAAGTCCTCTATTCTGTTGGTCGAAATAGGATCAAGAGCCGATGTGGGTTCGTCCATAAGCAATACTTCGGGTTTCAATGCAATGGCACGTGCAATACACAGACGCTGTTGTTGCCCCCCCGACAAGAAAGTCCCCTTCTTAGAGATGGAGTCTTTTACTTCCTCCCAAAGGGCTACGCTTCTAAGGCTCGATTCTACAATTTGATCTTTCTCGCTTTTTTTTAACGATATGCCATTTAATTTGTAGCCAGCCAATACATTGTCATAAATGCTCATGGTCGGAAAAGGGTTTGGGCGTTGAAACACCATTCCAGCCAAGCGACGCACTGTCATCGGATTCATATCAAAGATATTTTCTCCTTTCAATAAAATTTCTCCCATCGTTTTTATTTCGGGATAGAGATCGTGCATGCGGTTGATAGCTCTTAATAGGGTGCTTTTACCACAACCTGATGGTCCCATGATGGCAGTAACGGTATTGGGTTTGATACCAGCATTTACCTTATCTACAGCATTCTTGCCAGGTGTATACGATACAGATACATCCTTTAGTTCGAGGATGTAGTTATTGAGGGTTGAATTTACTGAATTTTCCATTTTTTAGCAATACTTTTTGCGAATAGATTAATACCAAATACAATTAATAACAGAAGCAATGATGATGACCATACTAGTGGTGCTAAATTGGGATCGTTATAAAACTCCCAAATCAAGAGCGAGAGGGCACTTGTAGGCTGGGTAATATCCCAATTAACGATCGAGGAGCCGAGTACAGTTACCAATAGAGGGGCTGTTTCGCCCATAACTCTCGAAACTGCCAATAAAGACCCTGTGAATAATCCGCCAAAAGCCGAGGGTAAAAGTACCCGTGTAATCACCGATGTGTACGATCCGCCAAGTGCCAGTCCTGCTTCTTTCAGCGAGCTAGGTAGCATCTTCAAGGTTTCTTCGGTAGAACGAATAATCATGGGTAGCATCATTATTGACAGCGATACACTACCTGCTAAAGCCGAATAGCCGTGCATGGGTCTGACCACCCAAAGATATACGAGCACACCTACTACAATAGATGGCATGCCTTGCAAGAGGTCGGTTAGTGTGCGTATGATTTTGGCAAATGTTTTTTTCTGATTTTCGGCTAAATAGATTCCTACCATTACACCAATAGGGATGGCTATGACGATGGCTATTGCCAAAATAACCAATGTGCCTGTAATACCGTTTAGTATACCTCCAGGGATGGCTTCATTGCTTATTTTTGATAGCATGGCATCCATCGATGTAGGAGCTACCTCAGTGAATAAGCTTATATTAAATTGTCGATACCCTTTTTTTATCAACTCCCAAATAATCAAGAAAAGGGGAATCATCGTAAGCGTACTTAACAGGCATACGGTGTAAAAGAATAGTTTACTTTTGGTTAGCCTATAATGCGATGTCGAAAAAATTGACTTATTCATCTGTTTACTATTTTCAATATATTTTTGGCTACAAAGTTTATAACAGCGGTTATAAGAAATAACAGTAAACCAATTGCCATCAATGAGCTTAACTTTAGTCCATCAGCTTCGCCAAACTGATTGGCTATAATACTAGCCATTGAGTTGCCTGTGTCTGATAGCCCTGTAGGGATATTGTTTGTGTTGCCTATCAGCATGGTTACAGCCATGGTTTCGCCCAAGGCTCTGCCCAACGCCAATACATAAGCTGCAAATATACCTGATAGCGAAACGGGGAGGCTTACTGTTCTGATAACTTCCAGATTGGTTGCACCTAGGCTGTAAGCCCCCTCTTTCAGCTCGTTAGGTACCATCGATATAAATTCGGTGCTTAACGATGATGCGTAGGGTATAATCATTATTGCCAATACAATAGAAGACAGTAGCACCCCAAAGCCTTGTGCACTCACGCCCATATCGATAAGGATGGGGCGTAGCACATAAAATCCCCATAAGCCAAATACGATGGACGGAATGCCTGCTAATAGATCTACTACTGAACTTACGACTGTGGCTATACGTGTTCCTTTAAAGTATTCGCCATTCAGCAAGGCAATGGATAACGAAAACGGGATGCAGAATAACAATGCCAAGAGCGATGTTAATAGTGTGCCTGCAATAAAGGGTAATGCTCCAAAATCTTTATTTACGGAATCCCAACTAGACGAGGTTAGAAAACCAAAGAAGCCGAATGTGGAGAACGCATCTATGCTTTGCGAGATTAAAGCATAAATAACACCTGCTGTCAGAAGCAATATAAGGCACGAAGCGATGCACAATATGGATTTGAAAATCTTGTCTTTCATTTCGACAAATTATATTGTTTTTATTGAATATTCTTGTTCGTATTTTCTAAATCGACCAAAGCATGACCTTCAAAAGTGATGGATTGAATAATTGCTACGGTTTTAGCCACTGTTTTTTTGGGCAGAGCAGCATAGTGAGTTTTTACAGCTACTTCCTGTCCCTCGTTACCTGTAATATGCTTTAACATTCCTACCAATGCTTTAGCATGTACCTCCGACCTGCTGTTGTAGCTTTGCTCTTTATAAAAAATGATCCAAGTAAATGTACTGATGGGGTAGGCTTCGGGATTGGGCGAGTTTGTGATAACTGTGCGTGTGTCGTCAGGCATATCCATATCAGCAGAAGCAGATATGCTTTTGTCATTTGCTATAATAAAGTTGCCTGCACTATTTTGTAGCGAAGCTGATGCTATATTTAATGCCAAGGCGTACTCAGAACCGATGTATCCAATAGCCCCCTCTGTTTCGGCAATAATACCTGCTACACCAGGGTTCCCTTTTGCAGCAACTCCTACCGGAAATTTAAGCGATTTACCTTTGCCTATTTCCGCCTTCCAAGCCAAGTTTACTTTCGCCATGTATTCCGAAAGCACATGTGTAGTTCCACTACCATCCGATCGGTATACAGGTGTTATTACTTTGTCTGGCAATGCAAGGGTAGGATTTACGGCTTTTAGCTTAGCATCGTTCCAATTGGTAATTTTTCCTCTATAAATATCAGAGATTAGCTCAGACGTTAACCTAAGGTTGGTAATACTGCGCAGGTTATAAGATAACACAACCGCACCCAAAGCCGTAGGGATATGCAGAACTTCTGCATCTATTTGTTTCAACTCCTTATCAGAGAGGTATACATCAGTAGCACCAAAATCAACAGTTCTGTCTTTTAAGTTTCGGATGCCCCCTCCGCTCCCTACTGCCCCATAGGTAACGTTATTGCCAGATATTTCGGAGTATTTCTTGAATACGATATTATAGAATGGGGCTGGAAATGTAGCACCTGCACCCGACAGTTTAGAGGTGTCGCCTTTGTTTGACGATCCGCATGCTGTGAGAACGAGAGAGGCGAATATAAGCAAAAATAAATTTTTCATAGAGTCTATTTTATTTCGATTCAAAAATAGCTTAGTATAATAACAATAAAGATACAGAATTGTTACGATGTTGTTAAGTTTAACAAATGTCCAAGATCAGTATCTTAGGCACTGATTGTCATAAATAACACGATAGGTAAGGGTTACAGGTTAAACTCGAAATTAATAAAAAAATATTGCTCCGATTTTTTTCTGACAGGATTCATGTTTCGGATATTGGGAGCTATTTTCAATTGCTTCACAGGCTGAAATTCAATACCCGCAATTAGTAGTTGACCATCCGAACTATTCCAAGAGGCTTTATTCGAAGCCGAAGACTCTGAGTCAATTAGATCATACCTGGCAAAGGCTCGACACTTTGGAGCTATTTTTACAGAAGCATAAGTAGAATATCCAAAAAAGTCTTTTTTTTTAAGAAAGTCTTTATTGTAAACACGATTGTACTCGATACCTGCCGATATCAATTCATTTTGATAACCTGTAAATAACGAAAGAGCTTTTTGATCGTCGTATGCTTGTTCCGTTATACCTTCGGGCAATGTTGGGCGCATGTCTTCACCATCGTTATAGATGTCTCCATATACCCTCAATATCCAATTTCTGGTAGGGTAAAAACTCACCCCAGCAGTATATCTTGTACTTTTGTTCTGCGTTATGTTTTTGTATCCTTCACCATTCGCAATACTCATATCTACTGCCAGATATCTATTGATTGTATACTCTCCACTAATTCCCACGTCTACACTATGCCCCATTTTATAATGGTCTTGAAATGATCTGAGCACATGGCGGTGCATCCAATATTTTTCTTGTATACTAAATTGCATTAGCCCTATTTCGCCTACACTCACATTAAATCCTTTGTCTGTCCAGTTGATAAAAGCATTGCGTAAATAAGGCTGAAGATTGCCCGAAGCAGTATGCCCCGAAGCTCCATCTAGTATGACTTGTGCTTGTAATGTTTTGGATATTTTATAGTTGTACCCGATAAAGGCTCTTGTGATATCAAATCCAGTCTCATTGTTGGCTTCGCCAAAACCTTGACTAAAGTCAAAAAAACTTCTTGCTATAATCCTACCTGATGGTTTGAAGATTTCATCTATCTGTGAGTAAGAGGAATAAGGTAAACAAATGAGAAATAGAAGAACGATAATTTTTGTTGATTTCATAATTTACACCATCATTATATTGTTTTGATGCAAAGAAATAGTATTTACATGTCAATAAAACGATTTTTTTGTTGCAATTTAGTTACGTTTAGCCAAAGACTCAAAGTAGGTCAACGCCTCGGCAACCACAAAATTACTGCCACCAATAAAGACTAAATCTTTTGTATTGGCATCATCTAATGCAGCTTGTATTGCTTGGTCAATACTATTGTATGTGTTTCCATCCAAGCCTATTGCGTTTGCTAACTCTGTCAATCGATCTTGGTCTAAAGCTCTCTGAATAGCAGCTCGTGTGAAATAATATATGGCATGTTTGGGCAATAGCTTGAGTACTTCGTTTACATCCTTATCATTTACCATGCCTATCACCATGCGTAGCGTATCGTACTGCTCGGTATTGAGTTGCTCTACAACATATTTTATCCCCCCTGTATTGTGTCCAGTATCGCAAATAATGCGAGGATTGGTACCTTGTATCAGTTGCCATCGTCCCTGTAGTCCAGTTAGTTCAACAACATGTGCAAAGGCTTCGTAAACCGAATTTAGGCTAACTGTTATCCCTTGCTTTTGCAAAACCTCGATAACAGAAAGTACGGTTGCTGCATTTTTTAGCTGAGCAAGACCACTTAACTGTCCTTTTAGATTAGGATATGTTGCAGTCTGAAACAGCCACGATCCGTCTTTATCTCTGCCTGCCGATTGTATGATCTGTTTGTCTTGAGCAAAAGTAATAGGTGCGTTTACCAATTGTGCCTGTTGTTCAAACACACTTCTTATGTCAGCCTCAGCTTCGCCAATGATAGCAGGGACGTTTGTTTTTATTATACCTGCTTTTTCACGAGCTATTTGAACCAACGAATTTCCTAAAAACTGGGTGTGATCTAGGCTGATATTGGTTATCACAGACGCAATGGGAGTTATAATGTTGGTGCTGTCTAATCTCCCACCCAATCCCACTTCGATAATTGCAATATCCACTTCCTTATCTGCAAAATAGCAGAAAGCCATCATCATGGTTAGCTCAAAAAATGAAGGTTGGATAGGCTCATAGTTTGCCTTGTGATTGGCAACAAAGTTGATAACGTACTGTTCCGAAATCATTGTGCCATTGATGCGGATTCGCTCTCTAAAATCCAGTAGGTGAGGTGAGGTGTACAAGCCTACTTTGTAGCCAGCCTGTTGCAATGTTGCAGCCAGCAGATGCGATGTCGATCCCTTTCCGTTGGTACCAGCTACATGTATTGTTTTATATTTTAGGTGAGGGTGATTAAAATACAAGTCTAAAGCCAGGCTATTGTCCAGTCCTTCTTTGTAGGCGATACCTCCAACCTGTTGATATACCGGTAGTCTATTGTATAAGTATGTTATTGTATCTTGATAATTCATGCTTTATAAGAGAGGCGTAAATAAACGTAAAAAAGACTCTGCCCAACGTTTGTGCCGTGGACGCTTATCCCATTCTTCAACTTCTACAAGGTGCGAAGCGTTCATATCGTTTACAAAAATATTTTTGGCAGTCAACGCAGTTTCGTTATTGTATATAAAAGCATCAATCTCAAAATTATGCTCAAAACTTCTCACGTCCATATTTGCTGATCCCGTAATGGTTAACGAGTCGTCAATAACCATTAATTTGGAATGAATGAAGCCAGGCTTGAAAAAGTAGATTTTGACATTGGCATCCAAAAAGTCTTTGATAAACGACATCGAGGCTATCTGCACAAAGGTAGTATCTGATTTTTCGGGCATCATAATACGTACATCCACACCACTCAATGCCGCTGTTTGAAGAGCCAGCATCAAAGCGTCGGTAGGTATAAGATACGGAGTTTGTATATATATATATTCTTTGGCATTGGCTATGGCCTGAAACATGCCTTGATGTATCTGCTTAAATTCGCCAGTAGGTCCGCTGGTAGCAATCTGCATCAGATTTACGCCCATCGAAGCCAATTCGGGAAAATAGATATTTGCATCTAATAATTGAGAACGTGAAGCGTACCAGTCTATCACAAACGATGCTTGTAAACCATGTACAGCCTTACCCTCTACCTTGATGTGGCTATCTCGCCAAATACCCCCATTTATACCATTTACGTAGCGATCGGCAACATTCATACCGCCCATAAAGCCAATCTCGCCATCGATAATTACAACTTTGCGATGGTTACGATAATTGACCCTACTCGTCAAAATGGGAAAAGCAACCTTTAAGAAGGGTTCTACTTGTATACCATTCGACTCCATTTCTTTAAAAAAACTATTTTTTGCTTTCCACGATCCCATCGCATCATAAAGTACCCTTACCTCAATGCCTTGTAGAGCTTTCTGGATAAGCAACTCTTGCATTTGGTGTCCAATCGTATCATCCATGATGATATAGTATTGGAGGTGTATATGTTTTTTTGCTTTGCGTATCTCTTCAAAGAGAGCTTCAAATTTGTCTATCCCCGTGTTGTAAAACGTTACTTTACTGTCTTCGTACAAGGGGCAGTCGTTTAGCTTATCTAACAAGGTGATCAGTCCCTTGTATTGGGCTGGAGGGTTGTGGATATCAAGGTCATCGGTACGTTCTAATCGTCTTCGGTTAATATTTTTTCGCATTTTTCGAGAGATCAAACGTTTTTTGCGATGGTCTTCGCCAAAAAAGTAGTAGAAAATGAGACCTACCAAGGGGAGTAATAAAAGTACCAACACCCATGATATAGTTTTCAGCGGGTTTCGGTTTTCAGAAATTACAACAATAACAACTCCCATTGCTGTTAAAACATACAATAGTTGAAAAACCAACAGAAAGTTATTTGCCGTAAATATTTCCATTATACATTATTTTTGTTCAATAGTCGAAGTATATCCTCTCTCAAAACCACTCTTTCCCACGAGTAGGTTGTGTCAATAGCATCAATGTATTTAACAAGATCGAAAGCGATGTACAGTTGTTCAGGTTGTTTGATGTCAACGACTTGGTGTTGGGTTAGCAAAAGTCGTGCATATTGCTCTAGCAGATTCATGTCGCCTATTTTATTAGCCAGTATGTCGGCTGTATCTGACGTGCTAGTTTCAAAGTTATCTCTAAAAAACAGGAGTGCATCATTCAGCAAACACAACTTTTCTTTTCTACTTACATCGGTATTACTCCGAATCAGCTCGTCAAATCGGGTGAAAAAATCTTCGACAAGCCGTTGTAAATAATCCTTTCTTCGTTGTTGAATCATTTCAATTTTATTAATCGATGCTCTATAAATACACAAGAGACAGCTCCAAGCGCATAACACACAATATCGCCCCAGCTAAAGGATGTTCCTATTACGATACGCATTACATTGTTGTCTTGCAATTGAAGTACCTCGACTAGGTTGAATAGTTGAGCTATTTCGATGCCACAAGCAAATATAAAAACAGCGATTGCTAGATGTGTAGGTTGTACTTTGATAAATGTTTTTACAAAATAATATATCATGAGTATAACTAATACATCTCCGCCATAAGGTCGTATGATGCTATCTTTGACAAACAAAGCGATGAGTACCTCAATAACAAAGATAAGCAAAAACAATAAGAAAGATTTGGTATGAAACCTTAATTTCAGCTTAGGCTTATTTTCTGTATTTTCCATTCGATTCATCTTCCAAAATGTTGAGGTACGATTTGTATCTACTTTCGCTTATCCAGTGTTTCTCTACAGCTTCTACTACAGCACATCCAGGTTCGTTGAGGTGTATGCAGTTATTAAATCGGCAGTTTTGCGAAAATTTGAATAGTTCCGGAAAGTAATGTCCGATCTCCTCAGGTGTCATATCTACTGTGCCAAATCCTTTGATACCTGGTGTGTCGATAATGAACCCGCCTTGTGGGAGTTCTAACATTTCCGAAAACGTAGTCGTGTGCATTCCCTTTCCATGATAGTCAGATATACTACCCGTTTTGAGGTGCGAATGTGGAACGAGCGAATTGATTAGTGTTGATTTACCTACCCCTGAATGTCCTGAAAAGAGGGTGATTTTATCTTTTAGTTTATCATTGAGTATATCTAAACCAATTTGTTCTTGTGCCGAAATCTGATAGCACGAATAGCCAATATGCTCGTACAGGTTGATAAGAGCCTGCATGTATTCTTTTTCATCTTCATCATACACATCTATTTTGTTGAACAATAGATTGACGGGGATGCGGTACGCTTCGGCAGATGATAAAAACCGATCGATAAAAATAGTGGTGGTGATGGGTTTGGTAACGGTAACGATAAGAAAGCATAGGTCAAGATTAGCAGCTATGATATGTGCTTGCTTAGACAGGTTAGACGAACGGCGAATAATGTAATTTTTGCGTTCGGCAATCGTTGTGATAACACCCGTATTGTCGGCGTTCATCAGTATCGTAACACGGTCTCCAACAGTTATCGGATTGGTGCTTTTTATATCTTTCAGACGGAAGCTCCCTTTTATTCTACAGTCTACATTTTTGTTGTCATCCGTTCGTACAAGATACCAACTCCCCGTATTTTTAATAACTAATCCGTTCATTCAATTTCTATATTCAACTTAATTAAAATGGGGTAAAAAATCAGAAGTTGTAAACCTCTCGAATCTTTTACCCCACCTATGTTTATTTTGTATAAACGATGTTATACAGTCATTATTTCCACTTCCTTAGCAGCAAATAAGTCATCAATTAGTTTGATGTATTTATCGTGTATCTTCTGGATAGAAGCTTCGGCATCTTTAGCCACGTCTTCCGGGGTGCCGTCTTTTACTGATTTTTTGACGGCATCAATCACATCACGGCGAGCATTGCGAACGCTTATTTTTGCATCCTCAGCCTCTTGTTTCGACTGTTTCACTAACGTTTTACGGCGCTCTTCTGTCAAAGGAGGAATGGACAGACGGATGATCTCGCCATTGTTGTCAGGATTTAGACCTAAATCAGAATTGATAATTGCTTTCTCAATATCAGCAAGCATTTTCTTTTCCCAAGGTTGAATTACGATGGTGCGAGCATCGGGTGTGTTTACCGAGGCTACACCAGTAAGTGCGGTAACACTTCCGTAGTAATCAAGTTTTATGCCATCCAGTATACGAGGATTAGCTTTTCCTGCACGGATATGAGCCAATGACTCCTCCAAAAATTCGGCTGCACCTTTCATTTTGGCTTCTGCCTTTTTCTCAAATTCTTTTATATCTACCATAAGGTCAAAAAATTAACGATATATTTTTTCAATTTTTATATTTATACATGCACATATGTTCCAATGCCTTTACCTTGCATCACTTTAGCAAGATTGCCTACTGTATCCATATCAAAAACAATAATGGGTAAGTTGTTCTCTTTGCACATGGTAGTTGCAGTCAAGTCCATCACCTTCAAGCCACGTTTGTATATCTCGTCAAACGATATGGATTCAAATTTGGTAGCCGCAGGGTCTTTCTCAGGGTCGGCGGTGTATATGCCATCTACCCGTGTACCTTTGAGCATTACATCTGCCTCGATTTCAATGCCTCTAAGTGCCGATCCTGTATCGGTGGTAAAAAACGGATTGCCTGTACCGCACGATATAATGGCTACGCCACCACCTTCCATCGTATCTATTGCTTTCCACTTCGAGTATAACTCGCCAATAGGTTCCATGCCGATGGCTGTTAACACTTTCGACTTTTGCCCAATGGCTGTAAGTGCCGAACTTAGTCCCAGACTGTTGATTACTGTTGCCAGCATACCCATTTGGTCGCCCTTTACACGATCGTAGCCTTTGGATGCACCACTCAGCCCACGAAATATGTTTCCGCCTCCTATCACAATACCTACTTGCACGCCCAGTTCTACTATTTCTTTGATCTGAGTAGCATATTCTGACAAACGTTTTTCATCTATCCCGTATTGTTTCTCGCCCATCAATGACTCGCCACTGAGTTTGAGTAATATCCGCTTATATTTAACCATGTCTGATTTTGTCATTTAATAACTACAAAACTAATAATTTTTGTTCTAATTCGAATAACGATCTCTATTAAAACCAGTATCGGCTATATTATTCGAAACGCAAAGTTAAGTCCATATTTTCAATAAGTATTTATACTTAATCGCTTATATTTGTATATCCTAAATATAAGTCTCATTTAAATACATGGCAAAACACAACGATCTGGGTAAGCAAGGCGAAGATTTGGCAGTGCAGCATCTTTTGCAAAAAGCTTGTTGCATTGTAGAGCGTAATGCAAAATATGGAAAATGCGAAATAGACATTATTGCAGCAACTTCGGAATACCTACTCTTTGTTGAAGTAAAAACACGCTCTACCCTCCAATGGGGTAATCCAGAGGAGGCTGTATCAGCTACCAAAATACGACGAATGGTAGAGGCTGCCGATGCCTATTTAGATGTACATGATACAGAAAAGCCTGTGCGGTTTGATGTCATAGCCATCGTTATCAAGGATGCCGTTGTTGAGATAACACATATTGAAGACGCATTTTATGCACCATTAAACTAAGCTAGCATGAATATAGAAGAAGTAAGAGAATATTGCTTGCAGATAATAGGAGCGGAAGAAAGTTTTCCGTTTGACGAAGTTACAATTGTATTTAAAATAATGGGCAAAATGTTTGCTCTAATGAGTCTTGAACGAGGCATTAATGCAGAGTTTGGAGTCAATCTGAAATGCGACCCAGAGCTATCCGTCAATTTAAGAGAAAAATACGAATGTGTTTTTCCTGGCTACCACATGAACAAAAAATATTGGAATACAGTTTCTTTAGAAGGAGACATGTCGGCTGTCGAGTTGCAATATTGGATAAACCACTCGGTAGAAGAGGTCATTAAAAAATTGCCCAAAAAACAACAAGCCGAGTATGCGGCTCTAAAAGAAAATAGGACATGATGGCATCGCAAATTGTGCATTTGAGAGAAACGGATTCTACCAATTCGTATATGCGGCAAAGGCAAGCACTTGAGGTATTAGAAAACGGATATACTGTATATACCCATTATCAGACAGCAGGGCGTGGGCAACGAGGCAACTTCTGGGAGTCGGCTCGTGCCGAAAATTTATTATTTAGCACCTTATTTATACCTGATAGTGTAAAGGCAAACAAACAATTTGTAATCTCGCAAGTCATATCCTTAGCCATCAAGGATGTATTGGATAAGAAGGTATCTGATATTTCGATCAAATGGCCCAATGATATATACTGGAAAGATAAGAAAATAGCAGGTATATTGATCGAAAATGATTTGATCGACGACTTTGTCGATCAATCGATCATTGGTGTAGGGCTTAATCTAAATCAAACCGTATTTCAGAGCAATGCCCCCAATCCAGTTTCATTGAGGCTAATTACCGGTGGAAAGTATGATGCACACAGATTGTTAGAAGAGATACTCGACAGGCTGGCTTACTATGCTACTCTGATAACGCAAAAAGAACACGTTATAGCTATAAGCTACAAAAATGCACTATTCAGAAAAGAAGGCTACCATTTATTTTCCGAAAACGAAATTGTTTTCTCAGCCAAGATAATTAATATAGAAGATACAGGGATGCTTGTTTTGGAAACCCGAGAAAGGGAGATCCGAAAGTATGCCTTCAAAGAAGTAAGTTATGTGCTTTAATCGTTAAGGTTTTCGTAAAAGAAATCAAATTCAAACGCAAGACTGTCATATACCTCTTTTTGGATTAGGTTTTCCGCATTCATATATTTTTCAATCTTAAATAAGATTTCATCCGCCTGATTTTTAGTGGCTCTACCGACATTTCGGAGCAGTAGTTTTGCCGCATTTCGTAACGACACATGCTCTTCACTAACCAGATCTTCGAAAATAGTAGATAAAACAGCTAGTTGTATTGTTTCTTCGGCTACGTTATTGTCCATCAATGCTCTGCTCAATAGCCAATACCCTGACGTCCTTATTTCTGGGTCGGGATCTAACGCACACGTTAAGGCTATTTTAGACGTAAAAGGTACAGCTCTGAACATATTGAACGCAATCTGCTCTCGTATTTCTTGGTTAGGTATTTGGTGTACCCATCTGTTGGCTGTTTCTTCATCAAACTCATTGATCGGATAAAGCAGGGTTGCCAATATTTTGAGCTCACGTGTGCCATCTAGCCACAACAATTCAGCCAACTCCTTGTTTGGCTGATACCGTGAAGCTATATCTTTTATTTGCTGAACAGAGACCCCAAAGTTGAGCTTATAATGCAGTCCATGCTTACGCATGCTTGTAGATGCTACTCCATTCATCGCTCTGCGGCATTGTTGGCGCATATCTTTTATGGTGTCGTTGTGCATGTCTTCTTATATTTCGTAATCTACAGCAACTCTACTTTCTACCACTTCTTTTACAAAAGGTAATACTGCTTGATGCAAAGGGTGGGTTTGATAAAACGAAAGAGCCTCTTTTGACTCTATTTCCGAGTACAGCATTACATCGTAGTTATTAGGATACTCGGGAATGTTTATACCTACTTCGATATGTTTAAGACCCTCAATTTTACCTTGTAATGCCTCTAGCTTTTCTTTTATCAACAAGGCATTAGTAGCTTTATTATTTCCTTCAGCTTGCTCTTTAAGTTTCCAACAAACAATGTGCTTTATCATGTTTTCGTTATTTAAAAGTTTTATGAAAAACAAATATATAAAAAAAAGTGTCTCTACACAGTGTCTCCCGAAAATATAGAAAGTTTTATCATTAAAAAGATTTGAAAAACTAATTCCTACTCTCTATTTAGAACTCATATCCTAAATGAAGGGTTGGAAATACAGATATTGTTGTATATTTATAACGATCTGTTTCAAACTTAACCTCGTTCAACGAGAAATTATAGTCTATAACTTTCAGATAAAGACTTCTTATGTTTTTTGATCTTTTTTATAGCCCAGTCGTAGTGGCTTGAGGTGGCGGAAACACAATAACTACCTAAACTTGTTGTTCCCGTCCAAGAAAAATATTTGCTCGTAAATAACTGCTCGTTTGAAAAAGCGTTAATTGCTTCTATTGTATTAGAATTGCTTTTTTTTAATAATATAACAGCCTCGTTCCATGGCGTTTTTTGATGCTTCTCCCAAAATCCAATATTCATTTGAGGATATGTTTTCCAATTGTAAGGTTCGGGTAAAAAATTGACTTGGTTACCCAATTGATTCGAGTTAATCCAATTCAATAATAATTGATGCCATTCGTAGAGATGTACTAACACGTCTCTGACGTTTCTGTCTCTGTCTTCGAAAGAGAATGTTGCCTGTTGTTCTTTCTCACTCATCGAATGTATGAGGACAAATAATTTATCAAAATTTTCTTCGCTAGCCTGTATTAGCTGTTCCTTTGTTGTTGGTCGTGCCATGATTCTGTCTTTTAAGATTAATTTATCATCTGAACACAATTCCTGTAATGAGTTTATCTCATAGTCTAAAAAATGAACAGGAGCAAAGTTAACAAATAATTGAAAAACAACACAGTTGTTTCAATACGTCCTTGCCTCGAAATTGTTATATGCTTAGATTTAATCATCTTTTTTAGGCTGATTCTTGCTTTTTTAGCGTACTTTTATTTTACAATATAGATGAGAAATGAAACAATGGTTCGAGAAATATAAACGGATAAATCGCAACTATCAAGTAGCTATTGGCATAGGTCTGATATCGTTGATAGGGTATCTGTTTTGCTTGCCTTCACCCCTTTTTGAGGTTGCTTACAGTACTGTAGTATACGATCGCAATGGTGAATTGTTAGGAGCTAGAATAGCAGACGATCAGCAATGGCGTTTTCCGACGGTAGACTCGGTACCCGAAAAATATAAAATATGCCTACTCGAATTCGAAGACCAATATTTTAATTACCATTGGGGCGTAAATCCATTGTCTTTATTCAGAGCAAGCAAGCAGAATTTAAAGGCAAATAAAATAGTGAGTGGGGCAAGTACCATTACCATGCAAACCATCCGTTTAGCTAGAAAAGAAGGGCGAACTTTTAGCGAAAAAATCATCGAAATGATATTGGCTACTCGATTAGAGTTTTCTTATTCTAAAAACCAGATTATCAGCCTTTATGCTTCTCATGCCCCTATGGGTGGTAATGTGGTAGGCATAGAAGCTGCTGCATGGCGTTATTTTGGACACAAATCGTCTACCTTGTCGTGGGCAGAAACGGCAACATTAGCCGTATTACCCAACTCGCCAGCTAGTATGCACTTTGGAAGGAACAGGGAAAAGTTATTGAAAAAACGAAATGCTTTACTTCAACGCTTGTATCAAAAACAAATGATGGGCTCGGTAGATTACGAGCTAGCGATCTCTGAACCCTTGCCTTTCGAGCCCTATGCTTTGCCCCAAATAGCACCTCACTTGGTTACCCGAATTTACTTAGAGCAAGGAGGTAAACAGGTGCGTACATCGGTCAGTAAACAGCGGCAACTGCTAGTAGAAAGCATATTAACCCGATGGAATGTCGAGTTTTCCCAAAACGAAATAAAGAATATTGCAGCTTTGGTTATCGATGTCGAAAAAAATGAAGTGGTAGCATATTGTGGCAATGTACATTTTGAGCGAAGTGCATCAGCCAATCAAGTAGATGTTATACAAGCCCCCCGAAGTACGGGTAGTATATTGAAGCCCTTTTTGTATTGTGCCATGCTTCAAGAGGGACTTCTATTACCCCATCAGCTTTTAGCCGATATCCCCATCAACATAAATGGTTTTACTCCTAAAAATTTTAGCCTCAACTATGATGGGGCAACACCAGCCTCGGAGGCATTGGCCCGATCGCTCAATATTCCGTTTGTAGTATCGCTCCGCAAATACGGTGTACCTAAATTCTACAATTTACTAAAAACGGCAGGAATGACCACCTTGTCTCGCTCGCCCGATGTGTATGGTTTATCTCTGATATTGGGAGGAGCAGAGGGCAAGCTTTGGGATGTTTCGGTAATGTATGCACGGATGGCACAAATGCTAAATGATTACAATAACGACCAGAATTATTATGAGCGTAAGCCTATTTCGTATATCGATGCACAATCAGACCAAATGTCAAAAGAAAAAATCTTTAAGCCATTATTTAATGCCAGCTCTGTTTGGTTGACTTTTGATGCTTTGACTAATTTGAACAGACCCGAGGAGATTGATTGGCGCTCGATTCCATCCATCCAGAAAATAGCTTGGAAAACGGGTACAAGCTTTGGTTTTAGAGACGGATGGGCTGTAGGTGTCAGTCCTAAATATGTAGTAGGTGTATGGGTTGGTAATGCCGATGGGGAGGGACGCCCAGGGCTTACAGGGGCAAAAACGGCAGGTATGGTCATGTTTGATATATTCAACACATTGCCCTCTTCAAAGTGGTTTGCTACGCCTGTATCTGATTTGGTACAGGTAGAAGCATGTAAACAAAGCGGATACTTGGCAGGTGTTAATTGTCCCGAATCGTCCATCGATACAATATTGGTAACTAAAAAAGGGGTAGAAGCAGGTGTTTGCCAATACCATATCAAAGTAAATGTTTCGGACGATTTCAAATACCGTGTGTTTGAAAACTGTGCAGGTGCGAGAGGCATTACACAAACATCGTGGTTTGTACTACCAGCATCGTGGGAGTGGTTTTATAAAGAGCAACACCCTTCGTATGCTATGCTACCGCCTTTGTCGCCCGAATGTCAATCAGAAGATCAAACAAAAACGATGGAATTTATATACCCTTTTGCCAATGGCGTAGTCAGTATTCCGAAACAACTAGGAGGGGGGGCAGGACAAATTATATTCGAATTGGCACATCGAAATCCTCAGACCAAAGTTTTCTGGCATCTGGATGAAACGTATGTTGGCGAAACTCAAAACTTTCATAAAAAAGAGATTAGTGCATCCGCAGGTCAGCACAAAGTAACTGTAGTTGACGAAAATGGCAACAGCACATCTATACAGTTTACTGTTCGGTAGCTAAACGGTTTTACACAAAGCCGAGACTTTGAGATACTATTTTTATATTTTCGAATAATTAAATTAGACAATGACAATAAACAAATTCTTAGCCGAGCAAGTCAGAAAGAATTTTGGATTTGAACCAACTTCTGAACAAGCTTCTGCTATTGAACAAATCTCAGACTTTCTATTCTATAAAGCAACCGACAGTCTCTTTTTACTCAAAGGCTATGCTGGTACGGGTAAGTCTTCGTTGATAGGAGCATTAGTCAAAACCATGACACAACTAGATCAAAAAACGGTCTTGATAGCCCCAACTGGGCGTGCTGCAAAGGTATTTGCTAGCTATTCGGGGCATGCAGCCTATACAATACACAAAAAAATATACCGTCAGAAACGTTTTTCGGACGACCCTGTCGATTTTGTACCAATGGACAATCTTCACAAAGATACCCTTTTTATTGTCGATGAGGCATCAATGATAAGCAACGATGGTATCGATTCGTTCTCCTTTGGCTCAGGCAGGGTGTTAGATGATCTTATCCATTATGTATACGGAGGCGAAAATTGTCGTTTACTCCTCATCGGAGATGAGGCACAGCTGCCTCCTGTGATGCAAGAATACAGCCCTGCTTTGCAAATAGATATTCTGAAAGGATTTGGTCTAGAATTGCTTACCACAACCCTTACTCAGATTGTACGACAAGCCGAAGACTCGGGAATATTGTACAATGCAACTAAAATACGTAATATTTTGCTCGAGCAAAAAACGGATCTTTTTCCAAAGCTAGAATTAAACGGCTTTAAGGATATAAAAAAGGTATCAGGCGAAGAATTAATTGACGAAATATCCGCCGCTTATGATAGGGACGGAATAGAATCGACGATGATTATATCGCGATCAAACAAGCGGTCGAACATTTATAACAATGGGGTAAGAAATCGTATTTTATATCGTGAAGACGAATTGGCAACAGGCGATATGCTAATGATTACCCGCAACAATTATTTTTGGACGGAGAATATCGAACAAGTCGATTTTTTAGCAAATGGCGAATTACTTGAAGTAATACGAGTACGTAAAACACAAGAATTATATGGATTTCGGTTTTGCGATGTTTTGGTCAAACATCCAGATTATGAAATAGAATTGGAGCTGAAAATTTTGCTTGACACGCTACATTCCGAAACGACTGGGTTATCGAAGGAAAGAAACAGCGAACTGTTTTATAACATACTCGAAGACTATTCGGATATTTCGACCAAAGCAGGAAAGATGAAAAAGATGAAAACCGACCCTTTTTACAATGCCTTGCAAGTAAAGTATGGATATGCAGTAACTTGCCACAAGGCTCAAGGGGGTGAATGGAAAAACATCTTCTTGGATGTTGGA
>JBDLTH010000051.1:0-8874 GCA_039799165.1 Bacteroidota bacterium
CTTTAATTCGCTTAGTTGATTTGACCATGTAAATATACAATTAATCTCTTTATTTCCGATCGTAATAATGTTTGGCTAACAAGTTAAAGGGGGGATTCTTATATAAGAATCCCCCCTTTAACTTGTTAGTACCTTGACGCAAGACTGATTAAACCAATTTTTTAATCAAAGTTTCCCTGTCTCCGTATATATAATCTATAATAGGTACTTCTATCATTGTGTAAGCTCCAGGTTGTTGTTTAAGCACAGCACGCACAGAAGCAACCAATACTTGTGCAGTGAGAGCAGGATTATTAATCTTCATATTAAATTCGAGCAACTGGTTTTGTGTACTGCCCGATACCCCTTTGCGTATCATGTTTACACCATGCCCCATATCCTTCAGATCATCTACATTGTCTACAAGTGTAACGTGAGTTTCGTCATGCACAAAATAGTCATCAGCTTTAATCGCAGCCGCTACATCTTCAAATTTAGATCCTTCCTCAAGTTCAATATACACCATACGACGATGGATGCTTGTACCTAAAGGGATAGTCATAGAAAGAGCTTCTTTAACACCCTTGATGGCTTTAACCGCAACGGTGTGCCCCATGCTCATTCCAGGTCCAAAATTGGTATACGAAATACCCTTAGGTGCCATAAATTCGAACATAGAGCGGATCATCGAGTCTGTACCCGGATCCCATCCTGCCGATATGATAGATGCTGCTTTGTTGGCTTTAGCTACAACATCAAGGCTGCGACGCAAATCTACAATTCCACCATGAATATCGTAACTGTCAACAGTGCTTATCCCTAATTCTAAACATTCTTTGGCATATGCCTCAACGCTACGTGTAGGTGTACACAAAACAGCTACATCTACATCCTTTAATTCTTTAATAGAGGCTACCACCTTATAGTCTTTCAACTCAGCAGGTACATCGCTCGGATTTCGGCGTACTATACCTACCACTTCAATATCAGGAGCATTAATAATAGCATCTAATACATATTTACCGATATTACCATAACCAACTATAACTGCTCTAATTTTATCCATAATGATTATATTTTATTATTTTAATGATGTTATTGTAAGATAAAAACATCTTTTGCTTAAATTTTGTTCAAAAATACTCAAAAAAAAAGACAATGTAAAATATATTTTATATTAGTTTAGTATTCGATGATATAGAAAATAATTATATATATTCGCAGTTGCAAAGAACACAGATGTCTAGCTATCGTATATAGACTAATATCTGAAACGTGTTGCTCTAAATGTTTTGCATAGTTCGATTCTTTTATTACTATATAAATAACAATGAAGTTAAAAAGTAAATTTACAGATAATATACATAATATTATATTCGATTTCGGTGGAGTCATTATGGATATTAATATCAATAAAACGATCCACGCCTTTACCAATCTGAATATTGAGGGGCTACAAGCCGACGATATAATATCTGCTCATAAACGATTTTTACACGATTTAGAGATAGGTACTATTACCCCAGACGAGTTTATCAATCTGATATATACCGAATACCCCAAAGCTGTAGATGTATCAGACAAATTGATTTGGGACGCTTGGAATGCCTTGTTACAGCCTTACGACCCAGCACGTATTGCTCTAATAGAAAAATTGAAGGAGAGATACAGTATATACCTGCTGAGTAATACTAATTTTCCACATCGTATCAAGTTTAAAGAAATGTACAGGAAGCAATTTGGTGAAAACTTAGACGACTTGTTTGTGCAAAGTTTCTATTCTGACGAGATGCACTTACGCAAACCCAATCTCGAAATATATCAAGAGGTGCTCGAAAAAGCACGTATCACCCCCGAAGCTACGCTATTCATTGATGATAACGAAGCCAATATAGTAGCGGCTCGCAAAGTAGGTATACAAGCCTATCATCTAACACCAGGCGAAAGAATCACAGATCTTTTCGAAGAATAAACAAGAAAAACCAATGTCCTCACTTCTTACAAAAATGTTTGTAAAATAGAAATAAATGATCGAACAGATAATTGTATTAGACAATGCAGACGCAGTTGTGTTTTTTGGTGTCAACAACAGCAATTTGCAACTACTCAAAACACTTTTTCCTAAATTACAAATAATAGCAAGGGGTAACGTTATAAAAGTGATAGGCAATGCTGAAGAAATTCCCGACTTTGAAGACAAAATAAGAGAATTGGAACTGTTTTGTATTGATCATAATACACTTACCGAAGAAAATATCATTGACATAGTCAAAGGTAAATCTCCCTATGTTGTAAAACAAGATAACCTGATTATTTTTGGGATGAGTGGCAAGCCCATTACTGCACGCAACGATAATCAGCAAAAGTTGATAGATTCGTTCCTTAAAAATGATCTTGTATTTGCTTTAGGTCCTGCTGGTACAGGCAAAACATATATAGCTATTGCTTTGGCTGTAAAAGCACTCAAAAACAAAGAAGTAAAACGCATCATACTCAGCAGACCCGCAGTAGAGGCGGGCGAAAAACTAGGTTTCTTGCCAGGCGATATGAAAGATAAAATAGATCCGTATCTCCAGCCCCTATACGATGCGTTGGAAGATATGATGACACCAGCAAAACTCAAGGAGTATATCGAAAACAAGATAGTGCAGATTGCACCTTTGGCGTTTATGCGTGGACGTACCCTCAGCGATGCGATTATTATTTTAGATGAGGCTCAAAACACAAGTATTCATCAGATAAAGATGTTTATGACACGCTTGGGCATGAATGCGAAGATGATAGTAACTGGCGATGTTACACAGATCGATTTACCACCATCTCAAATGTCGGGTCTCAAGCATGCACTTAAGGTATTGACAGGTGTACAAGGTATTGGTAGAATCGATTTTGATAAGAAAGATATTGTTCGACACAAGCTAGTTCAACGTATTGTAGATGCTTACGAAAAAGAAGACGATAGAAAACGTAAAGAATCTCAGTTGAGTGAATCGATATAGACAGATCCTGCTTTTTTTGATTTTTGAATCGTCCAATTTATTTGTAGATTTGTATCTATTCTTTTTTAATCTCTAAAAATTAAATTAATAAATAGCTAATGAAGACTGCATTGCTTTCGACAAATTATAAGTTCCCTAATCAGACTAAGGTATACCACGGAAAAGTGAGAGATGTGTATACCATCGGACAAGATTTGCTTATTATGATTGCTTCGGATCGTATATCTGCCTTTGATGTTGTTTTACCACAAGGCATTCCTTACAAAGGACAGGTGCTGAATCAGATTGCAGCTAAGTTTTTGGATGCAACCGCCGATATACTACCCAATTGGAAATTGGCAATGCCCGACCCTATGGTTACTGTAGGTATCTGTTGCGAGCCCTATAAGGTGGAAATGGTTATCCGTGGTTACCTTACAGGTAGTGCTTGGCGCGAATACCAAGCAGGGGTGCGTGTGTTGTGTGGCATTCCGTTACCCGATGGTATGACAGAAAATCAAAAATTTCCTACTCCTATCATTACCCCTACAACTAAAGCAGATGAGGGACATGACGAAAACATATCGAAAGAAGAAATCATAAGCCAAGGCTTAGTCTCAAGAAGCGAGTACGAGCAGTTAGAAAAATACACCTATGCGTTGTTCGATAGAGGTACTGCCATAGCCAAACAACAAGGCTTGATATTAGTAGATACAAAATACGAATTTGGGAAAAATAAGGACACTATTTATCTGATTGACGAAATACATACGCCCGACTCGTCTCGCTATTTCTATGCCAATACCTATCAAGAACTGTTTGAAAAAGGCGAAGAACAACGTCAACTATCCAAAGAATTTGTTCGCAAATGGTTGATGGATAACGGATTTCAAGGAAAAAACGAACAGCAAGTGCCTGAGATGACTGACGAATACTGCAAGTCGGTTTCAGATAGATATATAGAGTTATACGAGCAGATAGTAGGTGAGGCTTTTGTTAAAGCTGATCTCGAAGATGTCTCGCAACGTATCAAAGACAATATTCATAGCTACTTAGCTAGTCAATTGTAAAACTATACACTTTATGACAAAAAAGTTAAGATTTGGTATAATACTTGTTTTTTGTAGCTAAAATTCTTATTTTTAAAAACAATGTAATTTAGTATATTGTTAATTTAATATTAGTATCGCTAAAATAGTACATATGCCCAATCTTTACATTATAGCTGGATGCAACGGTGCAGGAAAAACAACTGCTTCGTATACTATGTTGCCCGAAATGCTGAATTGTAAAGAGTTTATTAATGCTGATGAAATAGCAAAAGGACTTTCTCCATTTCAGCCCGAAAAGGCGGCGATAGATGCAGGGCGAATAATGATACTCCGCATCGAGGAAATGCTTAAAATAAAGCACGATTTTGCTATCGAAACCACACTTTCGACCAAGTCGTATGTCTCATTCATTAAAAAAGCACAGAAACTAGGCTATTTTGTAACATTATTGTATTTTTGGCTCAGTTCTCCTGAACTAGCAGTAAAGAGAGTCGAAGACAGAGTGAAGTCTGGAGGGCACAATGTCCCTAATGACGTTGTTCGTCGCAGATATAGAGCAGGAGCTCAAAACTTGTTCAATCTATATACACCTATTGCCGATTATTGGCTGGTTGTAAACAATTCTGATAATCCCTTTAGCCTTGTAGCAGAAGGTAAGAAAGACGAATTTATGGAAAAGCATGATGAAGAGAATTTTAATCAAATTAAAAGTATATGACTTCTGAGGAATTGGCTCTTAGAAGCAAATTATTAGTTGGTTTAAACTTATCCTATACCCGTCTGATACAGCAGAAGCAAAAAGAAGACGGTCATTTGATCTTCACCGAAAACGGCGAGATTGTTAAAATAAAAGCCCGTAAACTAACTACCATAACTCTGCCTTGTACAGAGCTTGTTTAATAGTATCAATATGACATACCAAGCTGAAAAAGTACTTCCTTATCAAAGTACCGAAAATAAAGGCATCCAAGTTGAGCGAATGTTTGACTCTATTGCCGATAATTACGACTCCTTGAATCACACCTTGTCGATGGGTATAGATCGGAGTTGGCGAAAAAAAGGTCTTTTGACACTTAAGGACTTAAATCCTCAAAACATTCTTGATATTGCTACTGGCACAGGCGATTTAGCTATCGAAGCATATCATCTGCTCAGTCCTCAACATATTACAGGTATCGACATCTCGCAAGGGATGATGGATGTAGCGAAAGAAAAAGTAGCCAAATTGGGCCTGTCTGATGCCATTGATTTTGAAAAACAAGATTGCATGGCTCTAACTATTCCAGACAATAGTTACGATGCAGCCATCGTTGCTTTTGGGATTCGTAATTTTGAGAATCTCGACAAAGGTCTGAAAGAAATACTTCGTATACTAAAACCAGGAGGTCGATTGATGATTTTGGAGTTGTCAACACCACAACGTTTCCCCATGAAGCAGGGTTACTGGCTCTATTCACGCCTTATTATACCTGTTATAGGACGGCTCGTATCAAAAGATAAAGCTGCATATAGTTACCTGCCAAAGTCTATAGAAGCATTTACTCAAGGCAAAGAAATGGTCGCTATTTTGTCTAAAAATGGATTTCAAAAAGCCAGATCTAAGACCTATACCTTAGGTATATGTTCTATGTATACAGGCGAAAAATAATATGTAGCAAACTATAAATATGAGAATACGTTTATTTTTTCTTTCGATACTTGTTGTATGTACTAGCCTTCTGTTCATTCAATGTTCATCGGAGCAAAGCAAGATACATAAACAGCTAAAGCTTGAGGTTGATGAAACAAATAGAAATGCACCAACTGAACTGAGTAATTTGATTCGATTTGATCGTTGTATCCTTAAAGACAATAACGATCTTGAAAATCAATTTACGTATACAGGCACTACCGCTGCATTAGAATCGTTTTACAAAGATATTGAAACACATGTAAAAGAGACGACGAAAAACAATCGAGGAATGGAAGATATCAGAAGCTATGGTATAAATGTAAAGTATGTATACAAAGACCAATCGGGAAACATTGTTTATACCTTTGAAGTAACTCCTGCTGATTATAAGTAAGTTCAGAGTCTAAATAATAGAGAGAGTTTGTGTTTGGCACAACTCTCTTTTTTTATAAGCCCAAGTAGTATTAGTTGATTTATTGTAGCATAACATAAAAGACAAATGATTTTAGTATGAAAAAACGTTTTTATTCATTGCTTCTACTCGGTTTAGCATCAACATCTGCACTTTTTGCTCAAAGTAGAATACAAGTATTAAGTGCCGTTGTTAAAGATAAAAAAATAGAAGGAGCAGAAGTTCTTTTCCAAAAAAATGGAGCTCAAACTGTAGTTGGGCGTACCGATGCCAACGGATATGTAGTACTGAATCCGTCATTTGCCGACAACACTGACGCTATGGTTATTATCAAAAAAGATGGGTATTCAACCTTAGTAGCCAAATGTCCTTGCGAAGGCTTAACGTATGCCATTAGTCCAATCATGCAAAATTTGGACGGGATACGTATCGTTCTTTCATGGGGACAATCACCCTCCGATCTCGATTCTCATTTGTGGTATAATAATGACCATATCTATTGGCAAAGCAAAGAAGGCTTTAGGGCAAACTTAGATGTGGATGATACAGATAGCTATGGCCCTGAAACCATAACAATAGAAGAAAAAAAGTTTGGGACAGAATATGTGTATGCTGTGCATGATTATTCGAATATAACAAGCCCCCACTCATTTCAGTTGTCTCAGAGTGGAGCAAAGGTATTTGTATATATTGGTCAATCGCTCGTAAAAACATATTATGTGCCTGCTAATAGGGCTGGTAATCTTTGGACTGTATTTAAAGTTACCAAAGAAGGTGAGATAGAAGATATAAATAGTTTTACTCGTTCTTCCATTAATGAAGCCTCGTCTATCAGATATAGTTTTACAGATGCCATGGGCTCAACCTCAACCGTAAATAAGCCTGAGGCATTACGTTTAAATAGATTAGGTACTGTTGAATATGACAAGAAAAATTATTCAAAAGCAATCGAATATTATACAGCAGCTATAGCCGAGTATCCTACATTTGGACAGGCTTATGGCAATCTAGGCTTAGCTTATAAGAAAAACGCTCAAAATGCTGAAGCTCTTTGGGCAAACCGTAAAGCAATTGCACTTGCTAACGGTCAAACAGCACCAACTACACGTGGCGGAGCATATTACAATATAGGGCGTATTTATGAAGAGCAAGGTGAATACGAGAAGGCAAGAGAGCAATATGAGTTAGCTAGTTTAGAGATAGACCGAAGTACATATATGGATGCCATTAAACGCATGGATGGGCTATTGAACAGGTAATTGAGCTTAGGGCTTATAGGTATAAAAAATAAAAGCAGTATGAATTTTCATACTGCTTTTATTTTTGCAGGTTCTTAGAACCTTATCTTTATTACGCTTTACCTAAGCTACCTAGTACAGCTTCGATTTTGTGTTTGTACAACTTTTTCATGTTATCACGAGCTGGACCAAGGTATTTACGAGGGTCAAATTCGCCTGGGTTTTCAACAAACACTTTGCGGATAGCAGCAGTCATAGCTAAACGGCTATCAGAGTCAATATTAATTTTACATACAGCCGATTTTGCAGCTTTACGCAATTGATCTTCTGGAATACCGATTGTATCTTTCAATGCACCACCGTATTTGTTGATTGTAGCAACCTCTTCTTGTGGTACTGATGATGCTCCATGAAGTACGATAGGGAATCCTGGGATTTCTTTTTCGATCTGCTCTAAAACATCAAATCTTAATGGAGGAGGAATCAACACTCCGTTTTCGTCTTTCTTGCATTGCTCTGGTGTAAATTTGTTTGCACCATGTGATGTGCCGATAGAAATAGCAAGAGAATCGCAACCTGTTTTAGTTACAAAGTCTACTACTTCTTCAGGTTTAGTATACGTGTGGTGTTCTGCTACTACATCATCTTCAACACCTGCCAAGATACCAAGTTCGCCTTCTACACTTACACCAAATTGATGAGCATATTCTACTACTTTTTTAGTAAGAGCTACGTTTTCGTCATAAGGTAGATGAGATCCGTCAATCATTACAGATGAAAAACCTGAGTCGATACAGTCTTTACAAGTTTCGAAAGAATCGCCATGGTCTAAGTGCAATACAATTTGAGGTTGTTCCCAACCAAGACTTTTTGCATACTCTACAGCACCTTGTGCCATGTAGCGTAGCAATATAGGGTTAGCGTATTGACGAGCACCTTTTGACGCTTGAACGATAACAGGAGATTTTGTTTCAGCTGCAGCTTGAACAATAGCTTGTAATTGTTCCATGTTATTTACGTTAAATGCTGGAATTGCGTATCCGCCTTTAACAGCTTTAGCGAACATATCTTTCGTGTTCACTAGACCTAAATCTTTGTAACTTACCATTATTTCTAATTTATTATAATTATAATCGACTTATATTTATTGTCTACACAAATTTACGAAAAAAACTGCGAATAAACGTGATTTATATTGACAAAAAGAAAAATCAAGAAAGTATAGACTCGATGTCATTAGAGCAATGGTCTTTCTTTGCATTGGCTACTCTTTGCATTGGCTACCTCTAAAATTGATGGATATACAAGGGGGCAAAACATCTATCATCTTAAATTATTTATTGAAACAGGCTGATTAAATATCATATTCAGAACTAAAATAAAAATTAAGTAAAGCATACCTTAGAGCAATAAGTAATCTGTATTTCTTGCTTTTCTTTAAATAGAATGATCATAAACGCGATATAGTTGAATGCTTCTCAGTTGGATCTCTTTTCTCAAAACGATTGAGTAAAGCTCTATAACTATTCAGCCACAGATTGGT
>JBDLTH010000052.1:0-24551 GCA_039799165.1 Bacteroidota bacterium
ATCAAGTATTATTGGCTGCCTTTTGATGCTTTTAGCAACTTCCAAAATTTTAAAGAACGACTCAGCAATACGCTTAATCAAATTGGAACAAAATGTCAAATTAAATTTTGTTGATCACTTAGATATCTTGATATTCAAAATATATTTTACAGCACAATGACAATAAATAAAATCAATATAGAAACTCCACTAGGTGCAATGATAGCATGTGCTACCAACAAAGGTTTGTGTCTACTTGAGTTTGATAACCGTATTCACATTGGCAAGCAACTAAAAAATCTGACAGAAACACTACATGCAACAATAGAGGAAAGTGCAAACAGTCATCTTGAGTTAGTGGCCAAGGAATTGGATGCCTATTTTTCGGCACAACTCAAAAGCTTCTCTATTGCCATAGATATGGTGGGTACAACGTTCCAAAAAAGCGTATGGGAGGAGTTACTGAACATACCACATGGCAGAACCATCTCTTATCTGCAACAAGCAGTGGCTATTAACAAGCCCAAAGGTGCACGTGCCGTTGCAAATGCTAATGGCAAGAACAAAATAGCCATCGTAATACCATGCCATCGTGTGATAGGCTCAAACGCTACGCTAACGGGGTATGCTGGTGGATTGGATCGAAAAAAATGGTTGTTGAATTTTGAGAGTGGAAATACAGGGCTTTTTGATTAGGCGAAAAGTATATCTCGCTCGAAACTAGAAGTTTTTTATTCTCTTCTAAAATAACATGAAAAAAATGTCAATAGAATTTTTCTAACCAAGAGCTTAACAGGCTTAACATCTCGCTGTGATACTTAAAGTTTTCTCGCATACCCCAACCATGTCCCCCTTCGGGAAATATATACATGGATGCTGGTATATCATTCTCTTTTAAGGTAGTATAATACATCAAACTGTTGTGGGGTGAAACCACGTGGTCATCATCACTCAACAACAGAAGTGTTGGTGGTGTTTTCTTATCCACATGGGTTTCGTTGGAATAATAGAGAATATCACTTGCTGTTCGGGTATCTCCCAACAACTGGTTGCGAGAGCCTTCGTGTGTATGGTTTCCCATGGTAATGACTGGATAGAACAAGATTGAAAAATCGGGACGCAGGTCATTTGTGGTATGGTGTGTAGAAAGGGTAGATACTAAATGCCCTCCAGCCGAAAATCCAGCAACTCCTATTTTAGAATTTCCTGTCTCATCTACAATATCCCATTCTCTTGCCTTTGATTGCACATAAGCCATAGATTGTCGCAAATCCTCTAATGGTATTTGCTTGCATTTATTAGGCATTCTATATTTTAAAACAACACCCACTATACCTTTGGCTTGCAACCATTTGGCAAACTGCGTTCCTTCGTGATCGATGGCTAGGTGAGAATAACCTCCTCCTGGACATATAATAATTGCCATTTTCTTATTGCTGCTTTTTTCAGGAAAATAAACAAACATTTCAGGTATCGAGACAGATGAAACAATATCTTCGGCTATTTGTTCTGGCTCTGTTAAGCTATTATTTGTAGGGGGCAAATCCTCCCAAAGCTTTATTGTGGTCTGAGCGTGTGTAGTCATTATAAAAAAGGTGCTGAGTAACAGTAAAAATAAACGGATCATAATTGTATGGTTTTCAAGTACTCTAAAGCTTTGTTTTCACATTGTGTCATAAATGCACTTTCTTCGGACAATTTATCTTTTATACCACAAAGGTGGAGCACTCCATGTATCATTATTCGATGAAGTTCTTCGGTATAGTCGGTACCAAGTTGTTCCGAATTACTCTTCACGGTATCTAAACTCACAAAAACATCTCCTGATATTTGATCTTCCTCACTATAATCAAAAGTGATAATATCGGTATAATAATCATGTGCTAAGTATTGATTATTTACTTCTAATATTTTTTCGTCAGAACAAAAGATATACGAAATATCATTTACCTCTTTGCCATAAGAGGCTGCGACCTCTTTTATCCACTTACTCACTACCCTTCTTTTTATTGCAGGTAGTTTTACGTCTTCACACTGGTATATAATAGCCATATTAACAAGATTTATCCAAAGAATATATATGCAACCCAAACAGCAGCAATAACGCCTGCCAAGTCAGCCAATAAAGCATAAGGGATGGTATAACGTCCATTCTTTATGTTTACTGCACCGTAGTACACCGCAACTACGTAAAACGTGGTATCTGTTGATGCCTGAAAGATGCCTGCCAACCGTCCTTCGAACGAGTCTGCACCAAAAGTATTCATGGCATCCACCATCATACCTCTTGCCCCACTGCCACTCAAGGGCTTCATCAGGGCAGTAGGCATTGCTTCTATCCAACGGGTATCGAAACCTATAAATGCAACAAAGGTTTTTAGACCATCAATCAAGAAAGTCATTGTTCCAGATGCTCTAAACATACCTACTGCCACAAGTATAGCGATAAGGTAAGGTATGATACGAATGGCTACGTTAAAACCATCTTTAGCTCCTTCGATAAAGGAGTCGTAAACATTTATTTTTCTGGAAAGCCCACTCAGAATAAAGGAAATTATAACGGAAAACAAGATGATACTGGCAACTAGGCTGGATATTTCTTGAGTGCTTTCGGGTCCCATCTGATCAAATGCCCAGACTACCCCAGCAATGAGTAATGCTACAGTACCAAAAGTACCGAGTATCACTCGGTCAAATATATTTATTTTCTGTTTTAGACATACTGCCAAAACGCCCACCATCGTAGATATAAATGTAGCAATCATAATAGGAACAAAAACATCGGCAGGATTAGCGACTCCCATCTGTGCTCGAATAGTCATAACCGACACAGGGATGAGCGTTAAGCCTGAAGCATTCATCACCAAAAACATAATCATCGGGTTGGATGCTTTTTCTTTGTCTGGGTTAAGCTCTTGTAATTGCTTCATCGCTTGCAATCCTGCTGGGGTTGCCGCATTATCTAATCCCAAAATATTGGCGGATATATTCATCAAAATCGAACCTCCCGCGGGATGATTTTGCGGTATATCAGGAAATAGTCGCCTAAACAAGGGGTTGATTGCTCTCGAAAACAGTTGAACCATACCACCTTGTTCGCCTATCTTCATAAGACCCATCCACAGTGTAAGTACACCTGTAAGCCCTATGGAGATTTCGAAACCTGACTTTGCCGAGGTAAAGGTAGAATTGATGGTTGCATTAAAGGTCTCTATATCTCCCATAAAAATGAGGCGACATAGTGCAACTAAAAAAGCAATGAGAATAAAAGCTATCCAAAGATAATTAAGTACCATACTTTCACTATAAAGACACTCAAAGGTAAAACTATTTCAATAAAACAAAAGTATTTTGATGGTATTCTATAGAAGTAAGCTCTATAAAAAAGACTACTTTTGTGTCAAGATTACAGTCAATCGGTTTGTCGCTGCCTTGTCTTTTATAGATAAGAAGAGGAAAGTCCGGGCAACACAGAGCATCATACTTCTTAACGGGAAGCTGTTTGTAAAAGCAGAGTAAGGTAACAGAAAATAACCGCCCTAAACTTGTTTGGGGTAAGGGTGAAAAGGTGGGGTAAGAGCCTACCGGTTTGTGTAGCAATACACAGAGCCGTACTACTTATGAGTTGCAAGACCATGTATACCGACGCACGTAGGGCTGCTCGCCCGATGTCGGGGGGTAGGTCGCTAGAGCTTATGGGAGACTTTAAGTGTAGATAAATGACAAACACCTCACCTTAACAATGAGGTACAGAACCCGGCTTATAGATTGACTGTTTTTTTATTGTGGTTTGGGTGGTGATAGCTAATAGTCTAGGTACTTCCGTATTTCTTTATTTGCGAACCTTCTATCACGATCAAAAAACCATCCCCACTTATTAAAATAGCGTATCGCTGATTTTATGTGCATATACAACATTTTATTATTTTGATATGATTCTTTCTTATGATCATGAACGATTGAAACTTCAGGATAAAAGATTGTTTTATATTTTTGATGTATTCTTTTATAAAAATCGAAATCCTCACAATACATAAAATAACTATCATCAAACATACCTACATCCTCCAATGCTGAAACTCTTAGAAACATGAAGCAGCCAGACAAGCAGGGTACATTCATTATCTGATTGTAATCAGATCTCCTTAATTCATACCTGTAATTGCGTTTTTCCACATATTTCTTTAATGGTATAAATCTCCTACCCAATAAATCAAGAGGTGTAGCTTGTAACTTACAAAGGTACTGGAGTTCGCCATTTGGATACATTACTTTGGGCATTGTTGCACCCACATCTGTATTCATATTCATATATTCTTTTAAACAATGAATTACATGTGTTTCAAAGTATATGTCTGGATTTAATATTATATGATATTTGGCTTTTAACTCTATACTCTTTTTTAATGCTATATTATGTGCTGCTCCATAACCCAGATTGTTATTATTGAAAATATATTCAATTTTAGGAGATAAATTCTGGACAAAAGACTTTAATAGATCAACTGGAGAGTTATCAATTATATATATTGCATCAATTATGCTTAGATCCGCACACCTTATGAGTCTTTCTAGCTCATTTCTACTGGTGTTATATGTAACAATGGAGGATGTTATCATAATATACATTTATTGTGTACCCCTAATTTTGTTTATTTTATTCGGTTGATCAACGTAAACCCTCATGTCTCCCCTAGGTACATTACTCCATTGAGAATAACAATTCTGAGTTTTATTCGTTTTATTAAACTTAAAAACTTTTCCTGATTCTAAAACAACAGCTAAAGAGTAACCTAAATTCAACGCTAAAGTTGATAGTTTTATTTCTCCTTCTCTAATTAATAATAACTTATGGTCAATTCCTTTTCCTGGAAAATTGCCATTGTTTTTGAGAGCGATCTCCTTTAAAACATCAATTGTAGTTAGGATGAAAAAACTTTGAATATGTGGTTTGAAGTTATTTCTTATCAGAGTTTGTTGCATTGATGATGAATATGAGATTCCTAATAAACCGACATCTGGGTTTCGATTCAAATAAAACAAATAGCCATCAATAAAATCAACTATATCCTCATTAACTGAACTATTAGATAAAATAATATAAGCATTTTCCTTGTTCTTTATCTTATCAAAAAAAGATGAATACCCAGAAAAATCAAATCCTAAATTATCTACACATATGAGCCTATCGCAATGCGAAGTAATATAATCGTATTCTTTACAAAGATGAGAGTCGGATAAAGTTACCGTCAAATCAATATTATATTTTTGTTTGTGTTTATTAAAACGTTCTAATTGATAAAACAAACCACAGTTGAAAGGTCTAATATTTTTTATTTCTTTATTTCTTTTAAGAGTATAGCCACCCCATTCGTGAATGCAAACATACAATTTAGAGTCAATAACTTTATTTCGTCTTCTACTTTTTACATTCGCAAAAAGCTGTTTTTTACGCAAATATTCATAAATACAGAAAAAAGGTAAAAATACGGCTTCACCCAATAGAATTAAGTAAAACAAAAATACAGACATAATGCTATCTTTTAAGATACTTTCGTTTTATAAACGACATATATTAACTCCACAATCAAAACAAACGCATAAAAAAATTTAAGTTGAATTATTGCTTGGATACTAATCGGATGTTCATTCGAGCATTTAATCATTGTTCATTTCATTTAAATAGGTGGATCTTTTTTCTTATCTACTATTGGATTATACTCTTGAGCTTTGAAAGAGTAGCTTCGATTTTGTACATTTGACAACTTTTATCATTTAATAGGTATATAAGAACTTAAAACATGTCAAATTTATCGCACAACCACAAAACTACCAGTCCTATACACAATATACCATAAAATTTATACTTGTCGCTGAGTAACATAGTTTTTCCAAAAAATGGGTATAAAACAGGGTGATTTTTTTTTAGTTATGAGTGAAAGCATACGTTTTATTACCACATAAAGATATAATAAATTCTCTGATAAATTCTCTTTAGGGCAAGATTTGGCTCCTGTGCAAAAGATTGCAAATCTTTTTTTTAATTTTTCTATATCTTCCTCGAATGCTGATAAATCCTGCACGCAATCAGCCATCGTTAAAACAAAAACATCAAAATGGTGGCTGAATCTACCAACGAACACCGTGTCGCTAAAGTCCATTTTCACGGCATCGAGATAGCCTCCCGAAAGATTGAATGCTGCTGTACTGATCATCATTCCGCTGTTTATTACTGAGTATCTTTGAGTACTCAATGCTCCCCTAATTTCATCTTTGATTGGTTTGCCTATAATGTGCCGTATCGTTGTAAATGGCGAGATGATAGAATTGTTATTTGCTTTTAATAGCGGAACAAACATCTCTCCTTTTGGATATTTGGCTATCGCATCTATTGTCTTGACAAAAAAATCTATCTCTACTGCCGTGTCCTGATCCAACAAGAGCAACCAACTTATGAGGTGTTCTGAGGCGTGTTTTGCAGCCGAATTATAAGCTTTACTAACTCCTGGATTAGATTTGTCATGAATGTAATGGTATCTGAGAGGTATATCTTCTATTTTCGAGTTTATGGGTGAGTTGTCATATATGAATAGTTCAACCTTCCAACCTTTGGGAAGCCTAGCTAGGGCTTCACTCAGCGATTTGAATATCCTTGTTTCTGAAAACTGTTGATTGTATACCACAATCGTTGCCAGTATTATTTTATTATTGATCTGATCCATCCCATTTTTCAAGCCTTTCTTGTCCTGTACTCGGCTTGTTTGTTAGTTGATATATTATATAGTTTTGATAAGGAGTATATGGCAGTGCACCAAGAGATTCCAGAAAGACTGGTGTCCTTGATATAAAGGCAACCCCGAGCATGAGTAGAATTATAATAATCTGATTTGAACGATATTTCAGATTCGACATTAGCTCAGGAAGTATGACAATAATACTTACAAGGAAGTAGAATCCAAATCTCATAATAATTTCCCCTGCACTCCAAAAGTACAAATTAAGGATTACATATATGAAAAATATGTTCATAAACATGTTATTAAAACGGTTATGTTCGCACAGCTGTTTTCGCAAGTAAAACACAACAATCAATAACACTATATAAAACAGTATTTTAGGAGATATCCCCATCATAGCAAATACATTATCTTCTATTAGAGTAAGGTAGAGTGATAATTTCTTTAGTATCTCATTGTTTGAAATATTGGCAATAAAATACAATAGATTAATCATTATTGGTATTCGCAACAAGTATACAATCAATCCTATTCCTGTAATTATATATACTGCATTATTACTAAATCTGTGGCGAACAAGAAAATATAGAGGAAAAAGTGCGATTGCAGATGAATGTATTCCCGTTGCTACTAGTATCCAGAGTGTATATTTCCAGAATTTTTTGTCTGCTATGTATCCATAAGCATAGAATGCTATTACCAGAGCCAGCCCCTGTCTTATACCACTTATGTTTAGCGTTATATAAATACAGCCAAAATACAACATAACTGGAAAGAATAGGTTGAGTGTATATCTGTTTATAGCTTTGAAAAAGAATATTGCAGATAATAGTGATATTATGCAGTTAAAAAGCACAAAATCGTCGCCAAATACTTTAGCCAAAGAACTGATTATATTGAAGATGAATTCTATGGAAAAAAGATTAGATGACTCTACTGAATAGAAACGCGATTGTTCTATAACCTCATATATGGGCAGTGAGTATTTATATGCTTCTGAATATAGTTTCCAGTCAACGCCTGTTTCCCATGCTAATCCAGCAAAGAGCCAAAATCCTAGAAACAACAATACTTTATGGATAGCTGATGGTAACCGACCAGTGTAATGTAGCCAGGACCCTGATATAAATAAGAGTATTAGTATTAGTAGATATGCCATGTTATTTTCCGAGCAAACGGCGTATAGGACTCATAATTAGTCGCCCTACTTTATATTCCAACGAATTTTTAATAGATAGGTATTCAACTGTTTGGGTTATATCTACAAAGTATTTTTCATAGAGTTCCCTGTGATTTGACCATATATTGTATCTCAGTCGACGCTCTTTTTCTTCTGTTATAGAGATATTTCTGGATCGTTTTTTTGATTTTATTCTATAATAGAACAAAACTTTATCTATATGAATAACGGTTCCTCCTTTTTTGAGTAGCGATATCCAGAAGTCCCAATCTTCGAATCCCTCTCTCATATTCGTATTGAACATTCCAGCCTCAATAAAATCTTTGCGACGGAACATTGAAGTTACAACAAACAAATTCCGGGACAAAAGTTTACCTATTTCGAATGGTTCGATATGTACAGTCTGATTGATTTTGCCAAAACATTTATAATCCCAACAAACCATACTTGCTGCAATATTAGTCTCTAATTTTTCGACTGCAAGCTCAATTAGTTCGGCTTCTATAAGATCATCTGGATCTACAGGTAAGATGTATCTTCCATTACTGGACAGAATAGCATTATTACGTGCTGTACATACTCCCTGATTTTCTTGTCTGATTATTTTTATCCTTTGGTCTGAGATTTGTTCTAAAACAGATATAGTTAGTGGGTCTTTAGATCCATCATCAACGATTATAATTTCTATGTTTTCGTATGTGGATGCGAAAACAGAGGCAATGGTTTGTTGTATCCATTTACCATCGTTATAGCATGGGGTGATAATTGACACCAAGGGATTTGTTAAAACCATTGTCTTAGTAGAGATAGTGTTTATTTTATTTGTCTATATAAAGCTTCCAAATAGCTGTGTCCCCATTTCAAGTCAGGCTCCATATAATTTCCTTCGGCCCATTCATTCCATGATTTTACAAAAACAATACGCCTTTCCTCTTTCTTGCCTGCGACAGTATTCAAAACATCTTCAACATGCCTCTCAAAAGAACTAGGAGTATAGTTTGTTAAAACCAAACCGTCTTTGCCACTACGAGGTGTATGATCCCATCCTGAAATTATACTTGGGAATACGTCTTCTCGAGAATCTATTTCATGGTTTATAAAATATTTTGAAATAAAATTGTATGGATAAAAGTTGGGAATATCTCTTAATATAAGGTTCAACTTAGTTCTTATTTTCTTTATCAAAGATTTGGTAAGAAGATAATCATTTAGTCTAACCGTATTGACAACATCAACACCACCCCCTAATACCTCATCAACTGAATATTTCGGATTATTATTATGCCCTACAAAAAATATCCCTGATAATCCATTATCAATTGCCAACTGACGCCAAGTTTCGATAAATGACTTAACCTCATTATTAGCTAATGGTTTGTAAATTATAAAAATAGGCTTTCCATCAACAGTCATATAGCGTTTATCTCTAAAAGCTGGAAGAACTTCATAGAAATGATTCGTATAATCCTCTATACCAGGATATAATTGCTCTATAAGAACGTTTCTATTCGTTAGCCCATGCTCAAATCCTTTCCAAGACTCGTTAGCCCATGCTAAGCAGAAAGGAAAATCAGATTCTTTACTCTCTAACACTTCATTAAATGGTCGCTCTAAAAGCCTCTTCCCATTCCCAAACCAATAGTGCCAATAGCAAAACCCTTCAACTCCATATGATCGAGCCATATCTGCTTGTGCCTTTCGTGTTTCTGCCACTCGAAGATCATAATAGCCTAAATCGGCAGGCACGTGTGGCTGATAATGTCCCTTAAATAAGGGCTTAGCTTTCCCAACATTAGTCCACTCGGTAAATCCTTTTCCCCACCACTCATCATTCTCTGGTATTGGATGAAACTGAGGAAGATAAAATGCTATTAATCTTGCTTTTTTTTGTTTTGTCATTTTATAAATTCAAATTTTTCAATATTTTTGCTGGTATTCCGCCAACTACACAATTCTCAGGAATGTTACTTGTTACTACAGAATTAGCTCCTATTATGCAATTTTTTCCAATTTTCACGCCTCCTAAAATCGTAACCTTGTCTCCTATCCAAACCCCACTTTCAATAATTACAGATCCTTTACTAAATAGAGGTCGCTTTATTGGAGACAGTGCAAGAGCCTCTGATTCACTTTTTCCATGAGCATTATCTGTGATTGTTATTTTTTTTCCCATCAACACATTATCCCCAATCTCAATCTTATTTATAGCCGTTATATGACAATCTTCGCCAATACTAACGTTATCACCTATTGTTATTTGAGGATTAAATTTTATATTTTCATAATTATCCCAAGCTGTCAAGATAGTTCTGGATCCAATTGTAACGTTTTTTCCTACAGAGATATACTTCTCTCCTAAAATAGTTATTGGAAATATAAAGACTGAAGAATCGTCAAAATGTTTAAATTTAGTTGTAACCCAATAAGTATATATTCTAGATCTTAGTACCCCCAGAAATTTAGCAAATGAATAAGGATACACAATAGCACCAAATCTACTTCCTCTTTTTATTATAAATAATAAAGCTTTTTTCATACTTTTATTCTGACTCTATTTTTTTATGAACCTATCTGTAAATGAACCAAGCCATACATATCCCTTCGTAAAACTTCTAATATTTTGGTTAGAGCGTTTTCTTTTAAGAAATCATCATCGCCTAACACCCATAGAGGTTTACCTTGAGCTAGACAAGAACACTGCAAAAATTACCATCCATACCCAAATATGTGAAATTATGAGTTCTATATCTTCTTTGGCAATACCTACAAATTGATCTTTGATCCTATTTAACCAAATAAATAGAAATTTAGCTGGATTATAGGTTGGAATAGAAAGTGATAACAAAAAATTAGACTTAGTAGTCATATCTTATTTATTTTAAAACATTCAGAGTTCGAACCCAAAATAGGTGACTAATTTCACACATCAAAACTTTTTATAACTCTGGCTGGATTTCCAGCAACTACTGAATTTTTAGGAATATCTCGAGTAACTACTGCATTTGCACCGATTATGCTATTTTCACCAACCCTAACCCCTGGCATTATAGCAACAGCTTCTCCAATCCATACATTTTTTTCTATAACAACTGGTCCTTTAAAAAACAATTTCCTTTCACTTGGGGGAATGCTAAGATTAAATTCATCTATCTCTCCATGGAAATGGTCAGTGATGATAGTTTTACTACCAATAAGCACATTATCTCCAATTGTTACCGACTCTAAAGCCCCGATATGGCAATCCCATGTAATTCTAACATTGTTCCCTATTGTCAAAGATGCTGATCCAAAGGATTCTAGTCGCAACCTTTTGTCTGTATGAAAATGCTTTCCTATAGAGATACTTTTACCCCCGTGAATATAAATAGGTCGATTTACATAAAAATCCTCACCAACATTACTTAAAATTTTTTTAACCCATGCCGAGTAAAATACATTTAGTATATGGCTTATTTTTTGGGAAACCCTTTTAGTGTATACCCTTGATAGAATAAACCCAACAGCATTAATTGCCCCAGATATCATTTTTCGAAAAATCATTTTTTATCGCTTTTAAAAAAATCATGATTAGAGATGTGTAATAGTATGGATAATAGCCATAATATTTAAAAAGGATTGTCCACCCCCCCTCTGTCTGAAAGTTACCTTTATCTTTTTTTATCAAAAGTCTAAAAATAAAACGAGTTAAAAAAGAATTATATAACTTATACTTCTCTTTTTCATATGCCATTCTAGTTAATAAGCCTTTGTCGACAAATTCTTTCCAGATACCAAGATAATTACAAACAAATACTTGAAAAAAATTGTAACCTCCATTTTGCTGGGTATCTACACCATCCTCAAATACCCTTGGATGTATTAGTGCATTCTTATTTTCTGACAAAGCTGCAGTCATATATAGAGGGATAAGCGTAAAATATGTACCTATGTATTTCTCAAAATTAATATCTGGTACATGTTTAGTATTTACAATATTGGAACTAATAAAGGTGATCCAATAGCTTATTGTTGACAAAAAATCTTGTGAATTAAGTTGCTCTGCAAAAAATTCTGCTTTTTTTGAGCCTATCTCTAGATGAACCAAACCATATGTATCTTTTCGTAAAACTTCTAATATTTTAGTTAGAGCGTTTTCTTTTAAGAAATCATCATCGCCTAACACCCATAAATATTTACCTTGTGCTAGACGAGAGCATTGTACAAAATTACCATCCATACCCAAATTGGTCGCATTTCTGATATATCTAATAGGTAAACCATCATTCAGATATTTATCAACAACTTGAGGTGTATCATCGGTTGAACAATTATCTGAAATTATGAGTTCTATATCTTCTTTGGCAATACCTATAAATTGATCTTTGATCCTATTTAACGAAACATCTAGGAATTTAGCTCTATTATAGGTTGGAATGCATAAGGACAACAAAAATCTAGATTCCATGATATTCTTTTTTCTTAGTTGTGAAAATACAAAAACTTAATGGGAAACTTACTAAAACCGTAATCAATGTATAACCAATAACAACACCATCAACACCAATATATTTACCAGATAAATAAGTTGAGAGAGCAGTCAACACACCAATTATTACCGCTTGAATTAGAAACGGTTCTTTTTTATGACATCGTAAATAAGTAGCCCAAGCATTAACCATATTATTGATTATAATAGTAGTGGAAAGAATAATAACTAACGTAATAGGAAGAAATCGATCATACAAAGGAATATAAACAAAAGACAACCCCATTAAGAAAAGTAAAAAAAGGCATACACAACAAATGCAAACAAAGGTTGAGGATCTTATTACTTGGTTAAATGATATATCTAACGTATCGTATTCTTGTTTCGAAATCAAAGATGACCAGAAAGGTACCTTTGTGCTTGTCCAACTTAAAACTAATGAAAGTATTCCATTCAATGCTGTTAAGGTAATACCCACTTGTCCTGCAATTTTTGGACCCGAATAAGCAAATAAGACAGGATTAAAAAGTTGAAATATGAAATACCCGCTTAACCAACTAAGAGCAATACGCCATTGGTATGGAAAGATCTCTTGTTTATAATCAACTCTTTCTACAACTTTATATCTCCATAGATTGATAAAGAGCTTACGGAATCGGTTACTCATCAGAAATGTTGAAGAGATTACAGAATAAGCAAAAAATGCAAAAGCTGAGGCATATAATTTACCACCCATTAATAAAACAAACCAGACTAAGAGTATGGCTACAATTTGTGTTAACATTCTCAAAAAAGCTACTTCCTTTACTTTACCAAGCCCTTCAATAAAAGCGATAAAAGGACTTAAAAAAAGGTTAAAAGCTGAAGAAACAGACAAAATAATCCATGGTGCCTTCCATTCAACTGTACCAATACCTCCAAACTTTGAAAAGAAGGCAAATCCAACAGCTATTAAGACAAACAAAAACAATATACTTATGATAAAATACCACTTCACAAACAAGCGTAACAATGATGTTAAACGAGATTTGTATTGATCTGAACCGACAAAAGAATGTCCCTCCAACCTCATGTGTGCCACCTCATAGGCAACATATTGTGTGATAATACTTCCTAAACCCAATTCAAAAAAAACCTGAATAGCAAGAATACTACCAAATGTATAATAATAACCTTGCTCATCAAATGTTAAACACGAAGCAATAAAAAAAATAGTGAATACCCCTCCTCCAGCCTGAATAATTCGAGCTAGAGAAGAATAAGCAATAGCTTTGTCAATACCTATTTTACGAACTTGATTTCTTATTCGATCCATTACTTATCAGCTAACATTTTTAAGCCATCTTTCAATGAAATTTGAGCCTCCCAATTAGGCAATTTTCTATATTTAGTAGTAGGATTCATTAGCTCTCGCTCTTTATAAGGTTTACCTCCAAAGTTCACATTAATCTTCCTTCCTGCAATTTTCTCGAATAGTTTAATCATTTCTTTCAACTGAATTTGATTTCCAGTAAAAACACCAAAAACTTCATTTTCGAGATTTTGATCATCTACTAACAACTCATATGCCTTTAGGTATGCAGAGCAAACATCTGAAATATGAACCATATCCAAATATTGTTCTCCTGGAGATACATCAATCGAAGCTCCATCAATACTTCTTTCTTTTAATATATTTAAAAGTTTAGGGCGTTTATCATTTTCACCATATATATCAAATAGCCTTAAGGTTATAGCTTTAAAATCATAAGCATCAGTATAGTATTGTAATATTTTTTCAAAAGCCTCTTTAGTTGAAGCATACAAATCAACAGGATTATAAGAATCTGATCTATAGTTTTGCCAAAATGACCCAGTATTAATAAAAAGGCGGGTTGATGAATATTTCATCGCCTCTAAAAGTTCAACACCAAACTGAATATTACTCTGAACTAAAATTTTAACCTGTTCAGGTTTATGATTTGTTATTACAGCAGCAGCTAGGTGAAAAACAACATCTGGGTTATGCTCTTGAAAAAATTCTATTAATGTATTAATATTGTTATCATATTCTACAATGCTTATCTGACTCCTAATATCTTCGATATTATCATAACCAAATTCTGGTTGTGATATAATATATAGATCCCATCCTTTTGATAATAAATATCTCAATAAGTTTGATCCTATATAACCAGTAGCACCTGTTACCACAGCTTTTTCACTCATCTCAAATATTGTTTTATTTGTTGCAAACACAAAGAGTAAACATCTTGTGTTTTATATTTTTTATACCAATCTATTGTTAAAGCAATTGTTTCATCAATATTTAAGCGAGGTTCCCAGCCCAATTCAAATTTGGCTTTAGAAATCTCCAACATCAACAACTTTGCTTCATGCAAGGCATTCGGATCAGAAAGATCTCTCAGCTCACCTCTCCCATAGTTTTGAATTACTTTTGATGATATATCCCAAACCGTAGCTATCGATTCTATTCGTGGACCAAAATTCCAACCTTCGCAATATTTCTTAGGCTCTTTCCAAATTTTCATCGCCAGCAGCATATAACCACTCAAAGGCTCTAAAACATGTTGCCAAGGTCTGATTGCTTTGGGACTCCGAATATCTATAACTTGATTTTTTTCTAATGCTCTTACACAGTCAGGTATAATACGATCTAATGCCCAATCTCCCCCACCAATCACATTTCCCGCACGCACGCTAGCTATTGACTTGCCATGCTTTTCGTATTCAGAGGGATTAAAAAACGATCGCCTCCAAGATGATATAGCTATTTCGGTAGCCCCTTTGCTCGATGAATAAGGATCATAACCTCCCATAGGTTCGTTTTCTCTATATCCCCAAACTTGTTCTTTATTGTCATAACATTTGTCTGTTGTTATCATCACACCAACTTTAACACTCTCGGTGCAACGCATAGCCTCCATAATATGGATAGTACCCATGACGTTTGTGCTATAAGTATCAACAGGAATATCATAGCTCAACCTAACTAAAGGTTGAGCTGCCAAATGAAAAACGATCTCAGGTTTGTATTTCTGAAAAATATTTTTCATCAGCTTTTCATCCCGAATATCCCCTCTAAGATCTACTATCTTATCTTTGATTTTGGACAAGACATAATTATCGCTCTCTGAGAAAGGGTCTAAGGAAACCCCTATTACCTCAGCACCTAGTTCGTGAAGCCATATCGAAAGCCACGAACCTTTAAAGCCAGTATGTCCTGTTACAAGTATTTTTTTTCCTTTGTAAAAATTATCAAATATATCTATATTCATAATTACCAAACCTTCCAAGGGGCATTGCCAGTATCCCACATTTCATTTAACTCTATATTATCACGTAAAGTATCCATCGGCTTCCAAAAACCTTTGTGCTGAAAGGCGTGCATTTTTCCGTCTTTAGCTATGTTTTCCAATGGTTTGCGCTCGAATATAACACTATCATTATTCTCGATGTAATCAAAGACTTCAGGTTCGCAAACAAAATAGCCAGCATTAATCCAGTTTCTATCACCATCAGGTTTTTCTAAAAATGATTTTACTTGCGATGTTTCTATATCTATATCTAATGCTCCAAATTTTCCACTTGGCTTGTAGGCGGTTAGAGAAAGTATTCTCTTCGATCTTTCGTGCTCTTTTATCACATCTGCAATATTAATATCTGCAACACCATCGCCATACGTCAATAGAAAACGTTCTCCGTTAACGTATTTCTGTATACGTTTGATACGACCTCCCGTCATTGTATTGAGTCCAGTGTCAATCATTGTAACCTTCCACTTTTCAGAACGATTGTCGTGTATTTGAATACTATCATCTGAAAGATCAACAGTCATATCAGAGTTGTGGCGAAAATAATTTGCAAAATATTCTTTGATAACATACTGCTTATAACCACAACAAATTATAAAGTCATTAATACCATAATGACTGTATGTTTTCATGATGTGCCATAGGATAGGCTTACCTCCAATTTCCAACATCGGTTTAGGGATAAGGTTAGTAGCCTCACTAAGGCGTGTACCAAAGCCACCTGCTAAGATAACAGCTTTCATAAAATTATTTTTTTTGTTCCGAAACAAATGTTTTAATCGTGTCAATCATGTGTTGAAGCATTTCGGGCTTCATACCTGGATAAACACCAATCCAAAATGTATTATTCAATACAAAATCAGTATTTTTCAAGTCACCCACAACTCGATACCCTTCTCCAGAGGCTCTCATCTCATCAAATGCTGGATGTTTAAGCAAATTACCTGCAAAAAGATTGCGTGTCTGAATTTTCTTGCTTTCTAAATATTCAGCCAGTTGATTACGTGTAAAGCCTGCATCTTCTTTGACAGAGATTAAAAAACCAAACCAACTTGGGTTAGAGTTTTTTTGAGCAACAGGTAGTATAAGACTTGGAATATTTTGCAATCCTTTGTAAAGTATATCAAAATTATTTCGACGTATTTCTACAATAGAATCCAATTTTTCTAACTGAGCACATCCAATTGCAGCCTGCATATCGGTAACTTTCAGATTGAATCCAAAATGAGAATATACATATTTATGATCATACCCAACAGGAAGATCACCAAACTGTTTGTTGAAACGATGTCCACATGTATTATCACGTCCTCCCATACACCAACAATCACGCCCCCAATCACGGAAAGAATTGATTATCTTATTCAATAATGGGTCGTTTGTATATACAGCACCGCCTTCTCCCATAGTCATGTGGTGAGGAGGGTAGAAGCTACTTGTACCGATATGCCCGATTGTTCCAGTCTTTCTGGTTTCACCATTAATCGTATATTCCGAACCCAATGCATCGCAGTTGTCTTCAACAAGCCATAGATTATGCTTATCACAGAAGGCTTTAACAGACTCCAAGTCAAAAGGATCTCCTAATGAATGGGCTATCATTACAGCTTTTGTTTTAGGCGAAAGAGCTGCTTCGAGTTGAGTAACATCAATGTTATATTCTGGAATTGTTATGTCAACAAATACAGGAATTGCCCCAAAATTAATTGTTGGCGTTACTGTAGTTGGAAAACCACAAGCAACGGTTATAACTTCATCTCCTCGTTTTATTCTACGTTCTCCAAGCTGGCTTGATGTTAAAGCCATAAATGCCAAAAGATTAGCAGAAGATCCAGAGTTCGTTAAAGAGCAATATTTTACATCTAACCACTTTGCTAGATTCTTCTCAAATTTGGTTGCCCACGGTCCAGCCGTAAGCCAAAAATCTAATGACGAGTCAATTAAATTTACTAACTCTTTTTCATCAAAATATCTACCTCCATAGTTAACAAAAGTTTTGTTGGGAGTGAAATCTTTTGATGGTGCATGAACTTCGTTATAGTACTCTTTTGCAAGTTCAAGTATTTGATTTTTAAGCTCTTCTTTCCTACTCATATCTTATCTATCTTTATACATTTTATCATAATACGCTTGGTAATCGCCAGACGTAACATTATCCATCCATTCTTGATTATCCAAATACCATCTTACAGTTTTTTCTATTCCTTCTTCAAACTGCAACGAGGGCTCCCAGCCCAATTCATTTTTCAATTTTGTAGAATCAATAGCATAACGTAAATCATGCCCTGCACGATCAGTTACATAAGTAATAAGAGAAAGTGATGCTCCCTCTGGTCTTCCTAGCAACTTGTCAACTGTTTTAATAATGACCTTAATTAGATCAAGATTCTTCCACTCATTAAAACCGCCAATATTATAGGTATCAGCTATTTTTCCTTTATGGTAAATAATATCGATAGCTCTTGCATGATCTTCGACATACAACCAATCACGGACATTTTCACCTTTACCATAGACAGGTAACGGTTTATTTTGTCGAATATTGTTTATGAATAAAGGAATTAGTTTTTCGGGAAATTGATAAGGTCCATAATTATTGCTACAATTCGTTACCATTGTTGGTAAACCATACGTATCATAAAATGCTCTTACAAAATGATCGCTACCTGCTTTACTTGCCGAATAGGGGCTATGTGGATCATAGCTAGTTGTTTCAGTAAAGAATGTACCATCAAACTCCAAAGTTCCATACACTTCATCGGTAGAAATGTGATAAAAACGATTTTCAGTGTAAGGGGCTTTCCAATATTCTTTAGCTGCCTGAAGCAACGACAATGTACCCAATACGTTTGTTTTAGCAAATGTAAAGGGATCTTTTATACTTCTGTCTACATGACTTTCTGCTGCTAAATGGATTACTCCTGTAATATTATATTCTGCAAATACACTTCGCATTTTCTCCAAATCGCAAATATCTGCTTTTACGAACGAATAGTTGGGTTTATCTTGGATATCAGCCAATGTAGCCAAATTGCCAGCATAGGTCAACACATCCAAGTTGACAATATGGTACTCTGGATATTTATTAACGAATAGCCTAACTACATGTGATCCAATAAATCCAGCACCACCTGTAATTAATATATTTTGCTTAAAATTATTCTTCATTGTCGTTTAATTTTATAGATTGGACTAATTTGATTCAATAAAGCTGGTCGTTGTTATCAAACAACCATTCAGCATCTTTTAATTGTACACTTTTCTTGTCTTTTTCAGAAAGCAGTATCTTATCTAATGGTATTTGCCAGTCGATTGCCAGATCGGGGTCATTCCACGCTATTGCTCCCTCATGCTGAGGGGCATATAAATTATCACATTTATATTGGAAAATAACCTCTTCACTTAATACCACAAAACCATGAGCAAAACCACGAGGCACAAAAAATTGTCGTTTATTATCTTCTGACAATTCTACGGCTACATGTTGACCAAAAGTAGGTGACCCTTTTCGAATATCTACAGCCACATCAAGTACTTTTCCTTTGATTACACGCACCAGTTTAGATTGTGCGTGAGGTGGTTTCTGAAAATGTAACCCACGTAAAACACCATAAGATGATTTAGATTCATTATCTTGTACAAATACAGTTTTGCAAACCTGTTGCTCAAAAACTTTTTGAGAAAAAGATTCTAAAAAATAGCCTCTATCATCTGTAAACACACGTGGTTCAATAATAATTGCACCCTCTATCTTGGTTTTTATAATATTCATTTTCGCTCTTTTATTTCCTTAGCAACCTTCAGAAGGTATTGTCCATACTGATTTTTCAACATTGGCTGAGCTAACTCTTCCATTTTTTCGGGAGTAATCCAACCATTACGAAGGGCTATTCCTTCCAAACATGCAATTTTTAAGCCCTGACGTTTTTCTAAAACTTCAACAAATATACTCGCCTCACTCAATGAGTCATGTGTCCCTGTATCTAACCAAGCAAAACCTCTACCTAGCAGTTGTACTTTTAATTCTTCATCTTTCAAAAACTCTTGATTAACGGTAGTTATCTCAAGCTCACCTCTTGATGATGGTTTGATATTTTTAGCTACTTCAAGTACTTTGTTTGGATAAAAATACAAACCAACTACCGCATAGTTTGATTTGGGTTCTGATGGTTTTTCTTCAATACTAAGCACAATACCATTTTTATCAAAATCGGCTACACCATAACGTTCGGGATCACTTACCCAATACCCAAAAACAGTTGCTTTACAGTCTAAATCAGCAGTATGAACAGCATTTTTCAGCATTTCGGTCAACCCATGACCATGAAATATGTTATCTCCTAAAACTAAACAAACGGAATCATTGCCAACAAACTGTTCGCCAATAATAAAAGCTTGTGCAAGTCCATCTGGTGAAGGCTGTTCTGCATACTCAAATTTCACACCAAAAGCACTACCATCACCCAACAATCGTTTAAATCCAGGTAAATCGTCAGGTGTAGAAATTATCAAAATCTCACGTATCCCTGCAAGCATCAAAACTGAGACAGGGTAATAGATCATCGGTTTATCATAAATAGGCAAAAGTTGCTTACTTACCCCTTTAGTTATAGGGTATAAACGCGTCCCTGATCCTCCGGCTAAAACAATTCCTTTCATATTTTATAGCTTTAGTTCTTTTATTTAGTGGAAATATTAAAGTAATCTTTGATGATAATCCAGACACAAGTCCCGAAAAAAGCTACAAAAATAAATCCTAGAACGATTCGTTTTTTATTGGGTTTTTCTGGAATATGAGGCACCACTGGAGGCTCAATAATGGTATAGACAGGTGTTGTGTCTTGAACCTTTACTTTTGCCATCTGTAACTGTTGTGCCATCTGGTTATAAACACTATATGCTAAATTCATTTCGTTTTGCAATCGCTCCCGAGTTGTGCCATAACGAGCCGAAATAATATCTAAATTACCGTCCGAATAGGCTGCATAGTTTTGTTGTGATTTATAATAATTTTGCTGTGCCTCACTATACAGTTTTTCAGTAAATGCCAAATCATCGCATGCTTTCTTGGTCCGATATTTAATTATATAATCTTGCAAATAAGACACTACAGTATCAGCCAAATAAGCAGAGACTTGAGGACTCTGCATGGTAACAGAAAGTGTAATAACACTGGTTTTTTTATCGACAGCAATGTTTATTCGATTTTTGACAGCCTCTAAAATCAAAAACTGATCGGTACTCAATTTTGTCTCTCCTACATAAGTTGTGTCGACTAGTCCTGTTTCTTCTTTAGATTTAAATACACCTAAAAGTTTAGATGGTGCGGCAAAAATATAACTCCACCAAGCCTGTTTTTGTTCATCCTTGAGATAAGTAAATAATTCGGTATTGATATTGTTTCTTTCATCTTTTACTTTTATATCAAATAAACCGAGAACAAAAGGGGTTGATCCTACAATAGTTGGATAAAGATCGGTAGGTATATCACTGGTCGAACCTTGTTGCTGGAGGTTTATCCCTGCCATCGCAGCCAAAGCACCCATACCACCACCGGAAGCTCCTGCTGATTTTGCATCTGGTGCTAAAACAACGGTTGTAGAATATTCTTTAGGAATACTAAAAGCCACAATAACACCTATAAGTGCTGCAACAATCGAAGAATATATAATTAGCTTACGTCTTAGCCAAATAACCTTACCTAGTTCGAGTAAATCGATCTCCTTTTCGGCTACAACATCTTTATTTTCAGCACTCATCTTAATTCATTGTATTAATTAGTACTCCGATCAAACTAGCCATGGAAGCTACACCTGTACCTAAGCTAATAATCTCGGATGCAGACAATTTCTTGGTCTGCTCTTTGGTAGGAACGATTATCTCGCTACCTGGTCTAATAGCTTCTTTATTTGAACTTTTTATCTTATTTACAGTCCCATTCATGTAAATAACAAACGATTTGTTCTTTTTAGCATTGTCTGCGTATCCTCCAGCTTGATTGATATAGTAAGATAGTTTTTCTCCTTTTTTGTAAACGACTGTATTTGGATACATTACAGCACCATTAATTTTAACCGTATTGTCGTATTCTGGTATAATCAATTTATCACCCACTCTCAATACTAAGTCATAATCTGACCCTGGGTACTTAATGGCATTATCTAATTCAATACCTACACTATACACATTATCCAAATCAAGTTGTTTAACCGAAATAGAATCTTTACTCGTTTGTTTCCCCGCTATTTTTAAAGCTGTTTCTGATCTGAATACCTCTTCTTTCGATCGCTTACGAACAAGTCTTGCACCTTTGGGATAAGCATCTGGAGTGAGATTGCCTGCTCTTTTAATAATTTCGGATATTCGTTCAGCCTTTTTGTCCATAGCATACGTTCCTGGAAAAAGAACCTCGCCCTCAATGTCTACATTTTGTTGCTCTCTATACCCAGGACTACGTCGAACATAAACTTGGTCATATGGCTTTAGTACAAAATTCTTCTCCCCTTCAACAAGAAGTCCGTCCTTAAGTTCGAATGTGTAGGTGTCCGAAAGTTTACGACCAACGGTTACACTTTTTGGATCAATGATACGACGAGCCACATCAACCCTGACTACAGATGCAGATTCTAACAATCCGCCTGCCTGAATAATAAGGTCTTCTAAGGTTGTGTTATCGGAGTACTTGTACTCACCAGGTTTTAAAACCTCTCCGTAAATAATAAAATCGCCATATTCTTCTAAGTCATTGATCGAAGGTATATACAGCATGTCATTTTTTCTCAATACAACATCATTGCCATTTTCATACAACAAATCTCGAAGATTGATGGCAATAATTTCGGTTGTATAATCTTCTTTCTCTCTTGTCAAGACTGCCCTATTCAAAAAGGCATCACCTCTTACCCCATCAGCAGCAGTAATCAGTTCTTTAACTGTTGTAATGTCCTTGCCTATTTCAAAGTAGCCACTTCTAAATACAGCACCTTTTATTTCTACTCTATTCTCAAATATGGCTAACCCAGCACCAACAGTTACAACATCTTTGTCTGTAACCTCAAAAGTTTTAAAATCTTCTTCGCTTACGGTGAAGATTTTATTTTCTCCTCCTGTTTTTCGTATTATTTTTATTTTTTTAGAATAAGCATCTCCTGTAAAACCTCCTGTATAACGCACTAAATTTGCAAGTGTTTCACCTTCAGTCATCTCATAGTACATCGGGCGTTTTACATTACCTACAACATTTACTAGCGATGTATAGGGAGGGACAATTACAACATCCCTGTCGGTCATTCTTATATCATCGTTCAACTTTCCTTCTAATATGTATTTGTAAACGTCTAATGTACGTAAAAGCTTACCGTTACGGTATAATTTGACTGAACGCAATGAACCTATCTTATTAACTCCCCCTGCACGATACAAGGCGTGAAAAACAGAAGATAAGGAAGACAGTGCATACGTTCCAGGAGCAACAACTTCTCCCATCACATTTATTTGTATGGTTCTTATTTGACCAAGTGTCAACTTTATTTGAGAAGCCCCACCTGTATCTATACCTGAATAGATTTCGGTAAATTTGCGTTGTACGTAATCATTCGCTTCTTTTATGGTCATACCATTTAGATAGATAGGACCAAGCCTGTCAACCATTATGCCTCCATCAGGTGAGATTGTTTGTCTTACAGATGTTTGCGAGGCACCCCAAATATCAATAATAACCTCATCGCCAGGTCCAAGTCTATAATCAACAGGTGTTGGAATATTAACATCAGGACTAAAAGATAAGTTTTTTACGTTGAAAATATTTCGTCCAAATACCTCTACTGAATCTTTCTGAATTGAATCAGCCTTACTCTTTATTAAACTTCGTATGTTCTCAAAACTATCATCCGAAGATTCATTTTCAAAATCATTATTTAGATGCCTACTTCTTTGTTCCCCTCTTGTTTGTTTAGCATTATTACCAAACTGATCTTTCGATGTGTTTTTATCGCCAGCTTGTCTTCCTTCTTGCTGTTGCTTTATTTTTTGTAATTGCTCTTTTGTAACCCCTTTTCTTATGAGGTTTGTTGCAATACTTTCTTGTGATGTACCTTTTGCATATTCTTGTTGCACATAATCTATAACCTGCTGATCTGACATCTGAGCATAGATGTTGACGAAAGAGAACAACGAAAGAATAAAACAGAGAATTATCTTCTTCATATATTGATTAACTATATAATAACATATTAATATTTATTTTGCACCAATGCAAAAATATTCAAATCCAGCTTTTGCTAAGTCTTTTCCGTTATAGATGTTACGCCCATCAATAACTAAAGGTTTTTTCATCAATTTGTGTATTACAGACCAAGATGGTAACCTAAATTCGTTCCACTCTGTAACCAAAATTATCCCATCCGAATCAATTGTTGATTCGTAAATATCTTTTGTAAATTTAACCGTATCGCCCAATATTGCCTGAGTTTCGCCCATTGCAACAGGGTCATAGGCATTTACTTTGGCACCTGCTTCTAATAATTTTTCTATTAGCAAAAGAGAGGGGGCTTCACGTATGTCATTTGTTTTAGGCTTAAAAGATAGACCCCAAATGGAGACAACCTTTCCTTTCAAGTTTCCTTGATAATAGGTAGCCAATTTATCAAACAACACACCTTTTTGATATTCGTTTACCTGTTCTACAGCTTTTAACAATTTCATTTCATATCCCTTTTCGTGTGCAGTTTTGATAAGAGCCTTCACATCTTTAGGAAAACAACTACCTCCATAACCACATCCAGGGTAAAGAAATTTCTTGCCAATACGTATATCCGAACCAATACCAGCTCTTACCATGTTTACATCAGCTCGCACCAAGTCGCACAAATTAGCAA